>CAILUI010000001.1 GCA_903837355.1 uncultured Victivallales bacterium
GCCTGCTGATCGGAACCGTACCGCCGCGTGCCCCCACGCGGCCGCGGGTGAGGGCACCCGCGCGTACTGACCGCCTGCTGATCGGAACCGTACCGCCGCGGGCCCCCACGCGTACTGACCGCCTGCTGATCGGAACCGTACCGCCGCGTGCCCCCACGCGGCCGCGGGTGAGGGCACCCGCGCGTACTGACTGCCTGCGGTGGAGGCCCACCGCATCTCCATTGCCCGCGCCCATCTACACCGACCCGGCGAGCTCCCGCACGTCATCCTCATCCTCCAGGTCAGCAACGGCCCTGGCGGTGGGCACGTACGCCACGGCGCCAAGTTCCCGGGCCCGGACCACGCGGGTTTCGAGGTCCTTCACCGCGCCGATGCGGCAGCGGGATGGAGAGACCGTACAGTTCAGCGACGATGGCGTCGATTCCGGCCCGCAGTTCGGCGCGCCGGCAGGCCCGTGTAATCCCAGCGGCGAAGGCGGTTCTCTGCCCTGATGTCGCGCACGTAGCGCAGCCGCAACGACTCCCACCTGTCGCGCAGCATCTGGAGCCGCATGGACATGATGGCCGATCTGGTCCTCTGAAGACCCGTGGGAACGCGAGGGAACCCAGCCGGGTGGCTGGCAGGGGAACCGCACCGCGCTATCTCCCGTAGGGCGCGCGGCGTACTGAGACAGGCGCCTCCAGTCTGCCTCACGAGAGCTTTCCTGAAACAGCCATGGCCAGGATGGCAGACATCTGGCCGCCCTGGGTGCGACAGACAACAAGCCCTCACCATAGCGGCCGCAGACGCACTCCGCCGCGGGCTTCCGGGGCGACCCGCAGGTGGGTTCGTACGGCCGTGCGGCTGGCAGGTCCGAGCGCCTGCGTCCGCCGCAGTTTGAGCGTCGCCGAGCCGACCCCGTCGAGATCGGCCGCGGCCGCCAGTTGCCCATCCAGGAGGAGCTCCGCGCTCTCCACCACCACCGGGTTGCCGGCGCCATCGGCGAACTGCAGTTCGTACTGCCCGGGCTCATTGACGGTGGTCGACAGGTCGACGTCAACGGCGGCGCCGGCCCAGGTCCCGACCGCCTCCCAGGCGGCGGCGCGGTCGTGCACCTCGAACTCCCACAGCGTCGCCCCGGGGCCCTCGTAAGCCAGGATCTGCAGGCGCACGAAGCGGGCCGTCACCCGCTCGAAGTCCGCCGCCCAGCGTGCGCCGATGCGTTCGCCGGCCAAGACGCTGCGCCAGGGCTCGGTTGGGCTCAGGCGGACCTCGATGCGGAACTCACGGACGCGGTCGGCCAGCTCGCTGGCGGCCGCTCGCGCAATCTTGCGCGGCCGACCGAGATCGATCTCCACCCAGGGCTCGCGAGCGCCGTCCGCCGTACCCCAGCGCGTGTTCGAGTCGCCATCGACCAGAAACCGTGCTTCGTAGGGCGCGCTGTGCACGCTCGAGGCCGTCGCCGGACAGCCCCGACTGACCGGCGGCAGGTGGGCGCTGGCGAGGGCCTCGTCGACGTGATGCACCTGGAAGCGCCGGATGACCGCTTCGCCGGCCGACTGCGTCACCCGCACCCGCACCTGGTCCGCCAACACCGGCGCGAACATGTCGATCTTGCGCCGGCCCACGGCAGTGCCCGTGGCCAGTTGGGTCCAGGCGCCGTTGACGCGACCCTCGACCACGTAGGCCCGAATGCGGTGCCCCAGGCGGTAGTCCTCCCAGAGATCGCTGCAGTTGAGGCGCTGAGGGGTGCGCAGGTCGATCTCGGCCACGCTGCCGGTCACCTCAGTCACCGCCCCCAGCGCCTGCCCGAAGGTGCGTTCGATGGCCTGTCCGAACTCGCGGTAGCGCTCCATGTCGCCCTCCGGAATGAGGCCATCGGTGTTCGGGGTCGAGTTCAGCAATAGCACCGAACCGCGGCCGACCGACTGCACATAGAGGCTCAGCAGGTGATCGAGGCTCTTGCGCTTGGACTCGTTGGCGGCGGACCAGAACCAGTTGTGGTCATAGAGCGGGGTATCGCACTCCATCGGCGCCCAGACCGTGCCGTCCGGACCGCCGATGGTATTCCAGTTGGCTTCCGACGCTATGCCGGCCTCATTGCCGACCCAGCGGATCATCCGGCTGGGATGGTCGACGCCGAAGAGGACCGCATTCGGGGCCAGACGCTCGAAGAGGTCGCCCAGCGGGATCTGGCAGCCCCCATCGAACCAGATCTCCCGCAGCAGATCCTTGCCGCCCAAGGTCAGCACTTCCTCCCACTGCGTCCGGTACAGCCGGTTCCACTCCTCCTGCTTGGCCGGATCGTCGGTCTTGCCGCTGCGCCCGATGCCGCCCGCATAGCGCGGATCGTCGGGGTAGAGGTAGACGCCCAGCGCCAGTCCGTGGCGCCGACAGGCCGCCGCCAGATCCTGCACCAGGTTGCCCTTGCCGCCCTGCCAGGGGATGCCCTTGACACTGTAGTCGGTGGTGGTGGTCGGCCACCAGCAGAAGCCGCCGGTGTGCTTGCAGACCAGAAGCAACTCCCGCGCTCCCCACGACGCCGCGGCCGTGCACCACTGCTCGACATCGAGCCGCTCCAGCCGCATGTCGGTCAGCGCCGTCGTGTGGTTGTCATACTCGCGCCCCTGCCAGGTGCACGGGTCGAGGCAGACAAACTGGATGCGTTCCTGCTCATGCCAGGCAACCTGGACGTCGGAGGGCCGCGCCAGTTCGGCAGCCCGGCTGGTCGCCGGGTAGGAAGCCAGAGCGCTGAGAGACACACCGAGGGCAATACCCAGCCGCGAAGGATACATGAAGTCGCTCCACCTAGCCTGACCTAATCACAAACCGTCATTTCAACCACGAAGTTCACGAAGACAAACTGAGCTAGAGGGATAGGCTGTAACCATCTGTCATTCATCACCTTCGTGGTCTTCGTGGTCTTCGTGGTGAGTAATGCAGACTAGCGTGTCGTCCGCTTGAACCGTTGTCTTTCGCTAAGGCGCCGACAACGCGGCTCGCGAGGCCGCCTTGGCTGCTGAACACGGCCCGAACAGCGGGCCCTTTCACGCCGGAAACAGCGCCCCGATGGCGCGCAGCGTGTCCTCGACGAAGACGCCGCCGCCCTCGGGTCCGACCGCACAGACAGCCGGCATGGCGCCGTAGCCGCCGCCCTGCAGGGCTTTGGCGGTCGGCAGGTACCAGCCCAGCCCACCGGCCAGTTGCAGCACCACCGTCTGCGCCGCCGGGCTGCGCGCCTTGATGCGCATGGAGTAGTCCAGGAAGAGCTCGAAGGGGCAGGCAGCGATGGCGACGTCGCCGAGCTGGATGATGTGGGTCTCGACGGCGACCGGAGCGCTAGCGAGTTGGCCGTCGGCACACTGGATGATGGTGCGCAGGCGGCTCGGCCACCAGCTCTCCAGATCGCCCTGCCGGGCGCACTGCACCAGAGTCGCAAAGGCCCAGTCGCGATCCTGACGCGAGATGGCGAAAGGCGGCAGTTCGAGATGCCGAGTCTCATGGGTGAAGGCGCACTCCGGCTGGCTCGGCGGCGGCGGGGTACAGGCCAGCGCCCGCTCCACCGCAGCCCCGACCCGCGCTGCGATCTCCTGCCGCTCGCTGACCCCGCGCCGCCGCCGCATCTCTTCCTCCTGACGGCCGTAGAGCAGGAAGTGCGGCGACTGGTCGCCGGCCGCCGCGCACAACGGCAGGACGTGTACCTGCTCGCCGTAGCGCTGCCGCAGCTCCACGCGAATCTCGTGCCAGAAGTCTGCCGAGAAGACGTTCAGCCCCTCGTCGACCTGCGACGGACAGGGGATGGCGAGGGCGATGCCCGCCAGGCGGCCGTCGGGCTCCCAGGTGAAGAGCATGTCCAAACCATGGTCTTCGTAGCCGCTGATGCCGGTGAACTCCGGGACCGCGGTCTGGCCATACATCCGGGCCTCGCCGTTGGCGTAGACGGCATAGCGGTTATGCCCCACGACCGCGTGCCCGAAGGCGCGGCCCAGCAAGCGGGGCTGGCGTGACTGCCAGGCCGCCACCGCCGCGGCCACGGCCTGCTCCGTGACCAGAGCCGCGCACTCCGCGGGAGTCATGACGTCGCCGCCCGGGAAGGGGTAGAAGCCGTCGCCCAGAACCAGGGAGGTGTGCGTGTGCGTGGCAAAGAGCACGATCTCGTCCGACTGCAGCTCCGGGACCTGCCGACAGACGCCGGCACGCACCGCGGCGAGAACATCATCGGGCACGAAGGCGAGATCGCAGGAGATCAGGACGGCGCGCGCTGCAATGCCTTCTATGGCCAGGGCCGTCACCAGCAGCGGATCCATGGCGCGGGTCGCCACCCGGCAGTGCATCTGGCCCTGGAGCATGGCGGGCCGGGTGGGGGTCATGTCCCGGAGCCCCCAGCCAATGCGCAAGGCCGGCGGCGCCTGCCTGGCCCCTGCAGCCTGCCGCCGCCCTGCCTTCGGAGCCCCCTTCGCCTGCTTCGCGGTTGCCATCTTCAGTCTCCCTGGTGTGGAATCAGTGGACTCGCGTCCGGCTCCTCTGGAGCCAAAGCGGCGTCGAGCCGCCGCAGTCCAAAGCGCGGCGATTACGCCACGCGGTATAATTCTGCGCCACAACAACGTGTGGCGCTTTTGAGTGCTGTGGCTTGACACCGCTTTGGCAGCGCGCGGAGCGCGGTAAGCAAGCACCTACAGGGCGACGCTCCCGTTCACGGGTTGCCGCTATTGAGCACGATGGATTCGCCGTAGACCGCCACGGCGTCGGCGGAGGCGAGAAAGACGGCGACGCGGGCGACCTCCTCGGGCAGCGCGTAGCGTCCGAGCGGCAGCCCGGGGGAGGTCATCGACTGACCCGGCTGCCAGCCCATCATCTCCGTCGCCACCGGTCCCGGCGCGATGCCGCAGACGCGGACGCCATGCGGCGCCAGTTGCTGCGCCAGGCCACGGGTGAAGCCGACCACGCCCCACTTCGAGATGCAGTAGGGGTTCGGCGCCCCACGGAAGCCGGCATCGGAGGCCAGGTTAATGATCACGCCGTGCTTCTGCGCCTGCATGACCTGCGCCGCACCCTGACAGGCGAAGTACAGCCCCTTGAGATTGACGTCCATGGTGTAGTCCCAAAGCGCCTCGGCGTCTGCCACCGGATGCTCGGCATTACCGCGGATGACCCCGGCGTTGTTGACCAGGACATCAAGGCCGCCGAGCCGACGCTTGGCCTCCGCCAGGCAGGCCTCGGCCTCTGACACCGCGGCGATGTCCCACACCAGCCGCACCGCCGTACAGCCCTGCGCTGCCAGCGCCGCCACCACCTCATCCAGGGCCGCTGACGTGCGTGCCGTCACCGCGACCTCGGCCCCTTCGGCCGCATACGCCAGAGCGATGGCTCTGCCGATCCCCTTGCTGGCACCCGTCACCACGGTCTTCAAGCCCGAGAGTCGCTTCATCGTCCCATCTCCTATTGCCACCGCTCTGCCGAAACTGGCCTTAGGATAAGGCCGCCAGGTCACCTCTCAGCGCGCCAGGCCGGCGATCTGCCAGATGCGCTGCATGGAGGCGCCAACCTTGGCGGCAAGAGCCTCGCGCGGCAACTCCCGCAGGGCGGCGCAGAAGGGCTCCGGCGTGACCGGACCGTCGTACCCCATCGCCGCCAGGCTCTTCAGGAAGCCCCCGATGTCGATCACTCCGGTGGCGCCGGGAAGCTCACGGACACTGTCCTGTTGCTGGTCGACGGCGATGCCACTGGGGGCATCGTTGACATGCACCTGCACGACCAGCCGGTTGTCGAGGCGCAGCAGGTCCGCGACCGACTCGTGGGCCGTGTACCAGTGCCAACTGTCCAGCAGGAGCCCGACGTTGCCGGTACCGATGGCGCCGCACAACTCCAGCAACTGCGGCAGGGTGTGGACGAAGTCGTGCCGATGCCCCTGACGCATGGTCTGCGGGCCGACATACTCCAGACCGAGGCGGATGCCGAACTCGCCCAAGACCGCGGCGGCCGGCCGCAAACGGTCCACGTGCAGGCGGAAGTTCTCGACGTAGGGCAGAGCATCCGAGAACGGCAGCAGCCAGGTGGCACAGCGCGTACAGCCGGTCGCGGCCGCCTCCTGCGCCGCCGCGCGCAGTCCGGCCAGGCTCTGTTCGTAGGTGGTCTGGTCTTTGCGGAATTCGACCGGCAGGCCCATGGTTCCGACCTGCAGGCCATGCTGGCTGTAGAGTTCCCGCAGAGCGGCCGGCGGCAGTCCGCCCAACAACTCGACCCCGCCGAATCCCGCCGTCTTGGCCGCGGCCAGAATCTCCGCCGCCGAGCCGCCGAGGCCCACCGCGCCCGGACTCAGATTGCTGAACATCGTGCCCGTCTCCTTGTGCCCTGCTGGCTCGGTCAGAGTGACGCTGCGTCCGGCGGGCACCGCTCGCACCAGGCCCCGCCACCGGCTGCGACCATAGCCCGCCAGGCGCCTGCCGGCAAAGCGGGCGACGAGAGCCGGAGACGCTATAGTGTCCACCACGCCGCGGGCCAGCGCCGCGACCACCAGCGCTGACGCCACGGACATCCGGAGACCATCATGGCTAACATCATCTCGTGCCGAACCGGTGTCTTCGACACCCTGGAAGCCGCCTTCGAGAACTTCCCCAAGGCAGGCGTGTACCATGCCGAAGCGCCGCCGGCCCCAGGCGGCGACTACCCCGCCATGGCCAAGCTGGCCCGCCGCCACGGCGTCACCATCGCCACCCTCGCAACGCACGTCGTCCTCGACTCGGAAACCACTGCCGCGGAGTTGCTGCCGGTCATCGATGGCGCCCAACGGATTGGGGTGCCACGGCTCTTCGTCAGCGCCCAGGCCGCGCCGCAGGTGCCCTGGGAGATGGTGATCGCGCGCTTGCGGCAGGCGGCCGAGTACGCCTTCGCCCACAAGGTCATCATCTGCATGGAGACGCATCCGCCCTTCGGCGCCAACGGCGAGATGGCCCGCAAGACCCTGACCGCGGTAGGCCATCCCGGCCTGCGCTTCAACTTCGACACCGCCAACATCTACTACTATAATCAGGGCACCGATACGGTTGCCGAACTCGAGAAGGTGGCCGACCTGGTGGCAAGCGTCCACCTCAAGGATACCGACGGCGGCTTCCAGAGCCCTATCTTCCCGCCCATCGGCGCCGGGGTCGTCGACTTCCGCAGCGTCTTCCGCATCCTCGCCAAGGTCGGCTTCAGCGGGCCCTACACGCTGGAGATCGAAGGCGACAACGTCACCCCGCTCGATGCGGCCGGCCGCCAGCAGTTCCTGCGCACCTGCGTCGACTACCTGCACCGCGTCGGCGCCATGGAGTGAACCACGCCGCGTCGCCGCGACCTACTCCACGAGACGTGTTGCATCGGAACGCACTATGACCCAGCCCGCGGCCACTCCCGAAACCACACCCCGGCGCGGCTGGCGACGCGGCCTCGTGATGGCGGCCATCGCGCTGGTCGTGGCCCTGGTCCTGCGCGACCGTGAGCGTACCCGTGGCGGCCCGCGGCCGTCACCCGCCGCAGCCCCGTTGCCGACGCCCAGCGCCTTGCCCGCCGATGCCAGCCTGGGTGCGCCCGCCGCGGCCCGCCCGCGCCTCCTCGCCCTGCTGCCCGGCGCGGCCGCGGCAGCCGCGAGTGACGGACTGGGCACACGACTGCGCCAAGCCTGCGCGGAGCGCATCGCCTTCGTCGAGGCCGACGAGCAGGTCGCGAAGGCCCTGGGGTTCGAGACCCTCCCCGCCTTCGTTCTCTACGGCGATACGGGTCGCGAACGGAAGCGCTTCAGCGGCCCCGACGCCGTCGCGCTGCTGGTGGCCGAACTGCAAACCCTGGGCGTCACCGTCGCCGGCAGCGCGGGGGGGAGTACGCCGTGAGCCCGTCCGTCTTCCAGGATCTGCCGCTGCCGCCCGCCGCGGTTCCCGACAACGGGGCGCTGCATCGGGCCTTCACACCGCTGCTGCGCTGGCTCCTGGTTGCGGCCCTGTTTGCGAGCTATCCTGTGGCGCTGTTTGTCCCCATGGGAGCCCGATTCAGCCTGGTCTTCCACCTGGCGCTGCCGCTGTTCACGATCCTGACGCTGGTGGCCGGCGCCTATCTGGCCATCACCCCGCTGCGGGGCGGCGGCCCGCAGGCGGCTCGCCGGCGTCTGGGCTTCATCCTGGTGCTGTGGATCTACGTGGCGCTGCATGTCGCGGCCGCGGTGGTCGGACGTACGGCGGACCTCTTCCGCATCACGGACACGGCGGGGCTGGTGGTGCTGGCCGCACTCTTCGCCGTGGGACCGCTGCGCCTCCTGCCCCGACGCTTCGACCTGCTCCTGCTCTGGCTGTGGTGTGCGCAGGTAGTCCACTGCGGCTTCCAGGCACTGGCCGGCTACGAGCCCGTGGCCCTGGCCGGCAACCGCAACTGGGCCGCCACCCTGGTGGCCGTGCTGGCGCCCTGGGCCTGCCTCGCCCTGCGCCGCCTGGGTGGACCGCGACGCGGCCTGAATGCGCCGCTCAGCCGCGTCCTGCTGCAGGCGGCCGTGGTTGCCATCAGCCTGGTGATCGTCTACGCCTGCCACTGTCGCGCCACCTGGTTGGGCCTGGCCCTCTACGCCCTGGTACTGTTCGTCCTCAAGCCCTGCGCCTGGCCCGGTCGCATCCTGCTGCTGGCCGTGCTGGCGACGGTCGCCATGGGGGGAGTCATTTCCTACCCCGAGAAAGTCGCCAAGGCGATTGAGAGCGATATACGTATACCATTATATGCAAGCACTTTACGAATGCTCATAGAGCATCCGTACCTGGGGGTTGGACCGGGCAATTTCAGCCGCGATTTCGTCACCTACCGCTCGACCGCGCAGAAGGCCCGCGCCGTAGCGGCGCCGGTCACCGAGCATCCGCACTGCGAGCTGTTCGATGTCGGGGCCGCGGCCGGGCTGCTGGGAGCCCTGCTCTGGGCCCTGGTCTTTGCGGTACCGCTGGTGCTACCTACCGGCCGTTCCCCGTACCGGCGCCTGGCCCACGCCTCGCTGTGGATCCTCGTCATCCACGGCCTGCTCGACAAGACCCTGGTCCAGCCCCCCACCAGCCTCCTGGCGGTCGTCTTTGCCGGACTGCTCTGGCGCCCCTGGCTCCGCCTGCGGACCGACCCGCGGCGGCGGCCGGCGCTGCTGCAGGCACTGCGGCTGCCGCTGGCGGCCGCGGTGGGCCTGCTCAGCCTCTACGTCGCCGGGCGCGACCTCTGGCAGGGCGCCCTTTTCCGTCGTGCTTACCTGGCCGAATCCGCAGGGCAGTACTACGAGGGACGTGGCGAACGCGAGCGAGCCCACGCCGCCTATAGCCGGGCGTACGCCGACTACGTGCTATCGACGCGAGTCGCGCCGCGCAGTGTCCGCTGCCACGCCTATGCCGGCATCTGCGCCAACAACAAGCTGCGCGACCCCGCGCGGGCGCTGCCGCATATCCAGGACGCCATGGCCATCGAGCCCGACTTCGCGCACCTCAATGGCGAGGCCGGGCTCGCCCTGGGCAGCCTCGGTCGGCACGAACAGGCCTTCGCCTTCTTTGCCCGCGAGGCCCAGATCTTCCCCTTCGACATCGAGCCCCTGCAGCGACTCCTGCTCTGCGCCGCGGCCACCAACCGCCTCGACCTGCTGGCTCCCCTACACACCCAACTCATGGCCACCTCGACCCGCAAAGCTGCTCAGACCCTCCACGCGGACGCTGCCCGCTCCCTGGCCATGAGCCTGCGCATCGCCATCAGCGACAACCGCGCCGACGCGGCCATCGCGGCGGCCAACGCCATCACCGCGTGCCTCGAATCCGGGGCGGTCGAGCCGCCGTTGTACGGCTGCCTGGACCGGCGCCTGGTCGACGCCATCCGCCTGGCGCCCTTCGGGGCCTTGGATGCCGACTACTGGCAACAGCTTGAGGTCGCCCGCCGCCAGTGGGTCGAGTCCCGGCCACAGTCGCCGGCAGCTCTGCTGGCGCTGGCCCATCCGGGCGAACGGCCCCCGGAAGCCCGGCTGCGGGTGCTGCTGGATGTGGCGCGCCTGGCGGGCTACACCCCCGCCTACCTCCGCCTGCCGGCGGCGCCGCAGAGCGTGCGTTTCGTGCAGTTGGGCCGCGACCCCGAACGCTGGCTGCTGGATCTGGACCGTAACCAGGTGCATGAACGCTGCAGCATCGCCAGCCTGTATGCGCAGTCGGAGCTCCGCGACGCCTGCGGCGTCCCCCTTGAAGACCTCCAGGGAGGCGCCGCCGTCGTCCCCGCCCACCCCTTACAGTTCTTCTACCGGACTCAGGCCTTGGGGGCCATGCTCCAGCAGACCTGCACGCTCTCGGGAATCCCCCTGCCCTTCTCGCCAATGGTCGAGGCGACCGGCCTGCAGGTGGCGCTGGCAAGCGATCTCCAGGCGGCAGGCCTGGCGCTCGACACGCTCAGCGTCGGTTACGACGAGGTGCGCATCCGCGCCTTTGGCGCGATGGTCGATGCCCTGGTCGACGCGCAGGCCAAGAAGGCGCCCGCGACGCGCTAGTGTGTCGTCCGGCAGGATCCGTTGTGCTGTTCATGAACATCGAACACTGAACGTCCAACGTCCAACGTCGAAGGAAGGACACTCGCCCGTGCGGTGGTACTTCGATGTTCGATGTTCAGTGTTCGATGTTGGACGTTCAGAGATGCCCGCCATGCACCAACGGAATAGGCGGACGACACACTAGGAGCAGGCGCGCCTCCTCAGCGACTCGCGCCGCCAGCGCCGCCGAGGGTCAGGACCCCGTACAGCGCCGGATCCTTGCTCCAGCCGATGCCATCGAAGGCATGCAACCAACCACGACGGCCGGCGCCGTCGTTGTCGTTGACCAGCAGGGAGAAGCGGAAACGGCTGCCCACGGCCGGCGCCAGACCAGGGAGCTGCGCCCACGGGATCAGCAGTTCGTAAACGATCCCCGCACCCGTCGCGGCCGGCCGCGTCGCATACCGCAGCGGCGGCGCGGCGGCACTGCCCGGCGCCACGGTCGTGAAGCAGCGGTCGCCCGCCGGGGTGCGGGCCAGACTGACCTCGAGCCGGGCCTCACCCACAAGGCCAGGCGCCACCGCCAACTGCACCGAGTCCGCCTGCCAGATCTGCTCGTCGGCATAGGGCTGGTAGAGCACATCGTCACTCACCTCGACCGCGACCGCGAGGCCCGCCGCGCACCAGCCGAGCTGCACCAGCGCCGCACTGTCCTCGGGACCGCGGCGCGGCGGCTGCTCTGGCAGCGCGGCGTACTGGCTCGGCAGGGCGAGCGCCAAATGCGTGGCGCCGCCCCATTCGCCGAGCGCACCGTCCACGTCCGGAGTCGTGGCCAGACGGCTGACCAGCCCCGGCAGCAGCACCGCCGCGACCTCGCCCTGCCAGCCGTCCGCCGTCGCCAACCGCGCCGTGGCGGTCAGGGGCCCCTCCGCCAGGACCGGCAGGGCCAGCGTCAGCAGGCGGGACTCCGCTGGCCCCAACTGCGTCCGCAACTCCGGCAGGACCAGCGGCGGCAGCGTCGCCAGCGACACCGTCACCACGACCTCGAGACGACGCTGCGCCAGATTGGTCAGCCGGATGCTGCCCTCGCCACCGCCCGGCACCGGCACCAGCGTCCCGAACTGGGCGACCAGCGGCGCCCGCGGCCGTACCGTCACCGTCCGCGGCAGACGCTGCCCGCCGAGGCGGGCGTCAAGGTTCACCACGAACGGCGCCGTGGCCGCAGCCGGTACGTGAATGACCACCTCGCCGGCCTGGTCGGCACCGTCGGCCACCCGCGGCGTCAACCAGCGCCGGCCCCAGTCGACCGCGGCCGCGACACCGGCCGGAGCCAGGCAGCGCACGCGCGCGCGCATCGACCGACCGCTGCGGTTGGCGACGGTCAGCGGCACCCGCACCGTGTCCCCCGCCACGCCCTCCACCGCGTCACTTCCCACCGACACCTGGCAGAACCGACCGACGGCCTCCAAGGCGCCACCGGTGATGTAGATGGGGGCCTCGGTCAGGCTCAGATGCGCCACCGCGCCCGCACAGGCCAGCGTCGTGCGGTTGCCCATCAGGTCGACCACCTCCACCGACTCAACCCCCACCGGTAGGTCCAGTTCGGCGCTGCCCTCGAGCGCGTAGGCGGCCACCACCGGCGCGCCCCCGACGTTAAAGACGTAGGCCCGCAACCGCGCCGGCTCGGGCGAGACATCGCCGCGGAAACTGCCCTGCCCCAGCAGCCGCGTCAAGGCCGCCACCGCCAGCAGCGCCGGCTTTGGCGAGGCGTCCTCATGCACCAACCCGAAGTTGTGCTCGGTGTAGCTGCGGTTGGGGCCGTCGTCGCGGAAGTCGTACTGCACGGCGTAGTCCGCGCCGCAGGCCTTGGCGGTCAGGTACAGCCGCACGATGTACTGCGCCTGGTGCACGGGACTCGAGCGCGGGTAGCCGCCGGCGATCGCGAGGTACTGCATCTCACCCTCGTAGGTGGTCCAGCCCGCCTCGGTGATCACGACCCGTTCCGGCCCGCCGTGCGCCCGGCTGAGGCGGCGCAAGGCGCTGCCGCCGTCGTTGAGAAACCACTCGCGTTCCGGTCGCGGCTGGCCATGGCAGTAGGGATGGATGGAGATGACGTTGCCCGCCGGCCCGATGCCTTCTTCCAGCATCTGCTGCAGGGTTGGCCAGCAGTCCTCCGCGCACAGCACGATGCGAGCATCCGGCCGCACGCTGCGGATGGCGGCACCGGCCTTGAGGCTCAACTCCACGAACTTACCGATCCAGGGGGCATTCCCGAAGCGCTCGCCGCCGTACTGCTTCTGGAACATGAAGTTGGCCGGCTCGTTCCAGATCTCGAAGTCACTGACCCGGCCGCTGAAGTGGGTGGCCATCCAGGCGGCCCAGCGCGCGTAGGCATCCGGGTCGAGGGGATTGGCATAGATGGGGTTGCCGTAGGTCAACAGCAGGTTCAGCCGGATGCCGCGCTTGCTTAGCGCCTCCGCAAAGCGCTCGGCCTCATGGGGCAGCGCGTACTCGCCCTGGACCTTCTCAATCCCGCTCCAGCCGAACTCCTCACGCACCACGCCGATCCCCGCGGCGGTCAGGATGTCGAGGAAGCGCAGGTCGTCGTTGGCCCAGCCGTGGCTGGCGTGCACGCCCGTGCCGACCCACGCGCACGGCGGTGGCGTGGGTCCCGACAGGACCCCGAACCAGGTGCTCGCGATGGCCGTCTCGACCGGCTCCTGCTGGGTCCGCAGCTCGACGCTCAGACGGAAAGCGCCGCAACCGGGCAAGGCGACGCGCAGCGCGGTCTGCTGTTCGCCGGCGAGCGCCGGGCTGAGCGGCCCCAGCGGGCCACGGCCGACCTCGCGGTCCTGCCAATCATGCACGACGTATGCCCCCACGAGGGCGGCGGCGGGGCGAGTCTCCAGGCTGGCCAGCAGCACGGCGAACTCAACCGGCTCCCCAGGGCCAAACAGGTTGCCAAAACGGCCCGTGTCGAGGCGCATGCGCAGGCCGGGCTGACGACTGGGCGGGGCCGTCGTGCTCACCGTGATGGTGTCCAGGTCGAGGCTGCCGGTCCGCATCGCGTCCTTGGTCTCAACCCCGATCTGGAGCGCGGTGATCGGCCAATGGATGACGCCGTCATTGGCGCCGTTCCAGTGGCCGGTATGGCGGGTCAGATCAAAGGTCAGCCTCTGCCATCCACCCGGCGCCAAGGGGGCGGCGTGACGGATGTGCTCCTGCCCCGTCTGGTCCCGTGTCTTGCAGTGGACCACCCGCCCGGGAGCATCGGCGCGGACCCAGACGGTGAGCTCGCTGGCACCCTCGGCCAGAGGCACCGGCAGGTCGGCCGTCCAGGCCACGTAAGCACCCCGAGTCAGATCGAACGTCAGCCGTCCACCGTGGGTACCGTCGTGCGCCGCCGCGGGCAGAACCGCAAAGGCGCCCGTCGCCCCTGGGAACTCACCACCCGCATTAAACTGGCCGGCGCTGCGCTCGAAGTCGAACAGCAGCAACTCCCGGACCGGATCGGCCGCGCCGACCGAGAGCCCCAGGAACACCAGCGCGAGCAGCACCACTCCGCGAGACGAGGAAAGCATAGGTACGGCCTCCACCAACGGTCCGGCGCAGAGCTGACCACCCAACCCCCCCGGTACCGCGCCCGGCTAACCTAACCCCGGACGCCGCGACGGCCAGGCGCTGCCGAAGGGCCGTGGGTCCTGCCAAGGCCGCGGGTACAGGCGCCGCCATGGCCCGCAGAGGCCTGTCGTGAAGGCCAGACGGCTCGGAGCGCTGAAAGCGCGGCAATTCCTCAGCCCAGGGCACCGCCCTGGGAATGGAATCGTCAACGAGAGTGAGCCCTGCAGGGGCGGCATACCGACAGTCCATGGGCGGCCCACGCCAGGTATCGCGCCCCTTCGGGGCTAAGGATTTGGGGTATGCCCGGCACCCAGGGCGGTGCCCTGGGCTGAGGGATGACGCCCCTTCGGGGCTGCAGAGGCAGAGGCGAACCAGCGGCTTCTGTGACTGAGGGTGCCGCCGCAGGAGCGCAGCGTTGGGACGGCGGATCGAGTACAAACAGACCCCTACGGAGC
>CAILUI010000002.1 GCA_903837355.1 uncultured Victivallales bacterium
CGCTGGTGGGTTGGCTCGGTCCGGCCAGCCCCTTCCTCTTTGTCTGGGCCTTCAACACGACCGACGCCATCCTGCTTTCCTGGTGCGCGGTGATCAAGAAGGACCGGGCCTACACCGTCCTCAATGTGTTCTGGGTGGGGGTGGGGGTGGTCGGCATGCTCAGGGCAGGCGGCTTCGGGCCGCCGTAACGGCGACCAAAGCAGCGCACGCCCGGGCGCGAGCCCTGCCGCCTCTCGCGGGCAGTGGCGTACCCGGTCAGCGGCGTGTACAGTCCGGCAGCGTCGCGACAGCCATGTACCCATACTCGGCGGTTTCAGGATGAACAAGACCGTCCGCATCGGCAGGACCGAAGACCAAGACCGCTTCCGCCGGGACGACGTGTCGCGCCTGGCCCCGGACGAGCGGGTCCGCATGGTTTTCCAGATGCAGGCCAGCGTGCTTGGTATGGGGCAGCAACCGCTGGCGAGGGTCGTAACCATCCGCCGCCTCGCAGGAGAACCGTGTGCGTCGCCACGTGCTGTCAAAGGACCTGCGTGACTTCCTTCGCCTTCTCGACCGACACAGGGTCGAGTATCTGGTGTGCGGTGGCCACGCGGTGGCCTTCCATGGCTATCCGAGGTTGACCATGGATCTCGATATCCTGGTCAGGCCGTCCCCCGAAAACGCCGGCAGAGTCGTGGCTGCACTGGCGGATTTCGGCTTCGGGAACGCTGGCGTAACGGCCGACGTCTTCACTCACCGTGGGACGGCGGTGACGCTCGGAGTGCAGCCCAACCAACTCGACCTGCTGACGTCCATGGGACGGTCCGATGACGACTCCGTCTTCGCCGCCGCCGTGCCGGGAGAGATCGACGGGATTGCGGTGCGCTACGTCTCCCTGAAGGACTTACTGCGGGCCAAGCGGGAAGCTGACCGCGCCAAGGACCGTGCCGATGTTGAGGAGTTGGAGCGGTTCCATGGTCACCGCTCCGGGTGCCGGCCGGAGACGCGCGCCTGACGAGTACCGGGGATGCGAGGGGCCCTCGACGTCCTAGCGGTCCGTAACCCCCTTGGTCGGCGGTTCGAGGTGCTCCCGCACGATGTTCCCCGACAGGACCACGTTCTTCAGGCTCGGCGCGACGTCCACGCCGGTGCTCGAGGAGTCGATCACGCAGCCCGAGACGATGACGGCGTCGCCGCCGGTGACCCGCAGGGCGGGCTGATCGAAGCCCTTGAACACGCGGCGTATCTGGCAGGCTCCCACCGTCACCAGGTTTCCACCCTCGAGGTTCAGGGCCGGCCCGCCGTTGGCGCCAAGCTCCAGGCCGCTGATACGGACCTGGGCGCGATTGCCCTTGACGGTGATGCCGCCGAAATGCGTCCAGTAGGTGCCGCCCACGATGCTCACGGTGTGGGCGCCGTCGACCACCACGCCCAGGCCGCAGTAGTCGCTCGTGCAGTTGTTCATCGACCCCCACATGCCGCCCTCGATCGTGCAGCCGGGGATCGCGTCGAGCAGCCGGTAGCCCACACTCGCGCTGAAGACGAAGGTGTCCGACATGATCAGCATGTCGTTCTTACCGATCAGGAAGCCTGTCCCCGACTTCAAGAACGTCTCGCTGGCCGGAGACCAGATCTCGACCTTCGATATCCAGGAGGAGTCCCAGGTGCCGGTCAGACGGATTCCGGTATTGTGAACGTTGACCAGGAAGCACTTCTCGATGGAGGCTCGGCCGACGTTGTTCGTGCCATCTGCCATGATGCCATCCCAGGCGCCAAAGATCTTGGTCTCGGTGACCCGACAGCCCACCCCGGCGAGTTCGATGGCGGGCGGCCGGGGCGAGGGTTTGGCGGTCCCCCAGTCGAACCAGAACTGGAGACCGTGGACTGCCCCCCCGGCCTGCAGGCGGAGGCACGGGCCGTCCATGGCTTCGGGCAGGAGGGTGGGAAGGGCCTGCTCGTCCGCGACCCAGGCCGCCGCCGTGGCCCCAAGCAGGGTCTGCGTGTGCAGGACCAGCGGCCGGGTGAGTCGGTAGCGGCCGGGCGGAACCCTGACGGTCCCGGCCTGGCCGCGGGTGAGCGCCAGCGCCTGCTCGAAGGCGGCGGTGTCATCGGCCTTGCCGTCGCCCACAGCGCCGTGTGCCTTCACGTTCTCTTCCGCCGGTGGCACATCGGCGGCACTGGCTCCAGCGCAGAGCACCAGTAAAGCCATGCCAGCCATCGGTCGGAACGGGAGGGGGGGGATCATCTTTTGCCTCCGATCACAGATAAGGATTACGCCAAGCGCCAGCGGTCGGCCTGACGGCACCGCGACCGCCAGCTACGCCGGCCGTTCCTGGGCGCGGAAACAGTACTGTCCCGAGGCCACGGAGAAGCGCAGCGCGCCCGGCGCCGCCTGCACATCCGTGACCCCGTCGACAGCCGCCAACGGCTGCTCCGCCTCGGTGACGTCGGTGACGTCGTAGGGGCCGCGCAGTTCGACGGCGGCGCGGCAACCGACAGGGATGGACAGGCGCAGGACGAGCCCCTGCGGGCCGCGCTCCCAGGCACAGGCCAGGGGACCGCGTGGGGTTTCGAGCGTCGCGGCGGCGGCCTTCAGCCCGGCCAGAGACGGGGGACGGATCAGCACCTGGTCGGCGCCGACGGCAGTGGGAGCGAGCTGAATGCCGGCAAGGTGGCGATAGAACCAGGCCCCGACCGAGCCGAGCATGGCGTGGTTGTGCGAGTTCATGCCGCCGCCCGTGGCGTTCTCCCAGCGCTCCCAGAGCGTGGTGGCACCCTGGGCGAGCATGAACCCCCAACTCGGGTAGGTGGTCTGCGCAGCAACGCGGAGAGCGGCCTCGGCATGTCCGTGGGTCGCCAGCGCTTCCAGCAGGTACTTGGTGCAGATGTTGCCGGTGGTGAGATGGTAGTCGTTGTCGACGGCAACCACACGCGCCAGGTTGTCGACGACGCGCGCCAGGCGCTCAGCCGGCACCAGGCCGACGTAGAGCGCCAGGGCGTTGGCGGACTGGTTGTTCCGTCCGTAGCCGCCCGCGGCCTCATCCCAGAACTCGCGGTTGAAGGCGGCGCGCGAAGCGTCCGCCAGGGTCTGGTAGGTGCGGGCGCCCTCGGCCTCGCCAAGAACGCCGGCGAGGCTCGCCAGCAGACCGGCGTGGTAGGCCAGGAAGGCCGTGGAGACCAGGGCGCCGGGAGTCGTGTGGTTAATGGCGTCTTCGCCGAAACGCGCCTGCTCGCCGACCAGGGGCGGCGCCCAGTCGCCGTAGTGCGAGAAGCGCAGGACCCCGCCGGCATCGGCCCGAGCAGCCAGGCAGTCGACCCAGGCCCGCATGCCCGCGTAGTGCTTCTGCAGCAGTCTGCGGTCCCCGTAGTGCTGATACAACAACCCCGGCAGCAACAGGTAGCCGATGCATACCGGGTCGGTCGGTGAGGCGCCGAAGCGCTGCGGCACGGTGCAGGGCAAGGCGCCGCTGGCCGGGTCCTGCGCATCCGCAATATCATCGAGGAACTTGGTGAAGAAGCGCGCCAGGTCGAAGTTGTGGATGGCCTCTTCGGAGCGGGCGGTGAGGTCGTTGAGCCAGCCCATGCGTTCGTCGCGCTGCGGGCAATCGGTGGGGACGCCGTGCAGGTTGGAGGCTTCGGTGTTGACGACGGTGCGGTGCAGGTCGTTGAGCAAGGCCAGGTCGCAGGAGAACTCGCCGCGGGCGGGCGCGGCGGAGCGCACCACGCGCCCATCCAGATCCGCCGCGGTCGGCGCCCCGGGCCAGCCCTCGACCTGGACATAGCGGAAGCCGTGGTAGGTGAAGCGTGGTTCCCAGGTCTCGCTGCCGACGCCTTTGAGCGTGTAGGTGTCGGCGGCACGGGCGGTGCGCAGGTTGTCCTGATTCACCGTGCCGTCGGCGCGCCGGGTTTCCGCAAAGCGCAGGCAGATGCGGGTCCCGGCTGGACCGCTGACCCGCAGTCGGACCCAGCCGGCAAAGTTACGCCCGAAATCGACCACGTAGCAGCCCGGCTGGGGCTGGGTGATGGCCTGGGGCCGCAAGGTCTCGACGACGCGGATCGGCTCCGCGACCGTGGCCGAGGCCAGGCGTCCGCCCGGGGCGTCGGCGACCATGGCCCCCATCCAGCCGCCCGGTTTCCAGCAGGTACTGCCAGGATTGCCCTCGGGCGTATCCCAGCCTTCACGGTCCAGGCGCGCGTCGTAGTCTTCACCGTCATAGATGCCGTTGTGAAGCACCGGTCCCGGCGCCGCCAACCACGCCATCGGGCTCTCGTGTGGTCCGCCGGTGAAGAGGCGCTGCTGCGAGCCATCCGTAAACCGTATCTCAATCTGTGCCAGGAACTTGGGAGCTCCGTACCAGCCGTTGCCGAGGATCACGCCGACGGCGTTTCGACCGGAGCGCAGGGCGGCGGTGATGTCGTGCGTGCTGTAGAGGACGCGGCGAGCGGTCGTGGTGGGCGCCGGCTCGAGCACGGCGTCCCCCACCTTCAGACCGTTCAGGCGCAGTTCGTAAAGACCGAGGCCGGCGGCATAGAATCGCGCCGCCTGCACCGGTTTGTCCAGCGTGAACTCGCGGCGCAGAAGCAGGCCCTGCCCGCTCCAGGCGGCCGGCACACCGATCCAGCGCGTCTCCCAGTCCTGCACCTCAAGCAGCCCCATCTCGAACCAGGCTGCGGTGGCAGCCTCGGCGAGTTGGCCATGGTTGTCGCGCACGGCGACGCTCCAGTAGCAGCGCTCGCGGCTGCGCAGGGCCCGGCCGCCGTACTCGATCTGGAGCGTCTGCGCGGCGGCCACCCAACCGCTGTCCCAGAGGTCGCCCGCCCCGGCCGCGAGCGCCGCCGCAGATTCCGCCACGCGCAATCGGTACGCGGTCTGAACCGTGCCCCGGCGCGCAGCGGTCAGTTGCCACGAGAAGCGCGGCACGGCGACGTCGAGGCCCAGCGGGTTCTCGGTGTATTCGCAGCGGAGGGTGTGAACAGTGAGCATGGAGTCAGCTTTCATGGTTGGGGGGGGCGTTCCCGAACGGCTTTCACCGGCCGCGGGTCAGCGCGTCTGTCATCGCAGCGGCTCCGAGGTCACGGTCTGCAGGTCGCCAGCGACGCGCACCGAGACCGGCCGCGGCGAGGCCGAGGCAATCCGGTAGCGGGTAACGACGCCATCCTGCCAGTCGATGTCCACCGTGAACCCGCCGCGCGCGCGCAAACCGGTGACGCGGCCCGCCGGCCAGGCCTGCGGCAGCGCTGGCAGCAGGTGGATCTCGCCGTTGTGAGACTGCAGCAGCATCTCGCCGATGGCAGCGGTCAGGCCGAGATTACCATCGATCTCCCACTCGACATTGCAGGCAGGGAAGCGCGCCGAGAGATTGGCATTCACGCTGCGCTGCAGGTGCGTGTCCAACACTGCCAGCGCCGTATCGCCGGCGCCGAGCCGGGCGTACACATTGGCCTGGAAAGCCCCCTGCCAGCTCCCCACCAGCCCGCGTTTCCACCATTGGGCCTGATCGAAGATCTTACGTAGCCCCGCCGCCAGCTCCGGCGTGCCGCGCGGCGTGATCTGGGTGCCGCAGATCGCGCCCCAACTGGACAGGACCTGACACTCCGCCGTGCGCTGCCAGTCCTCCAGCCACTCCTGCAACTCTCCGGTCGTCGGGCTGATCTGCAGCGGCGGCAGTCGCGGCAGGGCCTTCTCAAGTTCGGCGCGCAACTCGGCGTCGGTCCCGAGCAGGCGCGTGGCCTGCACGCAGTTCTGGAACAGCTCGCGCACCATCTGCATGCTGGCGGTCGGCCCCATACAGGTACAGCCGGTCTCGCCGTTAGGTTTTCTGAAGACGTTCTCGAAGTTCGTATCCGGCCCGGTCACGAGCCAGCCGTGCGTGGGCTCCTCCATCAGGTAACTGAGGTAGAACTGCGCCGCGCCCCGGAGCGTGGGCCAGACGCGCCGCAGGTCGGCGCTGTCGCCGGAGAAGGCGTAGTGCTCCCAGAGATGCTGGCACAACCAGGCCCCGCCCATCGGGAACATGCTCCACAGAGCGCTGCCGCCGACCGGCCCTGCCTGCCGCCAGATGTCGGTGTTGTGGTGCGCCACCCACCCGCGCGCGCCGTAAAGTCCGGCCGCAATATGCGCTCCATCCACGCTCAGTTCCGCGGTCAGATCCAACAGCGGCAGATGGCACTCGGCGAGGTTCGCCGTCTCAACCGCCCAGTAGTTGATCTCGGCGTTGCAGTTCAGCGTCCAGTTCGCCGACCACGGCGGCTGCAGGTCGTGGCTCCAGATGCCTTGCAGGTTGGCCGGTTGCGTGCCCGGCCGCGAGGCGGCGATGAGCAGGTAACGGCCGAACTGGTAGTACAGCGCGGCCAGCGCCGGGTCGGCACCGGGCTGATACGTCTTCACCCGCAGGTCGGTCGGCGAGCGCTCGGCCGCCGAATGGCCCAGGTCCAGCGTCACCCGTTTGAAGAGGCGCTGGTGATCGGCAACGTGGGCGTCGCGGAGCGGGCTGTACGATGCGCCGGCCAAGGGCGTGAGATAGGCCGCACACAGCACACTCGGGTCCCTGCCCGCCCCGCTCGGGCTCTTCCAGGGGCCGTTATAGCTGGTGGCAGCGACGAGGACCAAGGTGACGCTGTCGCAGTCCTCGGCACGGATTCCACTGTCGGTGATGGTGACACGGCCGCCCTGGTGGATCGGCATGAGCCGGGTCTCGAAGCGCATCCCCTTGCCATCGGCTGCGTCGTCCCAGACCGCCGAGGTCCCGAGGTAGTTCGGGTCGAGGTGGGCCGGGGCGCGACCGGTCAGACGCAGGAAGCCCTCGCCGGCGGCCGTGGCATGGTGCAGTTGGCACCCCAGGGTAGCGGTGAACGAGACCCGGCCAGGCTGGTCACCGGTCAGTCGCACCACGATCGCCTGAGCCGGTGCCGAGGCGAAGACCTCGCGCGTGTAGCGCACGCCCTGGTGCTCGAACTGCGTCCGCGCCACGGCCTGCGTCAGGTCCAGCTCGCGCCGGAAGTCCGTCACCGCGCCAGGGAGCGCGAAGTCGAGGGTCAGATCGCCGAGTGGCAGGTAGTTCTGGTTGTACCTGCCATTCATGTCGCGCTCGACCAGCGCTTGCGCCTCGCCGTTCTTGCCGGCAAGCAGCAGCCGGCGGATCTCGGGCAGCGCCGCGAGGCCTTTGGGGTTGAGGTTATCATACGGCTCGCCCGACCACAGCGTGTCCTCGTTCAGGTCGATGCGCTCCTGCCTCGCCCCGCCCCAGACCATGCCCCCCAGCCGACCGTTGCCGACGACGAAGGCCTCGGTCCAACGCCGCGCCGGACGCCGACTCCACAGCGCCAGCGCTTCCCCAGGTCCCTCGGGCGCACCGGAAACCGCCTCGGCAGCGGCGTCCGCGGCGCTGCCGGCAATCTGCACGCCATCGACAAACAGGGCCAGCAGGCCGCTGTCGTCCACGGTGGCCACCACGTGCGTCCAGCCCTCGCGGTACGGCAGCGGGCAGGAGAGCGTGTCGCTGCCGGCGATGAAGCGCAGCGCGTTGCCGGGATGGGTATCGAGCAGGAAGCCGTCCGTGCCACCCGGGGTGATCTTATCGACGATCCGTCCACTCATGCCGTCGTCGGGCCGCATCCAGGCCTCGATGGTGGCGCCCGCGGTGAGGTCGTACGCCGCGGCGGCGGCGTGCGGCAGGCGCGGTCGCAGCCATTCGCCGAGGATGCCCGGCACCGCGCTGCCGGCGTCCGGGGCCACCGCAGCGAGAGCTTTCACGTCCGCCGCCGTCAGAGCACGGCCATACAAGCGGACCGCGGCCAGTTCGCCACGGAAGGCGTTGGCTCCGGCCTGGTCGACCCCGAGGCGGAGCGGCAGGGGATTGGCCGGCATCTGGGCCAGCAAGGGCAGAGCGCCAACCGACAGCAGTGTGGCCAGTGAGCAGGGCAGGTTCTTCATGGCAGACTCGCTGTACTTTCCGTGGGCCGACCCAGTTGCCCGCAGGCAGCCATGATGCTGCGGCCGCGCGGCGTGCGGCAACGTACCGGCAGTTTCTCTTCCTGCAGCCAGGCGACGAAGCGCTCGATCTCGGCCGGCTCCGGGGCCCGGGTCAGAGGCTGCGAACCGGGGTTGTAGGGGATCAGGTTCACCATGACTCGCCCCAGAGGTGCGCAGAACGCCGCCAGGCGCGCCGCGTCGGCACGACTGTCGTTGATGCCGGGCAGCAGGCACCAGTGGACCCCCAGGGCGAAGTTGCGGCGCTTCGGGTAGGCCACCAGCGCCGCCTGCAATTCGGCCAGCGGCGTACGGCGGTTGATTGGCATCAGACGGCTGCGCGTCGCGTCGTCGGTCGCGTTCAGGCTGACCGCGAGGTTCAGGCGCCGCCAACCCAGGGCCGCCAGACGCGCGATGCCGGCCGCGTGCCCGGCCGTGCAGACGGTGAGCCGTTCGCGGGCCAGGTCCAGCCCGCGCGTGTCGGTGAGCACGTGCAGCGCGGCGATCAGCGCGTCCGCATTGTCCAGCGGTTCACCCATACCCATGAACACCAGGTTGCGCGGCTGCCAGCCCAGGCGCCGCGCGGCGACGACCTGGCCGACGATCTCAGCCGTAGTCAACTGGCGGACCAGGCCCTGACGCCCGGTCTCGCAGAAGGCACAGCCCAGGCGGCAGCCGACCTGGCTCGACAGGCACAACGTGCAGGTCTCGGCACCCTCTGGACCCGAGCGCATCGGGATGCGCACCATCTCGATCTCCAGCCCGTCGCTCAGCCGCACACTGCACTTGACCGTCGTCCCGGCCGCCGTGGTCTCCTCGACCTGACGCAGCGGCTCGGGAACGGCATCGTCGAACACCGTGCGCCAGAGCGTCGGCAGCTCCGCCGGAAGGCGCAGCCCGCGCCAGGCCTCGCGGTACACCCACAGGGCCCGCTCGCGACCGCCAGGCAGGCCGGCGGCCGCCGTCGCGAAGGCCGTGGCGGTCAGACCGAAAACGTTCTGTTGAGGAGCTGTGTTCATCCCGGCAGCGAATATAGCGCCGTGGATCCGTCTGATCTGACGGATCGGACCGATCTGACGGATCTTGCGGTCAGCCCCCTTGACAGCCGCGGTGTATTTGTGTATTATTGTAGTGATACACAAATACAGCCATGCGGGGGACCGCGGCCATGACCTTGCCAGCCGAGCGACTCCTACGGGTGTTCCCCTCCTCGGGGGTGCCGATCTACCGTCAGTTGATGGACCAGGTGCGGGTGTTGCTGATGGGCGGCCAGATTCGGCCGGGGGATCTGCTGCCGTCGGTGCGCGCCGTGGCAACGACGCTGGCGGTCAACCCGATGACGGTGTCCAAGGCCTACTCGGCGTTGGAGGCCGAGGGGGTGGTGGAGCGGGTCCGCGGCCTCGGCATGCGCCTCTGCCCGCAACGAACAGGCGTCTCGGCGCGCGACCGGCTCGACGAACTGCGTCCCCTGCTGGAGCAGGTGGCCGCCAAAGCGCATCATCTGGCCCTGCGCCGCGGGCAAGTGCTGCAGGCCCTCCACCCCTACCTCGAGACGCTGTCGGAGTAGTCCGGCCGAACGCGACTGCATGGAGAGATACCCATGAACCCCACCGCGAGTCCCGTGGACGTACGTCACCTGGCCAAGAGTTTCGGCACGCGACCGGCGCTGACTGACGTCAGCCTGGTCCTGGCCCCGGGGACGGTGACCGGACTGCTGGGCCGCAATGGCGCCGGCAAGACGACCTTGATCAAGTGCCTGCTCGGCCTGCTGCGACCCACGGCGGGCAGCAGCAGCATCCTGGGCGAGACCTCCAGCGACCTCTCGCCGGCCGTCAAGGCCCGGGTGGGCTACGTGCCCCAGGAGCCGGTCATCTACCCGTGGATGCGCGTCCGCCAGGGCATCGCCTACCAAGGCGCCTTCTACGAGCGCTGGGACCACGCCCTGGCCAACGAACTGCTCAAGACCTTCGCTCTCGACGAGCGCCAACGCATCGGCGCGCTCAGCGTCGGACAGCTCCAGAAGCTCGCCATCCTGCTGGCCCTCGCCCCCCGCCCCGATGTCCTGCTGCTCGATGAGCCCGTGGCGGCGCTGGACCCCGAAGGCCGGCGCGACTTCCTGCGCCTGCTGGTCGACCTGGTGGCGGACGGCACGCGGACGGTGTTGCTCTCCACCCATATCACCACGGACGTCGAGCGCGTCTGCAGCCACGTCGCCATCCTCAAGGAAGGCAAGCTGCTGCAGATGACCGACCTGGACGAGTTGCGGGCCTCGGTCAAGGAACTGCGGCTGACGGCAACCCGCCCCCTGCCGCCGGCGCTCCCGGGGGTGCCGGGTGTCCTACGCTACCAGGCGACCGACTCCAGTGCCGTGCTCACGGTCCAGGGCGATATCCCCGCCATTGCGGCGCGCTTGCGCCGCGAACTGACAGCCGAGGTGACCGTGGTCGACCTGAGCCTTGAAGACGTCTTCCTTGAACTGCACAGCGGCACCAAGGAGTCCCCATGAAACACCTCTGGACCGTCCTGCGTTCGTACTTCGCGCGCTGGCAGTTCTGGCTGGTGCTGCTGTTCTGGCTGATGCAGGTTGGCGCTTTCGCCGCCACCGGCCTGCGCTCCCATGGCGGCAGACGTGACCTCTGGCCCATGCTCCTGATGGCGGTGGGCTACTCCGGCGCGGCCGTCGCCTTCCAGGTGAAGGAACAACTCGGCGCCTACCGGGCGGCACTCGTCCCGGGTTTCCGCACCCCACATCTGCTGGCTGGGCTCATCTGGCTGACCGTCATCGTACTGCCCTTTCCAGCCCTCGTGTTCGCGGGCGGCGGGAGTGCTCTGGGGATTCTTGGCGTGGCGCTGCCAATGGCCGGCCTGGCCTTTGCGGGCTGTTGCCGTGGTGGCTGGCGCGCCGGCGTCTTCGGCACCAGTTTCATCATCCTCTTTGTGCCGGGGGTGGCGACGGCCGTCGGCGCCTTGGCAGCGGGCCAGTACCCGTGGGCAGCCAGCGCGCTCTGCCTGGGGGCGCTCTGGTTCGTGGCGGACACCGTCCTTTTCCTGGCCACCATGGACGAGGAGACGCCCGGCTACGATGTGCAGTTCCGCGGCAATCTGCGCCAGCTCAGCGGCCCGCAGGCGCGGCGGAACATGCTCACCGCCATGCGCCGCCTGGACCGCGAGCACAGCCTCTGGCTGCGCCTCGTCGACGTGCAGATCCCCGACGTGATGCCCTTCGTCGGGAACTCGCGCTGGCAGCGCATCGCCCACTGGCGTCGCGCCCATGCCAACTGGTGGATGCTGGTACTCACCCCGGCCATCATGTGGGGAGTGATGGTGGCGGTCCAGTATGGCATGGTGCACGGTCGCCCCAACGAACTGAGCCTGGTCCTGCACGGCACCCTCTGGATCCTGGTCATGATGCCGTCGACCGTCGCCCTCAACGCCTGGCAGGTGCGCGGCGGCATGCTGGCGCGGGAGTTGACCTATCCTGTCCGGCGCCAGGACTTCGTCGTCGAGCAGGCCATCTCGATCCTCCTTTCCCAGTTCATGGCCTGGGGGGTGCTGGCAGGCATGATGGCCCTGACGCTGGCCTGCTTCCCCGGCGTTGCCCCGTGGGACGACCTCCTGGTCGCCGTCTGCATCAGCGGCCCCTGGCAACTGCTCGCCTTCGCCCTGCTGGCACGCTTGGGGACACTGGGATCCGCCATCCCCATGATCGCGGCCCTGGTCCTGGCGACGGCCACCGGCACGGGCATCCTGATGGGCTGCATCTTCCTCAACAGCCCGCCCGTGACCGCCTTCGTGGCCACGGCCAGCGCCATCCTCGGCGGCGCCAGTCTCGTCCTCGCCTACCGCCACTGGCTCCGCGTCGACATCGTCTGAGACCGCACGCTTTCGCGAAAACCAGCCCCCTCCGTCGGCGCAGACGCTTTCGCGAAACCGCGATACCGCCTCTGGACCGCTTTCGCGAAAACCGGGCAGGTCCCCGCGCGCTGGCGCCTTCGCGAAAACCGGGGCGTGGTGGCAGGGCCGCGCGCTTTCGCGAAAACCGGGGCGTGGTGGCAGGGCCGCGCGCTTTCGCGAAAACCGGGGCGTGGTGGCAGGGCTGCACGGTTTCGCGAAAACCGGGGCGTGGTGGCAGGGCTGCACGGTTTCGCGAAAGCGGTGCGGCGATGGAACGCGGGCCTACACCTGGTCGGGCGCGCAGACCCGCGGAGCAGTGCGGGCCGCGTACGGTTTCGGCGCGCAATGCCTCAGTGAAGTCCGCAGCCGCCGGCTTTGCGGGCAGGCTTTGGAGGGCGAACCTCCCCAGCCTGCGTGCAGGCGGTGAGCCGTCCCTCGTCTCCGGCCTCTGGCCGGTGGCTCAGCGGCGCGTGCGCGCCCGGGGAGCTTCGCCCTCCAAGGGGGCCGAGCAGACTGCACTGCGGTGCGGCTGCGGCGCGCGGTTGGGCCGCGCAATCGGGCACGAGTGGGGCTAGAGTACGCCGAACACAACGATGCGTGGACCGGAGTGGGCGGGGCCGATGACGACTGTTGATATCACCAACCTGCGCAGTGTGCGTGAAGCGCTGGGCAAGAGCCAGCATGACCTGGCAGGGTTGCTCGGGGTGTCGTTGCGCGCCGTGCAGAGCTACGAACAGGGCTGGCGGCACACGCCCCTGGACGTGCAGAAACTGGCGCTGCTTCTGCTCTACCTACAGCGGCGGAATGGCGATCAGCCGCGGCCGCCCTGCTGGGTCACCCGCGGCTGTGACCCCAAGGCCCGTGACGCCTGTAGCTCCCATGAGTTTGGCGGCGGCCATTTCTGCTGGTTGTTCAGCAGTGCAACGCAGCGCTGCAAGGCCACCCCCGAAGGCACGGACAGCAGCCTCTCGACCTGCGTCCGCTGTCCAGTCATGAACGACTGGCTGACGGCGTGACGGCAGACGCTCCGCAGCGCGTTTCCGCCGCCGCCGGCTTGATTCCCGCGCGCGTTCCACAAGCGAGATGGCCCCGCGATGGCCGACCATGGAGACTTATCATGTCCAGATGCCTGACGACGGGGTTGGTGTTGGCGGCGTGGGTGGCGGGCGAGGCGGTTAGCGGGGCCGCAGCCATGGGCGGCGCGCCGGTCCCAGGGCTAGTGCTCTGGCTGGACGCATCCGAGGGCTCGACGTTGGTGGCCGATGCGCAGGGCCTCAGCCAGTGGCGCGACAAGTCCGGCAAGGGCAACCATGTGGGCCAACCCGAAGCCGGAGCGCGGCCGACACTGGCTCCGACGCTGCAGAACGGCATGGCGCCCATCTCCTTCGATGGGGCCACGCAGTTCCTGACGGGTCCGGCGGTGCTGCCGGAAGGCCAGACGACGTACACCATCGTGGCGCTGTGGCGCCCGCGCCGGCAGGGGGTGCAGTCCGTCTTCGAGCAGGCCGGTACGGTGGTACAGAGCAACGGCCGGGCGGCGCTGTTGGCCGTGGGCGATGCCTACGGCTTCAACGGCGAGCACAACGACTGCCACCAGTTGGTGCCCTACGAGTCGAACCTCTGGCGTTTGACCTGCATGGATGTCGACAGCGCGCGCGCGCCGACCGTGCGCATCTTCGACAACGGCATTCGGCGCTCGGGGGTGACGCCGGCTCCGGCCGCGTTGCGTCTGGGTGCCGGGGGGATCACGGTCGGCCGCAAGCAGGCCGCGCCGGGCGAGTTCCTGGATGGCGAGGTGGCAGCGGTCCTGGTCTTTGACCGGGTCTTGGCCTACGCCGAGCAGCAGCAGGTCCTCGGCAGCCTGGACCGTACCTGGGGCGTGGATGTCCTGGGCTGGTTCCGCGGCCCGGATGGCGGCCCGCTGGGCTTCGACTTCGATGGCGACACCTACGGCGCAGGCTGGACGGTGGAGGGCACGGCCTTCGGCGCTGGTCCGGCCCGCGGGACGTTGCCCGGCCAGATGGAGGTCAGCGGCTTCCTGGGCGAGGGTTTGGTGAGCAGCTACGTGGGTGGGGATGGCAGCACGGGCCTGCTGACGTCGCCCGCGCTGGTCATCGAGCGGCGTTTCATCCAGTTCCTGATCGGCGGCGGTAAGTACCCTGGGGAGGCGTGCATCAATCTGCTGGTGGGGGGCGCGGTGGTGCGCACGGCCACCGGCCCCAACGAGCAGCCGGGTGGCAGCGAACGGCTGGAGTGGGCGCAGTGGGACGTGGCCGAGTTCGCCGGCAAGACCGCGGTGGTGCAGATCGTGGACCGCGCGACGGGCGCCTGGGGCCACATCAATGTCGATCAGATCATCCAGACCGACCGCACCCTGCCCGTGCTCGTCGACCAGCAGCGCGAGTTGCTGGCCGAGCGGCGCTACCTGAATCTGCCCGTCAAAGACGGCGCGCCGAAGCGGCGCTTCCGCGTCCTCGCCGCTGGCAAGGTGGTGCGCGATGCGGTGGTGCCGCTGGCGGACGCGACGCCGGACTACTGGATGTTCATCGATCTGGAGCCCTTCCGCGGGCAGATGCTCACCCTGCAGGTCGAGCGTCTGCCCGAGACCTCGGGCGCGCTGGCGGCGATGGAGCAGAGCGACGAGATCAAGGACGCGGCGGACCTCTACCGGGAACGCTTGCGGCCGCAGGTGCATTTCAGCACGCGGCGGGGCTGGAACAACGACCCCAACGGCCTGGTGTATCAGGCCGGCGAGTGGCACCTGTTCTACCAGCACAATCCCTACAGCACGCGCTGGGACAACATGCACTGGGGGCACGCGGTGAGCCCCGATCTGGTGCATTGGCAGGAACTGCCCGTGGCGCTCTATCCGGATGCGCTGGGCCCCTGTTTCTCGGGTTCCGCGGTGGTGGACACGGAGAACACGGCCGGTTTCCAGACGGGTACCGAACCGGCCCTGGTCTGCATGTACACGGCCGCCGGCAACCCGACGGTCCAGTGCCTGGCCTACAGCCTGGACCGCGGTCGCACCTGGGCCACCTACGCCGGCAATCCGGTACTGCCGCAGATCATCGGCGGCAACCGCGATCCGAAAGTGATCTGGTATGCGCCCGGGCGCTGCTGGATCATGGCGTTGTTTCTTGACCAGAACGACTACGGACTGTTCTCGTCGCCCGACCTCAAGCGTTGGGAGCGGCTCTGCACGGTCACCATTCCCGGCAGCAGCGAGTGCCCGGAGTTCTTCGCGATCCCGGTCGCTGGGAAGCCTGGAGAAACGCGCTGGATATTCTACGGCGGTAACGGGTTATATCTAATCGGACAATTCGATGGTAAGAGCTTCACCACCGAGTCGGGGCCGCATGTGCTGCACGAGGGCACCTGCTTCTACGCCTCGCAGACCTACAACTCGGCCCCGGACGGTCGGCGCGTGCTGATCGGCTGGGGCACGGTAAGCATGCCCGGCATGCCGTTCAACCAGATGATGACGTTCCCCGTCGATCTGACCCTGCGTCCGACCGCCGACGGGCTGCGCTTGCATGTCCAGCCGGCGCCCGAGATCAGTCGTCTGCACGACCGGACCGTCGAGCTGCCGGAGACGACGATCCCGGTCGGGGAGACGCCGCTGGCGGGGCTGGAGGGTGAGGCGTTCCACATCCGTGCGGAGTTTGCCACCGGCGCGGCGACGGCCTTCGGCCTCACCGTGCGCGGCATCCCGATCACCTACGATGTGCAGTCGCAGCGCCTCGACTGCGGTGGCCGCAGTGCGTCGGTACCGCCCGCCGACGGGCGGCTGCAGCTCGAGATCATCGCCGACCGCACCTCGCTCGAAATCTTCGCCAATGCCGGGCGTGCCTACCTGCCCATGGGGGTCATCCTGCCCGAGGCCCAGCGCGGCGTCGAGCTCTTCAGCCGTGGCGCCCCTACCCGCGTCAGCCGCCTGCAGGCCTGGTCACTGACCTCGATCTGGCCCTGATCGGCGTCAGGCCCTTGCTGCTCCCGGCCTGACGCCAGCGCTGCGGTTGATGAGCCCGCGCAAGGCGGCGACGCCGGAGACGCAGCGTCCCGCGACCACGTCCTCTTCGCGGAAACGGGCAAAGAGGATATCGCCGGACGAGTAGCGTTCGCGGTCGTAGATGACCCAGATCGTGCCCTCGCGGTCCTGCACGCCGTCGGGATAGGAGACGCCGGGCCGTTCGTCCAGCATCAGGCCGCCGAACCAGGAAGCCCCGTCGTCATCCGAGAGCCAGGCCGCCAACTTGCAGCGGACGGCCCTGGTTTCAGGATCCACCCGGTGGTTGACCAGCAGCAGCCGACCGGACTGCAGTCGACGGATGAAGAAGCGGGCGTTGGGGCCGCCGAGACCCGAGTCCAGTCCGGGCGTCCACGTCCGGCCACGGTCGCTGGAGAAGCTCTGACCGATGCCGTAGTTCGTCCGTACCAGGCACCACAGTCGGCCGTCCCCAAGTTCGACAATATGGTGCTCGTCGAAGCAGCGTTGCGGCACATCGGCACCGCCACGGCGCTCGTAGGTGCGGCCCTGGTCGGTGGAGACGGTCAGGTTCGAACGGCAATGCTCGCGGACGCAGGCTGGGGACGGCACGATCAGGTCGTTCCAGACGGCGGTCGGGTAGGCCCATTCCCCGCTCGAGAGCAGCAGCGGCTTGTTCATCATCACGCCGTGGGCCAGGCGCTGCGGCACCGACCACCGTGGCGCCGCGCTCTCGGGGTCCGCGCTGTGCATGCCCCAGACACCATTGACGCCATCGGAGATGATCCCGTCTTTGGGACTGAAGCACTGACTCCAGAACAGCCAGAGCCGGCCGAGTGGGTCATGCCAGAGCGCGGGATCGTAGGCGCGAATGTGCGCTCCCGGCGGATCGACCACCAGCACCGGCTCGCTCCAGGTCAGGCCGCGGTCGGCGCTGGTCACCAGCACCACGTAGTTCTCGGGGCCTTCGTTGACGCCGCCCGCGTACCAGGTCGCCCACAGCCGGCCGCCGACCGTGATCTCGATGCCGGGGATGCCCTGGAACTGTCGCGCCGGGGTCTGGTACTCCGGTCCGGGCTGTAGGATCGGCGTGACCGGGGCCAAGGAGTCGTCGGAACACGGTGCGTTCTGGCTCATGGGTGCGGTGCCCTTTTCACGAAGCTGACCTCGCGACCATCAAGGCTGCGTCTCACCGTTCCGGCCAGGGGATCTCGGACCAGCGTCAGCCGGACCTCCGGCGTCGCCAGTTCCACGGTGCGGATCAACTCGCCGTAGGTGCGCGGGATCTCGCCGTCTTCATGGAAACTCTCGGTGACCGCGAGGCGCGCGACGTCTTCAGGGCGGTCGAGGAGAACAACGCACCAACCGCTGAACAGCAGGTGCGCGGTGAGAACCCCGGAATGGTTCTCCACCAACGGCAGCGAAAGCAGGGTGCCGTGACCGTTGCGTTCGAGGCGCAACGGCACGGCGCGGGTGCTGCCGGCCGTGCGGCGCTGCGGGTTCGGATCGGCGTCGGGGGCATCCGGGACGCGACAGGTCAGCGGGTGGATGGCGACGCAGGCGTGGGCGTAGCGCAGGACGATCCAGCCGGGGGCGACGTCAGCGGGTTGGCCATCCCAGGCGACGCCGTTGACCAGGATGGTGCCGGCCGCCTTGGCAAGCCGCCAGCGGTCGATCAGGCGCCGGGTGGGGGAATGCACCCGGTGCAACTCGCGCAGGATGATGGCCGCACCGCCCTCCTGGTGGCTGACGAGGACCACCTCAGGATGGAAGCTGAGGCGCTTGAGCAAGTGCCGACTGGCCCAGTCGTGGAAGCCCGCCCCCGCCTCATGCTGGCGCACCACGCCCTCAGCGTCTTCGCTGAGCCACTCGAGGATACCGTACTCCTCCTCCCCGACCATGAAGGCGGCCGGTTTCGACTGCCAGCCCAAGCCCCAGCTATCATGCATATAGCCATTGGGCATCAAGGGGTAATAGCTCAGGGTTCCAAGCCGTGACGTCGGTCCGATGTAGCTGGTGCTGAAGTGCTCGTCGAAGGTGCGCCAGCGCCGTTGCCGCGGCACCTCCAGCCGCGGTTTCGCGAAACGGTACCCGCTGAGACCTGCCAGCAGGGCCAGCGGCGGCGGCGCGTTCTCCGGCGCGCCGCCCGCGATCAGCGCGGCGCCGCGGTAAGGCACACGGATGCAGGCCGCGAAGTTGTAGCCGCGGATGCTGGGCACGGCATCGCAGCCGTCGTGAAAAGCCACCCAGTCCAGGATGGCGTCGGTCAGGTGCCGGGCCTGGTCGTGAAGCTCGCCTCGCGGCTCGAGCGCCATGATCAGGAGCGTCATCTCCAGGATCACCGTCGTGTAGACGGGCGAGTGGTCCTCACCCCAACCCGTGCCGCGCCGAGCGTAGTAGTCGAAGTAGCGGCCGGCCAAGGTGCGGCCGGCCGCAATGACGCCGGGGTCCCCGAGGATGTGCCCGGTGGCCAGCAGCATCGCGGCATCGCTGATGCACTTGTTGGGGTAGAAAAGGCTGGGGTTCGCGGCCATGCGCTGAAACCATGGCAGCACATCGACGAACACGCCCCGCAGCGCCTCCGCCTCGGTGGCCGACAGCGCGCCACGCTGCGCCAGCCAGAGGCCGGCCAGCGGCGAACCGATGAAGAACGAGGCGTTGGTGTCGCAGATGGTCTCGTCCTCGGTGTACCACTTATAGCAGCCATGGGTCGGACTGGCCGGATCGGCATCGCGGTGGCTCCGCAGCGCGGTCAGGATGCGGGCCAGGTCGGGGTCCGGTCGGCCCTGGGTTGCGGCCTCCAGCAGATACGACGCGGTGGCCGGCAGGCTGTGCGTCTGCGTCAGGTGCGCGATCGGCTGGCAGTGCGGCCGGCCCGAGCGCGCCACGAACAGCGCCCGGTCGATGGGATCAGCGCTGACAGGCGAGGCCATGGGGGGTCCTTCCGGCAAGAGGCGGGGAACTACGGCGCGGCGACCAGGGGCGGGAAGAAGAGCGGCGCGGCCGGCGTTACCGTGCAGGCGCAGGGTGCGGCGACCTGACTGGTGTCGATCGCCTGGAAGCCCAGTTGAAACGCCGGCGACCCCGGCTTGAGCGTGTAGTCGTCCGCGGCCGGGTTCACGAACTGCGGATCGGCCAGGAGCGAGTGCACGTCGAAGCCCGCCTGCTGCCACTCCGCAAAGGGTTGGCCAGCCCAGCCGAACGTGTACTCCGTCGCCCCCGCGCAGTAATAGAGGTTACGATCGATGCGGATGACCTCGGCCGTCAGCGCCGGGGCCGCGAACAGGGTGGCCCCCGGATTGCTGTAGCAGAAGAGATTGCGCTCCAGCACGCAGCCGGTCTGGTTCTTGGCAAAGTTGCAGATATGGCCCTGCCCCTGCCAGCCGTCCACGAAGATGTTGTTGCAGACCGTGTTGTCCTTCCCGCCCTGGAACATGATGCCGCCATTCCAGTTGCGGTAGACGACGTTGTCGGTGACCGTGTAGCCGCCGGCGAATGAGTCCAGGTAGATACCCCAGGAGAGGAAGACCGGCTGGCCGGCCGTCGACGAGTACCCCACCGTATCGCCGACGATGTTGCCGCGGATCACGCTGCCGCTGCGGACCTCGCGCTCCTGCTGGGTGACCTCGATGGCGCCGGTATCGTAGGTCTCGAGGCTGGTATTGAGCACGCGGTTGAACTCGACGACGTTCTTCGTGCCAGCGCTCTTCATCGTGATGCCGTAGCGCGGCAGGTCATGGATCACATTGCGGGAGACGAGATTGGCGCTGGATCCGGGCTCCTGCAGGGTCACCCCGCCATTGTGCTTGTAGACCGCGCCGCAGTGATGGATGTGATTGCCGGTGATGCGGTTGCCGGAACTGTTACGCACGTTGATGCCGCCCTCGGCACTGTCGCTGATGTCGCAGTCCGACACGGTGTGCTCGCCACCGCCGTTGAGGCAGACCGCGTCTTTGCCGAGGTTGCGGAAACGGCAACCCGTGACCGTACAACGCCTGGCCGCATCGATGTACAGCACCCCATTCTGACCCATGCCATAGCCATCACAGCCATCGGCAGGGCTGTAATCACCACCGCGGAAGGTCAAGCCGCGGAAGGTGATGTCCATCACCGGTCGCGCGGCCGTGCCGAGAACCTCGACGATACGCTCCGCGACCGGCGCCATGACCTCGGACGCCGCCGTAAAGCCCGGCGGGGGGATGAGATAGAGCACACCCGTCTGGCGGTCGAGATACCACTCGCCGGGAGCGTCCAGGAGCTCGCGCACGTTCTCCACGAAATAGCGGTCGCCGGCGTGCAGCCCTGAACTGGCCTCGGGACCAGCGACGGTCACCCGGCGGGTGGCCGGGTCGATGCCGGCGATGGCGACGATCTCCTTGAAGGCACGGCAGTTGCCGGTCTGGAAGATATGCACTTCAGCGCCCGGGGCCTGGGCCCAGATCGGCTGCAGATCACCGGGGGCGTAGTAGAAGCAGGTCGTGTCGACCTTGCCCATGCCGCTAACGGCCAGTTGTTTGCCCTGGCTCTTGACGAAGCCGGAGGCCTGGATGACGACCAGGTGCCGGTCCGGGGCCAGGGCCGGCAGCCTCTCGTCCGCCGGCTTCCAGGCGGGATCGTCGCAGAGGGCAAAGGCGGCCAGATCGAGGCCACCGCCCTTGACGTTCTCCCAGCGCAGACGGTGCGCCCCGGCGCTCAGCGTCAGACGGGCGCTATCGGACCAGCGCGACACCTCCCAGCCGCCCGTGTCCGGCAGGTCCAGCAGGGGCACGGCAGCACCGCCGTCGACCGTGATCACCGTGCGTCCGTCCATGGTCTCCGTGCCATGCGGCTTGTTGAGGGCGCCATAGTAGACCAGGACGCGGTACTCGCCGGCGGCGGGGACCGTGATCTCGTACTCCATCCAGTCGCCGGGGTTGTGGATACAGCCCACGCAGCTACTGAAGGTGCCGCCGTCGCGAGCGGTGTAGAGGAAGCCTTTGCGGGTGGGGTCCGTGGGGTCGACATTGGGGTGGCGGGCCCGGACCAGGCGCTGGCCATCGACAAACAGCGACCGGAAGTTCCACGTGCCTGCCTTAACCTCAGGCAGCAGGACCGACAGGACGCCGCCGGGGCCGGCCTGGAGGCCCGTGATCGAGCGGCCGCCCACGATCTCGGGCCTTTCGTCCGGGTAGGCGGTGAAGGTCAGGTAGCTGTCCTCGGGGCCCAGCATCAGGGCCTGCTCCAGATGGTAGCGACCGCCGCGCACCTGCACGGTGGCCAGCGTGCTGGCCGCGCCCTCGGCCCGCCGCGTCCGCACGGCATCGCGGGCGGCCGCGAAGCCGGCGAGCGGGCCGTCGGTGCCGTCCGCGTTAGCGTTGGGCAGCCGGCCGTACCAGGTGTCGCGGCCGCTCGGCGAGACGTAGAGCGTTAGCTCCGCCGCCAGCGAGACCGCCGTCAACACCCCCAGTGAGAGCGCCGGAATCCGTAGCATAGGCACCTCGCGCGCTGGCCCTCTGGCCGCAGACATCATACCCCACCGTCGCCTCCCCAAGTGTACTGCGGGAAGACTGCATGTCCATGTCGACACGGTCGCCGCGCCGGTTGCGCCGACGGCGGCGCTGGCTATGGTAACCCGCGATACGGTGGCAACGCTTCTCTGGAGATACTCCTATGGCGAACGTTCGCTCCTGGACACTGACCGATGTCGCGCAACGGGTCTTCGTCGACCGTCTGGACCTGAACCCCAGCGTGGTGGCCGTGCCTTCGGAGGTGCCCTGGGCCATCCGCAAGCGCACGCTGCGCGGCGGGCTGTGTGATGGCGTCGACATCATCGAAGTCGACAATGGCGCCCTCTCGTTCACGCTGGTGCCAACCCGCGGCATGGGACTTTGGAAGGGCTCCTACCGCGGTACCTTCATCGGCTGGCAAGCGCCGGTAGCGGGGCCGGTCAACCCCTGGTTCGTCAACCCGCTGGACCAGGGCGGCCTGGGCTGGCTGAAGGGCTTCGACGAGTGCATCGTGCGCTGCGGCCTCGGCTCGAACGGACCGCCCTGCACCGACGTCGTGCCCGATAACAACGGCAACCCCTCCAAGGTGAACCTGACCCTGCATGGCCGCATCGCCAACCTGCCGGCCAACCGCGTCGAGATCCAGATCAAGCCTGGTCCGCCCACGGAACTGACCGTGATCGGCGTGGTCGACGAGTCGATGCTCTTCTGCCCGCAACTGCGGCTGGTGACGCGCATCAGCACGACGGTCGGCTCGAACCGGCTCACGATCAGCGACCGCATCGTCAACTTCCGCGAGGTGGCCGACGAGGTCGAGTTGCTGTACCACTGCAACTTCGGCATGCCCTTCATCGACAAGGGGGCGCGCCTGGTGGCTCCGAGCCTAAGCGTGGCGCCGCGCGACGCGCGGGCGGTCGAGGGCCTGGCCGGCTACGATACCTACCTCGGCCCCACGCCGGGGTACGTCGAACAGTGCTACTGGCACGACCTGGCCGCCGGCAGCGATGGCATGACGTTGGCCATGCTGCGCAACAGCGATGGCGACAACGGAGTCGTGCTGCGCTACCCGAAGGCCCAACTGCCCTGCTTCACCCAATGGAAGAATACGGTGGGTGAGCGCGAGGGCTACGTCACCGGCATGGAGCCAGGCATCAACCTGCCCAACCCCAAGACCTTCGAGCGCGAAAAGGGGCGCGTGGTCGTCCTCCAACCGGGGGCATCCTACAGCAGCGATCTGACCCTGGAGATCCATGACCAGGCCGAGGGGGTGGCCGCGGTCGAAGCGGAAGTCGCCAGTCTCCTGGCCGGCCGCAAGACGGTCGTTCATCCGCGGCCCATCGCCACCTGGTCGCCGGGGGCGTAAGGGGTCCCGGAGCCGGCAGCCCCGGGTGCGGGGTTTCAGGCGAGTAGTCGGCGCGTTGCCCGACACCGATCTACAACCAAGCCATCTACGGGACACCCAACGCGTCTGAAACCGCCCCCTCACAGCCCTGCCGGCGGCAGCCTTGTACCGGCCGCGTTTCCGCCCGGGATGGCCTGGCGCTTTCTGCTGGTCTACCTGGCGCTCTATGTGCCCTTTGCGGTGGTCACGCCCTACCTGCAGAAATTGCTGTTTCTGCGCGGTTTTCGCGAGGACCAGATCGGGCTGATCCAGGGCTGTTTCGAGGCCATGGCCGTGGTGGCCCCACCGCTCTGGGGGTACCTCTCGGACCGCAGCGGCCGGCCACGAATGGTACTCGCCCTGTGCATGTGTGGCGCCATCCCCGCCTTCCAGGTGTTTGGCCTGGTCCACGGGTTGACGGCGGCGCTGGGCACGGCAGCGCTGTTCGGGCTGTTCTACCGGCCCCTGATCCCGCTCACCGATGGGATCACCTTCCGCTACCTCCACACCCACGGCGGCGACTACGGTAAGATCCGGATCGGCGGCTCGCTGGCCTTCATCGGTTGCCTGCTGCTGCTCGAACCGCTGGGCATTGGCAGCAGTCGGGATGGCTCCATGATCTTGGCGGCGGTGGCGGTCGCCGGGCTGTTCCACCTCGCCAGCCTGGCGCTGATTCCCGCGGCCGCCACGGCCCCGGCGGGAGTTCCGCAGGCGGGGGCGGCGCCGCGCCCATCTGTCCGGGCAGCCTGCCGTGAGCTCTGCCGGCCAAGGTTTCTGTACTTCACCCTCTGCGCCTTCCTTGGACGGCTGGCCCTGATGAGCTACTATGGCTTCTTCACCCTCTATCTGGCCAAGGAGCACGGGGTCGCGAAGGCCGGCCTGATCTGGCTGCTCGGGCCCCTCAGCGAGATCCCCGTGATCTACTTCAGCCGGCGCATCATGGACCGGATCGGCGTACGGAACCTGTTTGCCCTGGGGCTGCTGGGGATCGCGGTCCGGCTGGCCGGCTTTGGCCTGGCGCCGTCGCTGTGGGTCGTGATCCCGCTGCAGTTCCTGCACTCGCTGACCTTCGGCGCCTACCACTGTTCGAGCGTCACCTACGTCAGCCGGATCGTACCCGCGCGCCTGCAGAGCACCGCCCAGAGCCTGTTCTCGGCGGTGACCATCGGCCTGGGCAGCATGATCGGCGGCGCCGTCGGCGGCGTGGTGGCCCGGCACTTCGGCTTCCGTACCCTCTACGGCAGCTTCGGCGTCCTGGCTGCGGCCGCGTTCGTCCTGCTGCTGCTGACGGTGCCGGCGGCGGACGACGGCCGGACGGCCACGGCGGCGGGCACCTGACCCGTTCAGGACGACGGCGGGGCCGAGCGTAACTGCGGCTTCCCCGGTGGGCAGAAGCCCTGCGACAACCGCTCCAGATCGAGCCCGCAGCGGTTCCGGCCATCCATGAAGGGCACCCACTCGCCGTCCCCGAGCAGCACCTCATTGGGCTGGAAGCCGGCCTTGTAGCGCATGTGCGGATTGGCGGCGATGTAGTAGCCCAAGTGCACGAAGGGGATGCCGTGCTGCGCGGCCAGGGCGATCTGCAGGTAGACCGCCAGTCGGCCAGGGCTGCGCGGCAGATCCCGTGGGTCGTAGTAGCAGTAGATGGCGCTCAGCACCTGCGCCGTAAGGTCGAAGTGCGAGACCGCCAGCAAGCGGCCGCGCTCCCGAATCTCGAGCGTGCGGGAGAACGGGAAGGCGTGGAAGAATGACTCGACGAACTCGTCGTAGCTGACGGCATCGGCGTCGGGGTTGGTATCGCGGAAGCGCTCCTTGTGCTGGCAGTAGAGAGCGTAGGCCGCCGCCGTCGGCCGCGGGGTAGTGACCTCGACGTCGAGGTCCCTGGCTCGCTCCAGCACGCGCCGTACCGAGCGCCGGGCGCGGAACTCGGCGGTGCGGATGCGGATGGGCACGCAAGCGTGGCAGGCGCGACACCAGGGACGGAAAAACAGGGTGCCGAAGTGCCGGTAGCCCTGCGCGACCAGCGCCTCGAACTCCGCCGCATCGATGGCGCTGATGCGCAGCAGCTCCAGGCGGGCCGTCTGCGTCGGCAGATAACTGCAGAGATGCTCCTGGCCCAGTCCCCACTGTCCGTGCATGGCCATGGCGACCCTCAGGCCAGCTCGCCCGGATGCCGCCGGCGCAACTCGGGGATGTGCTGACCGCGCCCCGTCGCCTGCAGACGCTCGCAGTAGGCCTTGAGCTGCCCGCGCGAATGCTCCGGCCCCCCTTCGCGCAGCACCGTCCACAGCGGGTCGACGGCGTCGGGCACGGTACGCATCATGTCCTCATGCCAGGTGAGCATCAGCCGAGCACCCTCCGCGCAGATCTCAGGGCGCGCCGCGGCCAGGTCGTTGGTCTCATGGGGATCCTGCTCGACGTTGAACAGCATCTCACGCGGGTAGAGGTGGTAGAAGTCGTGGAGGGTACGGATGTAGAACCAGGGGCCAAAGCGGACGCTGCGCTGGGCCCCATGGCAGCACTGCCCGAGGACGAGTTGGCGATGTCCGCAGTCGGCGCCGACGCGCAGGGCCGGGGCGTAGCTGCTGCCCTGCCAGCCGGGCCAGCGGGGCACGTTGAGCAGCTCGGCCACCGTCGGCGCCAGGTCCAGATTGTAGTGCAGGCCGCGGTCGACGGTGCCCTTACCGGCGCCGGGCCAGCGGATGATCATCGGGATGCGGTGCGTCACGTAGTCGCTGGTCCCGTGTTCACCGTAGCAGTTCAGTTCGCCCAGGCATTCGCCATGGTCGCTGGTGACGATGATGGCGGTGTCGTCGAGGACGCCGGCCGCGTCGAGGCAGTCCAGAATCTGGCCGATGTGGCCATCCATGAAACGAATGCCGCAGTCGTAGCCGTCGATCAGGCGGCGCCAGTCGCCCATATCGCGCACTTCGCCCAGGTGTCGGGAGACGTAGCGTGGGGCGACCTGATTATCCCACATATTGACGTCCTGAGCGCCGTGGCCGCCCGGCAGCGCACGGTTCCGCTCCAGCACCGCCGGGGTATGCCACGCTGGCAACGGATCGTTGGCAAAGGGGTTGCCAAACTCCGCGGGAGCGCGGTAAGGGGTGTGCGGATCCCAGTAGTTCACGTGCAGCAACCAGTTATCCTGCGTCGCGTTGCGGCCGAGCCAGTCGAGCACCGCCGGGGTGACCTCTTCGGCCGACTCCATGCCGCCCTTGCCGGTGTTGACCGTCTCGTTGAAGCCGGCGCTGAACCACCACGCCGAATGCCGCTCGGGAAACGGGCTCACCGAGACCGTCCGCAGGCCGGCCTTGCGGAAGACCATCCACAGACTGTTGTTGGAGAAGGCACTGCGGAAGCGGCGCCCGCTCGCCTCCAGGCGCATGTCGGCAGCCGTGCCCCCATGCCCAACCACCCCGGTGCGAATGCCAAACTGGCCGCTGACCAAAGAGGCCCGCGAGGGCAGGCAGGGCGCGTCCGAACAGTAGTAGTCATCGAAACGTACACCCTCGGCGGCGATGCGGTCGAGGTTCGGGCTGGTGCAACGCGGGTAGCCGTAGCAGCCCAGGTGATCTGGCCGCAGGGTATCCAGATCCAGAAACAGGACGCGCATGGCTGACTCCTCTGGCCTCGTTGCCATTCCGTGACACCGCCAGCACTCCCGTGCCGCCGTACCATTCTAGGGCACCCAACCCCGCTTTCAAGCTGGCGGACGGAGGGGAGCTACGGGTGGTCCTGGAACTCCCACCCGTCCCATGGAAGGCCCAGAGGCTGTAGCGGTTTGGACTGTAGGCTATTAGGTTACAGCACCGGACCCAAGCCCGGAAACGCAGAATACCCCGACGTAAGACCTAACAGCCTACAGCCTGACCACCTAACAGCCTTGGCGGCCTGTGGGACGCCTATGCCTGAAACTCCCTGACCTGCCCCGGCCGCAGCCCGGCACGCAGGGTCACGACCCTGTCGATCGGTACCGAGTCGTTCTCGGGCAGCGGCGCTTGCCGCTTGGCCTTGCCCATCTCGGCCACGCTCTTGAGGCCGGCCAGGGCGGCGCTGCCTGCCACCGCCTTGCCCGTCTCGTTGTAGTAGTCGAACCACGGAAGCCGCGCCGCCGCGTACTGCCGGGCGGTGGGCGGCGTGGTTGGCGGGGGGCGCTCGGTGATGCGGCACCAGTCACAGGAGTTCACGATGTGGACGAAGCAACGGCTGGCGGCAGCGATGTCCCAGTCGGCAAGATCGTAGGGGTCGTTGTAGATCTCCTGACGCATGCGGCCGCCTGGGGCCAGGCCCATCTCCGGACCTGCGCAGCAGCAGAACACGAGGCCGGACTCCTCCACCGTGCCCTGCCAGCGCCGATGCGGCACCTTCGGGAAGCGCCGTTCGTACACGTTCCGCTTCATCGGGACCACCATCAGTTGGAGCCCGCCGTGTTCCGCCTTCCCGGTGATCTGCTCCTCGGCGCTGTAGCCGTCGCCCAACGGCATGGCGACGAACTGCCGGATGACGCCCCGCTCGATGCAGAACCCGTCCAGCCAGGGTTGGTCGGGCGCGACGAGGTAGTTCTGCGGCTCGCGCCCAAGCTGGTTCGTCCAGGGTGATCCCGATACGGCGTTGATCGTGCCGGCCGCGACCATGATGGCGCAGGGATACTCGCAGTCGCGTTCGTCATCGTGCCGAGCCTGGAAGTTGAGCCACATGGCTTCGGCCTGGTACATGGGCAGCATCACGCCACCGTGCTCGATCCAGGCGGCGGGGACCTTGGCGCCGAAGTCGTCTACGTGGGATAGCGGGAAGGCGCCGAGGCCAGGTGGCAGCGGGTAGTCGCTGCCGTCATCGGGGATGCGTAAGGTGCGCTGGAAGGCCACCCCGAGAGCCGCGTTCGGGTGTACCTCGGGGAACGAGAACTCCAGGCCGTCGTGCTTCAGTTCCACCATGGCGTCGTCTCCTTTTTACCACCGGCCGTCACGCACTTCGCGGACCACGCGCAGGACAGCGTGGTCCGGGGCATCCTTCAGTTGCCGCAACAGATCCGCAAACAAGCGCGGGCGCTTGAGAATGACCTCACGCAGGTCGGCAGAGACCTTCCCGGCAAGGGCCAGCAGCACATCCGGGTCCTCCCCCAAGTCCTCGGCCAGCCGCCGGGTCGTCTCCTCCGCCAGCGGCCCGACTTCGCCGCGCTCCACCTTGCTAAGATAGGAAGGCTGGACCCCGAGACGGACGGCCACCTGGCGCAGCGAGTAGCGCCGGTCGGCGGCGGCCAGTGCCTCACGCCGTTCCCGGATGTACGTGCCGAATTGCGGGTTCATGTGTACTATATACTACACACTCTACATAAATGCAAGCGCTGCCGCCGAACTTGGCCGAGGCGGGCGCCCCGGTCGGCGAGGGGCGACGCCTGGCCGACCTGTGCGCGACGCGACGTGCGTGCCGGTGGCGATCAGGAGCGCGGCGCGGGTGAGGTCGGCAGACGCCCGCGGCATCCTGGCGTTCCGCGAGACCTATCCGCGCCTGCGTCACGGCCCTGGGGTGATTGGGGCGGCCGTTGAGGAGGTCAGCGAGCTTCGCGACGGCGGCGGCGTGGTGCCGTACGACCTGGCCTGACGCGGCCGGGATTGGGCTGCGGCCCGGGTATGGATCTGGAGAAGGACGAGGCGAAGGACGCTGGCCCCGGAACGGCGCTGGGTCCATGCCGGCGCACTCCACCTGCCGCGAGTACCGGCGCCAGGCCTCGACCTTCGGGTGCTGGGGGCTGACGTAACGACGCTGGAAGTAAAGGACCTCCGGCTCGGCCCCAGCCTCCCTCTCAAACACGTCCACATGCTGATTCCGCAGGTTAACCTTGACCCGCAGGGTGAGTTCGGGGAGACGCATCCGGTTTGCTCGCGTCTCATGGTGTTTCCGAAGTTGGAACACTGCCGGCCGCCATTTCAGCAAATGCCGTTTCGCCAAAATAGCGTTCTCGGTCTGGGCCGCAGATCGCCGTGGTTCCCCAGGGTAAGTGTGTCTGGCAACCGTTGCCAGATGGGTCGCAGGTCAGGGGGCTAGTGAAGGTGGCTGCGGCACTGCCTGAGGTGAACTGGCAGGGGGAGTGAGGAAACGGCTCTACCTGCCTTAACACCATGGCATAGTGATGGTATCACTTATGGTATGAAAACGATGACACACCGAACGACCTTCGCCCTCGATGGTACGACCACAAGTCGCCGCAAGCGCCTGGCCGCGATCTGGCAGGTATCGCAGGCGGAAGTCGTCCGCCGGAGCGTCCATCTGGCGGATCAGCGTGAACAGTCGGCTCCAGACATCGAGGAACGCATCGCAGCCGGCCGACGTCTGCGTGAGAGTCTGCGCGGTCGCGTGAACCCGGAAGACTGGATCCAGCAAGCTCACGACTCGCGCCAAGCGTCCGTCTGTCGTCCCGTCGGTGACCCGCGTGCTGGAGGACAGGGAAGAGACCCCAGAGGCAACGGCCCCGGATCAGCCAGGCGGCTGCAGCCAAAGCCGTGCGGACGGCCGGGTCCAGTCCAGAGACCGGCGGGCAGACGGGAATCGCTGCATGGTGTGTGGAGCGCCGGCAGCAACACCCCCCGCGACACGACCAAGGCGGCGAGGACCAGTAGGCACTTGCGCGCGGATGGATGGGAACCCGTGCCAGGTACCTCCACGTCGTCGGGGAAGCTGACTGGCCAAGGGGCAAGGCGGATGTCGGCAAGACGAAACAGAGGCGAACAAGGGAAGTCCAGCGGGGTCGCGGGCAGCACACGTGGCGAGAACCGCGAAGCGAGGGTTGACGCCGCGGCTCGTGGCAAGGGTCTGACGACAGGGAGAGGCAAGAGGGTTGGACCACCATCACCCCGCTCGAAGGCGGCTGGGCCCGGCTGGAGAGCTTCTCGGCCCGAGCATATGGGCAGGCGGTGGGGTGGTCGGCCCCCGCCTGTTCCGGCTCAGTCTCCGTCAGGTTATTCCTGGTGATAACCTGCATGGCGGAAAGCCCGCTGTCCCCAACTACCCGCTCCGCGGCACGGTTCGTGCCGGATCGACGTGGTTCTTCCCTGCCTCACCTAATGAAAGGGCACCGTCCTGCCTCGCGGCGGGGGAAGTGCCCAGTGTTCACATGGCTCGCCTACTACCTGCGCCTGGCCCCGCGGACGACCGGCCCCGCTGCCGAGCCAACGCACCGGGGAGGGTAGGCACTTGCCCCATGGAGCAGCAGGGTTTCACCCCATAACAACCGGGCCAGCCACGCCGTATGATTACACCCGAACTCGGCGCGCGACCGGCAAGCGCCCCGCGCCGCCAGGCGGACGGGGAGAGTCAACAGCATTGGGGTACCCCATGGCGGAAACACTTTCGTGGAGCACCACCCTGGCCGGAGCCGGTGTGGCGGGGCTCCATCTGCGGCCCGCCTCGCTGTTGGCCCAGGCGGCAGTCCGTTACAGTGCCGAAATTCAGATCGAGTGCGGCGGGCACAGGGCGAACGCGAAGAGTGTGCTGAGCATCCTCGTACTGGGGGCCACCCCGGAAGCGGTTCTCCGGTTCACCGCCCAGGGCGACGATGCTGAAGCCGCGCTCGCGGCGATGCGGGCGGTGCTTGCCTCGGGGGCCTGCACTCACGCCCACCGTCACCCCGATCCCAGGCGGCTGGGCCAGGATCGAGAGCTTCTCGGGTAGGGGGTACAGCCAGGCGATCGGGTGGTAGGCCCGTCACCGAGCGGCCTCAGGCCGCGGTCAGGTTATTCCTGGTGATAACCTGCATGGGAGAGGCAGGGGGTCGGGTAGACTGCTGTCCGCTACCCCATAGCCTCTACGCGCTACAGAGAGGGAATTCAGCAGGGAGTCCCAACTGCGCCCATCTACGCGCACTGACGCGACGACGACGGCTCGGCGGGGGGCGCAGCCAAACTCGCGGTTCGGCCTCATGGTTGGCGGGGCCACCCGTCTCATGCGCATCATCTTCGGCAGATCCCTGATGCACCATTGCGCCAGGCGCTGCGCGCGGGTACCTTAGGTCGGCTGATGACCGATGTCAGGCAGGGCTATCTCAGGATCGCCGCCGCGAGGCGGCGGATGCAGGGAGACCGAGTACCATGCAACGGACAGAGAGCACAGTGATCACACGGCGGGAGTTCGCCGGGCTGATGGGCGCGGCGGGTGCCGCCCTGGGCCTGGGGCACACGCCGGTAGTGGCTGCGGCGGAGGCACCGGTTGGCGCCGATGGCAAGGTCATTCCCGGCTTTGAGGCGCCCCGGGCGGGAGCCGGTGCAGCCAAGGGCTGGCAGCCGTTCTCGGACCGCAGGATTCGCGTTGGCATTGCCGGGTTCGGGCTGTGCCAGTTTGGGGCAGCCTTCGGCTTCCAGAACCACCCCAACGTCGAGGTGGTTGCGGTCACCGATCTGGTTCCGGACCGCTGTGCCGCACTGGCCCAGGCGGTCGGGTGCGGGAAGACGTATGCATCGTGCGAGGAGATGATCCAGGATGACCGCATCGAGGCGGTGTTCATCGCGACGGATGCGCCCAGTCACGCCCGCCTGGCGGTGTCTGCCCTGGAGCGCGGCAAGCACGTTTCCTCGGCGGTCCCGGCGGCCTTCGGTTCGCTGGAGGAGGCCGATCTGCTCTTCCAGGCGGTAAAGAAGAGCGGCCTGAAGTACATGATGTTCGAGACCTCCTACTTCCACGACGACCTGTATGCCTGGCACCAGCAGTACAAGGCAGGGGGCCTCGGCAAGCTCGTCTACTCCGAGGGTGAGTACTACCACTACTTCGGGGAGCCGCTGGGGGCCTACAACCCCAAGACGCGCAACGTTGACCCCGACGGCTGGCGCAAGGGCCTGCCGCCGCAGTGGTACCCAACGCACTCCAATGCATACTACGTTGGCGTGACTGGCGGGAGTTTCACCGAGGTCACGTGTCTGGGCATGCCGAGTGTGGTGCCGCACCTCCAGGCCCATGGCAACGACTACCGGAACCCGTTCGGGTCGGAGATTGCGCTGTTCCGTACCAGCGAGGGCGGCATGGCGCGCATGGCGGTCTGCTGGGACCTGCCGGCCGTGGGTGGCGAGATGGGACGGGTATATGGGCAGAAGAGCGACAAGGCTGACGTGGATACGGCCAAGCCGGCCCTGCCGCCCACCGTCGATCCCGGCGGGCACGGCGGGTCACATGGCTATCTCATGTGCGATTTCGTCGACGCCATCCTGCGGGACCGTAAGCCATGGGTCGACGTGGCGCAGGCGCTGAACATGACCGTTGCCGGCATCGTGGCCCACCAGTCGGCGCTCAAGGACGGCGAGCGGCTGAAGATCCCGCAGTACGTGCTGTGACGCTCTGGTACACTCCGGCCTAGCGGCCATGACCAGGTCGCGTCAGGGGCGGGGGCGGAGCTCTACGGGCCGCCGGGCGGTGGTCCGATTGCCCTGGCGGGTGGGGTCTCGACCACGGTGATCGCGATCGGCGGGGCCCGGCCGGGCCTGGTGCGGTTGACGATGGCGCTGACGTCCTGGCAGAAGCGCCGCATGGCGGCGAGGGTCTTGGGCTGGACCGCGAGTTCGGGGACGAGCGTGACGCAGATGGTTCCGTGGCGCAGGGCGA
>CAILUI010000003.1 GCA_903837355.1 uncultured Victivallales bacterium
CTCCCCCAAGAGTCAAGGGACTCCATCCACCCGACGGACGCAGCGGGAAACGGAGCAGAAACCCCTACGGAGCTGACTTGCGCCCCCCGGCCCGCGCTTGCCCTGCATTGCCGCACGGCGGCTGCGAGGCTATGTTACACGCAGACAAGGCTTCACGGTTCAACCTGCCCGCGTGGGCCCCCGGGATTCCCCCGTCATGAAGAGCGCTTACGAATTGGCCATGCAGCGGCTGGGCGGCACGGCGCGTCAGTACACGGCCGAGCAGAAAGAGCAGCTTGCCGATCTTGACCGCTTGTACGACTCGAAGATTGTGCAGGCGAAGTTCGGGGCGCAGGCCCGGCGCTCGGGGGCAAGCGCGGACGCCGCGAAGCTGAAGATGATCGACGAGGATCTCGCCGTCGAGATTCGCTCGCTCGAGGCCCGGCGCGAACGCAAGAAAGAAGAGCTGCGGACGGCGTTCGCCGCCGCCGGTAGCCAACCATGAACGCCAGGCGGGCACTTCATCCATGTTCGTAGACCGGGCCAAGGTGATTGTCTGCGCCGGTGACGGCGGGGACGGCTGCGCCAGTTTCCGGCGCGAGAAGTTCGTGCCCTTCGGCGGACCCAACGGCGGCGACGGCGGCCTGGGGGGTTCCGTCATCTTCCGGGCCGTGACCGGCGAGCAGAGTCTGCTGAACCTGAAGTACCGGCAGCACTGGCAGGCCGAGCGCGGCGAGCACGGCCGGGGCAAGGACTGCCTCGGGCATCGGGGCGCCGACTGTATCGTGCCGGTTCCCATCGGCACTCTGGTGCGCGATGTGGACAGCGGCGAACTGCTGGCCGACCTGACGGCGGAGAACCAGGAATGCGTCGTGGCCCGCGGTGGCGTTGGTGGCAAGGGCAACTCGAGGTTTGTGACCCCGACCAATCGGGCGCCACGCACGGCCACGCCGGGCGAGCCGGGCGAACGGCGCACGCTGCAGGTCGACCTGAAGGTGGTTGCCGATGTCGGCCTGGTGGGCTACCCCAACGCCGGCAAGTCGACCCTCATCAGTGCCATCTCCGACGCCCATCCGAAGACGGCGCCCTATCCCTTCACCACACTGCACCCCAACGTGGGCGTAGTCCACCTGGACGATCTGCGACGCTTCACGGTAGCCGACATTCCTGGCCTGATCGACGGGGCGCACCTCGACGTGGGCCTGGGGCACGACTTTCTGCGTCACATCGAGCGTTGCCGGGCCCTCTGCTATGTCCTCGATCTGGGCGGCGTGGACGGCCGCGACCCCCTTGACGACCTCGCGGCGCTGCGCCGGGAACTGGAGTTCCACCTCGAGGGCCTCAGTCGGCGGCCGGCCATCATTGTCGCCAACAAGATGGACCTGGAGCCGGCCGCGGACAACCTCCGCCGACTGCGGGAGCAGGAGTCCCTGCGCATCGTGCCGACCTGTGCTGAGCTGATGGAGAACCAGCCGGAGGTCATTCAGGCCCTGCGTGAACTGCTCGCGGGTCTCCCTGACGCGCACTAGCCTGAACTATTCATGAGCCCACGGAACACACGGAAGACACGGATGTTTGGCTTCTTGTCAACCAGCTTCGTGAATAATCCAGGCTAGGGGGACGGGACCCACTGGACCCACTGGACAGACTGGACCCACTGGACCCACGGGACAGGCAGGAGGGGAGGCGGACAGGACAGCAATGCCCTTGAGTTTCTGGCCCCACCCTCGTTTGCAGACGAGCACGTAGGTCGGGGGCGCCGGTACCCGACCCCGGACGCCCAGTCCGCCGCGGCGGACTGGCGATCGGCAATCGCCCCGCGCAGCCAAGCAGAACGGGAGACCTAACGGCGTTGGCGGTGGAGGGGCTGGAGGGACTGCAAGCACCCCGGCGGGCGGGAACGAGACGGCAGCTGACGGCCGGCGCGTGCCGCGGTTACGCTGGGCGGGGCGCGCCAGAGCGGCCGCGACGAGAAGCTCGCGGCGCAGCTGCGGCACTCATGGGGGTAACGGCATGGCATACGCAGGCGTGATGACAGATATCCGACGGGCCGTGGCCCTGGAACGGCCCGTGCGTCTGCCGGTATTCGTATGCAGCGAGGAGGCGGATGTCCGACTTTGCGGCAGCCGCTACGACCGCTACAACTCCGACGCGGCAGAGATGGCACGGGTGCAGATCGAGGCCATCGAGCGCTTCGACTACGATTGGGCCTGGCTGCAGGTCGATGACTGCATCGAGTTTGAGCCCTTGGGCGTCGGGGTTGAAGGCGGTGGCGATATTCTGCCGGCGACCTGCCGCTATCTGCCCGCCACGGATGACACCCTGACGGCCCTGCGGCGCCATGGTTACCGTGTTGCGGGCCGCATGGCGGTGCTGCTCGAGGCCATTGGCCGGGTCAAGGCGCACTTCGGTGACCGTGTGTGCGTCACGGGCCGGGTGGCGGCGCCGTTCAGCTCCGTGACGCTGGCCTTCGGCATCACCGAGACCCTGCTGCTGCTTTACGACCGTCCCGACTTCGTGCGTGAAGCGCTCAAGGTCCTGGCCGAGTACCAGCGTTGTTTCGCCCTGGACCAGATCCAGGCGGGTGCCGACGCGCTCTGGATGGGCGACTGCAACGCCTCGGGACATCTGGTCAGTCCCGCCATCTACCGTGAGTTCGCCCAGGAACCTGCCCGGCAGCTCAGTGCGGCCTGCCGGCAGGCCGGCGGCGAGGTCATCTACCACGCCAGTGAAGAGCAGCCCGCCATGCTCGACCTGCAGGCCGACGCCGGCTTTTCCGTCCTGAGTGTCGGGCCCGGCCTCGATCTGGCCACGGCCCGCGATACCGTCGGCGGGCGCGTCTGCCTGTGCGGCAACGTCGACCCGATCGCCGTGCTTCTGCGCAGCTCGCCGGAGGGGGTCCGCGCGGCCGTGGAGCGCACGGTGGACACCATCAGCCGCCGCGGCGGGCACATCCTGAATTCCGGGGAGATGGTGCCGCGCGACACCCCGGAGGCCAACCTCCGCGCCTTTGTCGAGGCGGGACGTCAGGCCTGGCGCTAGTGTAACGTCCGCAAGAGCCGTTGTGCTATGCCTGAACGTCGAACGTCGAACGTCGAACATCGAACGTCCAACGCCCAACGTCGAAGGAAAGGCACTCAGCCGTGCGAGGATGATTCGAGGTTCGATGTTCAGCCGAGCCCCCGACTCGATGGCCGGACATACCAACCAGAGAACCACGGTTGCCCTCGACCCTCGACACTCTGCGGTTCTCATACAAGCCGTGCGAGGATGATTCGAGGTTCGATGTTCAGCCGAGCCCCCGGCTCGATGGCCGGACATACCAACCAGAGAACCACGGTTGCCCTCGACCCTCGACCCTCGACACTCTGCGGTTCTCATACAAGCGTTCGCTGTTGGACGTTCAGAGGTGGCCTTGATAGACCACACTCATTTCTTCTCCAGCACCTCACGCACTTTCTGGGCGAGCGCGTCTCGGGTGAAGGGTTTGGCCAGGAAGTGTACGTTTTGGCCCATGACGCCGCGGTAGGCGATGAGCTCGGCGGGGTAGCCGGACATGAACAGGCGCTTCAGCGTGGGGCGCTGCTCCGTGAGCCGCTCCGCCAGGTCGCGTCCGCTCAGGCCCGGCATGACCACGTCGGTGATCAGCAAGTCAATGACCCCGGCATGCTTCGCCGCGAGGCGCAGCGCCTCCTCCGGCGCGCCCGCCGCCAGCACGGTGTAGCCCAGCAGTCCGAGGAGTTGGCTGGTGGTGACACGGACCGACTTCTCGTCCTCGACCAGCAGGATGGTCTCCGTGCCGCCGGGACGTTCCGGCGGCGGCGTGGCGGCAGGGGCCGGCTCGGCCGCGCAGCGCGGCAGGAAAAGTCTGAAGGTGGCGCCCTCTCCGGGCTTGCTCTGCACGTCGACGCAGCCGTTGTTCTGCCGGACGATGCCGTAGACCGTGGCCAGGCCCAGGCCCGTGCCTTCCCCCACTGCCTTGGTGGTGAAGAAGGGATCGAAGAGGTGCGCGAGCGTTTCCTTATCCATGCCGCAGCCGTTGTCGTTGACCATCAGCATGACGTACTCACCCGGAAGCGCGTCCGCGTGTTCGGCGCAGTAGGCGGCATCCAAGGTGGTGTTCCGGGTTTCGATGATCAGCTTGCCCGCGCCGCCGATGGCATCGCGGGCGTTGGCGGCGAGGTTGGCCAGGATCTGATCGAGCTGCGCCGGGTCCAGCTTCACCCTCCAGAGCGCGGCCCCTGGCAGCCAGAACAGAGTGATGTTCTCGCCCAGCAGGTGCCGCAGCAGTTTGAGCGTGGCGGTGACGGACTCGTTCAGGTCCAACACCTTGGGCGCGATGATCTGCTTGCGGGCGAAGGCCAGCAGTTGCCGCACGATGCCGGCGGAGCGCTGGGCGTCGCTGGTGACCTCGTCCAGATAGCCGCGGATGGCATGTTCCGGGGGCAGTTCGTCGCGGCAGAGTTCGACGTAGTTCATGATGCCCATCAACAGGTTGTTGAAGTCGTGGGCCACCCCGCCTGCCAGTCGTCCCACCGATTCCATCTTCTGCGCCTGCTGAAGCTGACTCTCGAGCCTGGCCAGCTCCGCCTCGGTCCGTTTGCGCTCGCTGATGTCGCTCAGCACGATGCGTAACCCGATGCCTGACCCGCCGTCGCCCGAGGCGTTCTCCTCGGCGGTCGCCTCCAGATGCGTCCAGCGCGCGGCCGCTCCTGGCCGCACCAGCCGCAGTTCGCACTCCTGTGCCTTGCCCGCCGGCACTGCCGGTGCGGACGCTGGCGCCGTCGCGGGGGTTGCCAGAAGTCGTTTGCGGTAGCCGTAGTAGAGATCCTGATCCTCACGGGCGATGAACTGCGAGAAGCGCTGCCCGACCAGCGCGCCGCGGGCCACGCCCAGCAGCGTGGCGGCGGTGAGGTTGGCCTCCAGAATCAGCCCTGAGGCGCTGACGGCGACGTAGCCCACCGGCGCCAGGTCGTAGAGGTCGAAATAGCGCGCTCGTGCGGCGTCGAGTTCCACCTGCGCCCGGCGCAGTTCTTCGTTCTGCATTTCCAGTTCGATCTGGTGTACCCGCAGCTCGTGGAGCTGTCGCTGGGTTTCCGCCGGCGACAGCGCCGCGAGGTCCCCCGGCAAGAGGGACAGCCTGGCCTCGGCCTGCCGGCGCAACGCCACCTGCTGCGGCGTCACCGATTCAGCGCTCTGACGTGGAGTCGTCATGGAATTCCCAATGGCTGGCAAGAGGGTGGGATGTGCCCATGGCACGGGGCCGAAAGGCGTCTTCCTTCATGACTGGAAATCCCTTGTCGGATAGTGGCCACTCGAAGACTGAACTCAGCGGACGCTAGGCTAACCTGGATTCTGCCACACTTGACCCTTGCCCACCACAGAGGACACAGAGGTCACAGAGGATGAAGACAGAGGAGGAACTTGACACACATGACATGCTTTTCCTCAAGGCCTTATTCTCTGTGCTCTCGGTGCTCTCTGTGGTAGAAAGGATTCAGAATCGAATGGCCCTGTCCGCTCGTCTTCGCGGACTTCGCACGCTTCGTGGGTGAAATAACCGTTCATGAATAATCCAGGCTAACTGCTCAGGCGCTCGGTGGTGGCGATGGCGTAGATATTCCGGTGCTCATCGAGCAGCGCGGTCGCGGTCAGCCAGATCTCGATGACGCTGCCATCCTTGGCGAGGCGTTGCGTGCGGTAGGGCTCCAAGGCCTCGCCCGCCACGGCCAGTTGGTGGACCACGACCATCTCCTCGGCCGTGGCGCGGCCGGACGGGATGCGGTCGCGGACGTTCATGGCCATCGCCTCGGCCTCGCTCCAGCCGTACAGGCGCACCGCGCCCGGGTTCCAGGCCTGGATGCGGCCATTGAAATCCTGCACCGTGATCGCGTCGTGGGCATCGCGGACGACCACGGCCAGACGCAGCAGGTCGTTGGCCTGCCGCAGTGCTTCGCGCGTACGCACGACCTCGGTGATCTCGGCGAAGGTGAGGACCGCGCCCTCGATCACATTGTCGAGGGTGCGATAGGGCAGGATGCGCAGCGCATACCACAAGCCATCCTTGGTCCGTACGTCCACGGTTTCGGGAACCAGGGTGTCCAGCACTTCCTGCACATCCTCCACCAGGCGGTCATAACCGACCAGGTTGCTGACCGTGTGGCCCAGCGGGCGCCCGACGTCGCTGTGGATGAGGTTGATGACGCGGGTGACGCTGGGGGTGAAGCGCAGGATGCGCAGATGGTGATCCACGAAGACGGTGCCGATGCCGGTGCCGGCCAGCAGGTTGTTCATGTCGTTGTTGACGCGCGACAGATCGCCCACCTTCGTCTGCAATTCGGCGTTGACCGTGGCCAGTTCCTCGTTGACCGACTGCAGTTCTTCCTTGGAGGTCTCCAACTCCTCGTTGGTGGACTGCAGTTCTTCATTGACCGACTGCATCTCCTCGTTGGAGGACTTGAGCTCTTCGTTGGAGGTCTCCAGTTCCTCGTTGGCGGTCTGCAGGTATTCTTCCTTGGCCCGCAATTCCTGCTTGAGTGCCGTAATACTCGCCTCTGCCACTGCCCCCGGGCTGCGGTCTGCGGCGGCCGGACTGACGAGCGCTAACGCTTCACCATGCGCCGGTAACCGTTCACTGTTTGCGGGTAACTGATCACTGATTACTGGTAACTGATCACTGTGCACGGCCCCCGCCGCCTCCTCCAGGATGACCACGTACAGCGGCCCCTCGGCCGACGCGGCGGGCAGGGGGCGGAGGGTCAGATTGACGGCGGTGTAGTCGCCGTTGGTCTTGACGCGCAGGCCGGGGCGGCTCACGATCTCGCCGGTCCTCACGGCCTGGTGCAGAGCGGCGGTCAATTCACGGCGCAAGCCGGGGCGAGCCATCTTCAGGAGGTTGTTGACTCCGGCCTCGCCCGGGGCCGGCTCCAGGTACATCCCCGTGCGGCCATGGAGGTAGAGGATGTCGGCGCTGCCACTGACCAGGGCGGCGGCCATGGCGGAATGCTGCAGGAGCGCCTGTTCGGTCAGTTCGCGCAGCGGTAGCCTGACGAGAAAGCGTGGCGTTCCGGCCGGCGAGATCGAGATCGTCACCGCCGGGACAGGAGGCACAAAACGGCTCAGGGCCACACGCCGTGCAGCCAGGTAATCGTTCTTGCGCTGATACAACTTCGCTTTGCGGTCCCGCGTGGTAAACAGATCGCCAAACTCACCCACCGTCTCGGAGGTGCCCAGGAAGAGGAACGCCTCCGGGTTCAGCGCGTAGTGGAACGTGGGCATGAGTCTCCGCTGCAAGTCGCCGCCCAGGTAGATCAGGAGGTTCCGGCAACTGATCAGGTCGAGCTTGGAGAAGGGCGGGTCCCTGATCACGTTCTGCTCGGAGAACACCAGCATATCGCGGATGCCCTTATGGATGCGGTAGGCGCTCCGATCGGGCTCGGCGGTGAAGAAGCGCGCCAGGCGTTCCGGCGAGATGTCGGCGGCGATGCTGGCCGGATAGAGGCCGGCGCGGGCCACGGCGATCGCCTGGCTGTCGATGTCGGTCGCAAAGACCTGTACCTTGAAGCTGCGTCGGATGGCCTCCTGGTGCTCGGCGAGCAGGATGGCGAGCGAATAGGCTTCCTCGCCGGTGGAACAGCCCGGCGACCAAACGCGGATCACGGCAGTTGCGGGCTTGCCGGCAAAGAGCTTCGGGATGACCTGCACCTCGACCACCTTGAAGGCCTCCGGATCACGGAAGAAGCTGGTCACGCCGATCAGCAGATCACGGAACAGCGCCTCCACTTCCGGCGGCGTCTGCTGCATGTACTTGACGTAGTCGTTCACCTTGGCGATCTGGTGCACGGCCATGCGGCGGTCGATGCGCCGGAGGATGGTGTTGGGCTTGTACTGGGAGAAGTCGTGACCGGTCTGGGCGCGCAGCAGGACGAAGATCTTCTTCAGCGCGTTTTCGGCCTTGGGCATTTCGGCGATGGCAGCCCGGAGTGGCTTGCCGAAGGCGTGTGCGGCATAGGCCATGAGTCGGGCAGGCATCTCCGCCGGCGGCAACTCGAAGTCGACCAAGCCGGTGGCGATGGCGCTGCGCGGCATGCCGTCGTACTCGGTGGAGGCGGGGGTTTGCGCCACGGCCAGCCCTCCCTCGCCCTTGATCGCCCGCACGCCCTGGGTGCCATCGCTGCCCGTGCCCGACAGCACCACGCCAATGGCCCGTTCGTGCTGGTCGTGGGCCAGGGAACGGAAAAAGAAGTCGATCGGCAGACGCTGGCCGCGGGGCGCGGCGGGCTCCAGCAGTTGCAGCGCGCCGTTCAGAAACGCCATGTCGTAGTTGGGCGGGATGATATAGGCGCAGTTGGGCTTGACCACCATGCCGTCTTCGACCTCGAAGACCTGCATGCGGGTGTAGCGCCGGACAAGGTCGGTGAGGATGCTCTTGTGATCCGGAGCCAAGTGCTGTACCAGCACAAAGGCCATGCCCGGATCGGCATCGGCGGGCATGCCGGAAAAAAAGGCTTCAAAGGCCGCCAGCCCGCCGGCTGAGGCACCAATGCCGACGATGGGGAAACCCCCTGTGGCGGCCGCGGCGTCGACACCGTCCGCCGCGTTTTCGTCGGGGGCGGCCGGTGCGGCGGCCCCGGTCGGCGCGCCGGCTTCGCCTGGCACGGCGGGGGGCGGTCGGGCCGGCGCGGTGTGCGGAGTGTTCTTCTTGCCGGCCATGGGGTGTGTTTCCTGTCTACAACACGTCCGCCGTATCGTGGCGCCTGCCGAAGCGACCGCACAGCCCGCAGCCCGCCCGCGCGGCGACAGAACTTGACCCCGTGCAGCCTGTGCAGTCCGAACGGTCCGCCGCGGCGGATGAAGCGAACGGGGTTTTACCAAAAACTCCGTTTCCTAATGTAGCACCGCAAGATCTCTTTGTCGTGGTTACGCGCGGTGCCCACAGGGCTGTTTCGCTACCCTGCGCCGCCGCGTGCGGTTCGGTGTCCCGCTTTCAGGCGGTCCCAGGGAGTGGGGATTCCGGCTTCCGCCCTGCGGTCGGCCCAGCCTGTGCTGGAAAGCCGGTACACCGAACCGGGCGGACCCCCGGAAAGTGGCTCGCTAGGTGGCGCTGCGGGCATTTCTTCACAGCTTGTCAGGCATTCAGAATGCAGAAGTCAGAATTCAGAATGGCCCGCGAATACACCTGCGGCAACTTACGGACCTCCGCCAAGGTCTTCGCTGGAGTTCGAGCCCGTCAGGCGCCGACGCGGACCCAGTACAGGCCGGTGTGGTCGGCTTTGGGGCCGGCGTAGTAGACGACCAGGACCTCACCGCCGGGAAGGCGCGTCGAGGTGGGCAGGCCCAGGCTGAACGCGGCCATCTCGCTCCAGGCGTCCTGCATGCTTGCCTTGCCGCCCTGCTGGGCGCGCTCGAGCCGGTCGTCCAGCGCCAGTTCCGTAGCTTGAGGCCAGGTGCGGCCGCCATCCGCGCTGACACGCAGCTTGATGACCGGCACGCGCTCACGGTCGACGTAGGGCATAGCCAGCCGGCCATCGCCCAGGGAGACGGCGGCGGCTGGCTGCCCGGGCACACCGGTGTCCCAGATCGCGCTCCAGGTGCGGCCGCTGTCGTGTGACGCCCTGGCGTGGATGTTCAGATAGGCTGCCGTCTGTCGGTCGAAGGTCCAGAACAGCGCCAGTAGCGACCCATCCGCCAGCACCGCCGGGCGCTGGTCCCAGTAGAAGACGCGGCCCTCCGGGTCGGAGCCGATGTCGGCATGCTCGGGCCAGGTCTGCCCGCCATCGCTCGAGAACAGCAGCACCGCCTGGTGCCGCCAGGGGGCGGTGTCGAGGTAGTGCTTGTTAGTCTCGAATTGCACCGCCCAGCGCCCGTCGGCCAGCGGCAGCAGCGGCCCGGTGATCGGCGTGGGCACGCAGTAGGGACTCGTGTCGACCGGCCGGGGCGGGCCCCAGGTGTCGCCGTCGTCCGTCGACACCGTCAGGAAGATGCGCGAATCGAGCAGGCCTTCGGTCTGCGGGTTGAAGAAGGGCAGGGAGGGGTCCGAGGCGTCCACCCAGTACAGGGCCATGACCACACGCCGCCCGCCCAGGGCCGTCGGCTGGCCGCAGCGCCAGTCGCCCGGACGCCCGTCCAGCTGCTCCGGCGCAAAGGGCGCCGCCGGAGTGCGCCAGGTGTGGCCCGCATCATCGCTGACGGTCACCAGCACCCGCTGCGGCCGGGTGTCAGCCTTGCGCGGCGCCACCCGAAAGGCCACTAGCCAGCGCCCCGAGGGCAGCACGCACAGGCCCGCAAAACAGGCGCTGGCGTAGTCGCTCCCGGCAGCGCCCAGAAACACGACCCCGCGATCACAGATCTGCATGGCGTTCACTCCTGTTTGCGTTCGGATAGCACCAGAACCCAGCCCTTGGCACGCTGAACCAGGATTGGCTCCGCCGGAACGAATTCCGTCGCCTCCTGGAAGTTCCTGATCGCCGGAGCCGTCAGCCGCGCGCGGGCGGGGTTCAGCCCCAGCGCCTGCCAGTCGATCTCGAGGGTGACGGCGACGGCTTCCTTGAGCTGCTCGTCAGCGCTGCGCGGCACTTCGCGCGAGGCGGCGCGACGGCCCGTAAAGCTCAGGCGGCCGAAGCGCTCGGGATCGTGAAAGGTCGCCTTGACCGGCGCCCAGGAGGAGAGCTGGTGGACCGGCCGCTGCTGGTCGCGGCCGACGTTGAAACCAAGGGTCGTGCCCTCGGCCAGGACGTCCACGCCGAACGCGTCGCCGGGGAGGCTGGCCTCGCCCTGCCAGGCGTCGGCCTGCACCGTGGCGCGGTACTCCCAGGGGCCGTTCCAACGCCCATCCTGGCCCTTGCCATCGTAGAAGGCGCCGGCGCTGTTACCGACGAACTGGTAGTACACGGCGCTCTTCGGGTCGGGCTGGAAAAACAGCTCCATGGAGTCGTCTTCGTAGGTCGAGCCATCCCGTTGCGTGGCGCTGGCTTTGGGGGTCGCTCCGCCGGTGGCACAGCGCCAGCCGATATAGATCCGGCCCGCCGCCTGGGTGACGTAGACCTCGCAGGGTAAGTCAGGGGGCGCATCCTGCCCGAAACCGTTCAAGCGCACGAGGCGGGCGGCGGCGTCCCATTCGCCGGCGCTGAGCGTGCCGTCGACCGTGGGCGCCTGCGGCGCTGGGCCGACCGTGGCCTGCGGCCGAACGGCTTCCGTCGTGGGCCAGTGCGCCAGGGCGATGGCGGCGCTCCCCGGCTTGCGGTAGACCGTCGCCAGGACCGCCGGGGACGAGGTGCGGACCGGACACGTCGGGTTCCAGTAGCCCAGCATCTCGGCATCGGCGATGCCGAAGTCATCCCAGAATTTCCACATGCCTGGCGCCGAGGGATGCTGCCGGCCGCTCATGCCATAGACCATGCCGCGGTAGGGATTTCCGCCGTTCTCGTAGTTCAGCATTTCGCCGGTGAGGCCGAAGGGGATGCCGGAGATCTCCACCAGCCAGTAGTCGGGCGCGCTGTCGTAGTCGAACAGCTCGCCGAACCACAGGTTGCTGATGTAGGGGAAGTGCTCCATGTAGGCGTTGGCCGTGCTCACGCGACGCTCGGGGTCCCACGGCGCCGCATAGTTGTCGCCGCCATGGAAGTTACTGCGGCTGTTTGGGTTGGCGCGGTACATGAGCTTCGCGACGCGCTTCATGATCTCGCGGTCATAGCCGATGCCGTCGAGGTAGAGGCCGTCCACGCCGGTGTTGCGCATCAGCCAGTTCATTCCCTCGAGGTAGTAGTTGTGCCAGCGCGACAGGCCCTGCGTCGCGACGGAGGCATCGGTATCGCCATCGGGCAGGGGCTGGCGCCAGCCGACCACGTAGTCGCTGCCGAGATGCTCACGCAGCCAGGCGTAGCCGCCGCCCACCCCGAAGTCGGTGTCGCCGACGCGGATGGCGTCCTGCGTCGTGGTGCGCAGGATCTCGTCGCCAAGGCTGCGCAGGGTCCACAGTTCGGCGACGTGATTGCTGATCTGGCCGACGGTGTTGTAGATGTTCAACCCCTTCGCTCCGGTGTCTTCCAGGCGCGTGGAGAAGACGATCTCAGCGCCCTGTTCCCCGGCCGGGGTTTCGATGACCCCGCTGAAGGTGCCCACCGTGCCGGCCGCGGCGCGCTCGGGCCGCGTCGTCCGGCCGTCCAGCGCGGCAAAAGTGTCGAGGAACAGCGTCTGCGCGTCGGCGATCGGCGTCACCGCCTCGCCCTCGCGGTAGGGCACGGAGGTGATCTTCAGCGCATCGAGGGCAAAGCCGCCGCGGAATCTCAGGCGGGCGCCCGCCGGGGCGAACGGCAGGAGGCCTCGGTAATCCGCCGCGTTGGTGCGTTTGCCGTCGACAAAGATCTCGAAGCGCTCGCCCCACGACAAGGTCAGCAGGTGGCGCTGGCCCTGGCGCCATTCGGGCGAACTACTGGGGATGAGCGCCGGGTAGCGGTTCTGCTCGGGCGGGCCCTGGCGCACGTACGCCCGCATGCCGTGGTCATCAATATTCCAGTAGAACCCGACGCCGTCCTTGCTGGGGAGCTCGAGCTCGAACATTTCCTGGTTGTAGGCGGGCTGCCCGGGGGCCACGACCGCCGGGTCAAACATCACCCGCGCCCAGACGTGCAGCGCCCCGCTCTCGGGGTTGAGGTTGCCCGCGGCGGGGTAGGATAACTCGCCCAAATCAACCCGCTGCGTGCGGTTCTCCTGGACCCTCTTGGCCAGGTCCTTGATGCGCTCCACGGTGAGGAATGGGTAGTTGATGTACGGGTTCTCCCAGGTGGCGTGGTGCAGGTGCAGGATGTTGCCGCCCGCCTCGAAGTTGCCGTAACGCCAGTTCCAGTGCCGGGGATCGATCGGCTTGAAGGGCGTGACCAGCAGCCGGAAGCGGAACTCCAGCGCCTCGCCGGCCTTCAGGCTGCGCGTGCCGGAGGTGGCGCGCAGCAGGACGACGTCGCCCTCCTCGCGGATGGTGCAGCCGCCCTGGCCGCCATTGCTCCAGGCAGGCGGCAGACCGGAGTCCTTCAGACTCAGAATGTCCCACACCTCGGTCGGCCCCATCAGCTTGAGCTGAACCCCGGCGTCGGCGTCGCCGATCCAGACCATGTTGTCGGCGCGCCCGAGGTCCCAGGCCCACGTCAACTCCGCCGGGCGTCGGCCGCCGCGGCGGCTCATGCCCATCAGATACGGCGCCACCTCCCGGCGCAAAGGCATCTCGAGGCGCAGATCGCGCAGGGCAACCTCCCTTTCGGCGCGCACGCTGACGCGGAAGGTCAGGCAGCCGTCCGCCTCGGTCCGTGACTGCACGGCCAGCTCCAGGCCGGCGCCGGTGGCAGTGCTCTGGCGTTCGACGCTGGCGGGGGCCTGCTTGGGGATCGCGGTGGCGCCGGCGATCCAGGTGACGGCGCCGGCCTCGGTCTCCGCCACAAACGCCATCGGCGCGGCCAGGATCTCGCGCTCGTTGCTGACGATGCTCGTCGGCAGTCCGGCCGGACCGAACACAACGCGGCGGCCGAGCAGGCCGATGGCGTTGCCGTCCACCTGCAGCGGCGTGAAGGGCGGCACCACCTCGTCGTCGAGCCCAAGCGTTGAATTCAGCCAGCGCAGGCGCGCCAGCCGCCCGAGGTCGCTATCGCCCGCGTCGGCCAGGACCTCGCCTTCCACCCGCAACTCAAGATCGAGGCGCTGCGCCACGCCGCCCTCCGGCCGCAGGGTCAGACTGCCCGTGTAGACACCGGCGGCGGCCCGCGGCACCTGGACGCCAAACCACAGCGCCTGCACCTTGCCCTGCGGCACGCTTATCGTCCGCACCAACGGTCGCCCCAACCAGTCGGTGCCCCCGAGATTGAAGCAGGTCAACGCCGTGCGCGGGATGGGCTCGCCGCCCGCCGCGGCGAGCTCGGACAGATCAACGGTCAGCCCCGGAATCGCCTGCCGCGCAGCCCAGACGCCGACCTGGAAAACGTAGTACTCGTTGGGCTGCGCCGTGCCCGTCCACGCCCCGCGCGGCCCTTCCTGGATCCACTTCAGCGGCAGATCGGCGGTCATGCGGATGGGGTTAACGCGGTCCTCGGGGAAGGTCAGGTAGGTCGCTTGCGGAAAACGGGCCAGCAGCGCCGCGGTCTCACCAGCCGTGGCGATGACTTCCATGGGATCGAAGCGCTGGAACTCGTTGCGGGCCTGAATCTCGACCAGCACCGCCTCGGGCAGGTTCTTCCAGGCGCCCGTGGCCAGCGCGGCGGCGCTCAGTCCGTGCTGCGCCCGCCAGGCTGGGTCGGCGGTGTCGCGTGGCGGGTAGTACTCGCCCGGCGCGTCGAAGTTGCTGGTCGGCATGGTGTACGGCAGGTAGTAGAGCTCGTACTGGCCCGGCGCGGTGACCGGCTGGAAGACGATCTCGCCCTGCTCGCGCGTAACCGTGATCGCTACGACATTCTCGACCGCCTTGCCCGTGGCCGCATCGAAAACCAGCACGGCCTTCGTCTCCGGGGCCAGGTCGCGGCGACGCCAGGGGAGCTGCACCCGCACCGCCTCGGCCGTGCCCTGCACCTGCACCACGGCGCGGTGATTGCCCCGGCCGCTCTCGGGCCAACTCGCCACCCCGTAGCGCGCTACGGCCGGCGCTTGCGCCGCCGCGGACACCGCCGCCAACAGCCACAGGCCGGCACACCACCCCGCGGCCCGCCACGGCGCCGCTGCCTTCATGTTTCCCATGCGTCGGCCTCCTCGCCTGTGCCAACCCCGCGCGCCACACCACCCCTGCGTCTTCACCACTGAGGACACAAGACGGATGATAGCCTGATGAGCATAGTGGCATTCTTCAGGACTGCCAAGCTGATGGCAGGGTTGTTGCTGTGGGCGGTTGCCGCGCCAGGCGGTACATTGAGAGAGTGGGGTCTGCCGCACCGCGCGCTGTGCGGCGCGCCCCGCCGCGCCGCGGAGGACAACACCATGTCGCGTTGGTATGAAGACCCGAAACTCGATCTCGCGGTCCGCCTGGCGGTGGCCATCCCCCTGCTGCTGGCGGGGCTCTGGGTCATGGTCGCCGGACTGCGCGCCGGTGGCCTGACGGCGGCCTTCTCGCTGCCCCTGGCGACGGCCTGCTTCGTCGGCGCGGGAGTCATGATCGCACCCTGGATCGCCGAACGCTGCGGCAACCTCGCCGGCGGACTGCTCTACCCCGACCGCACGTTCGACCGGCCACAGCCCGTGTTCAGCATCGCCGAGGGGAAACGCGCCCAAGGGCAGCCCCGTGAAGCCCTGGCCGAGTACGAACAGGTGCTGCTTGAGCATCCCCAGGAGTTGCGCTGCTACATCAGTATGATGGACATCGCGGCGCGCGACCTGCGCGATCCGCTCCTGGCCGAGGACTACTACCGCCGCGGCGCCGGGCTGATCACGGAGCCGCAGACGCTGCGCAAACTGCGCGAAGCCCGCGACGAAATCCTGCGCGACTTCCCGTCGGCAGGAGCCTGCTGAGATAACCGCCAGCCCACGGAATGGCGACGTGCTGGAGCGTCTGCGTGCGGCAGTCCCAGGTTCGCGCCTGCGGCCGGGGGATCAGGGCAGCGCGCTTAGCGCGGCGAGCTCTGCCGCTCACGGCCCGGCGACGCCAGCGGCGCCGGGCGGCCGCCGGCCAGTATCTCGTGCACCTTGTGGGCCAGCTGCTCGCGGGTGAAAGGCTTGCCCAGGAACGGCATATCCGCTTGCATGAACGTGCGCTGCGCAACCACGTCGGCGGTGTAGCCGGACATGAACAGGCATTTCGTCTCCGGGTGCTGTTCGACCAGCCGCTTGGCCAGGTCGGCTCCGCTCAACCCCGGCATGAGCACGTCGGAGATCAACAGGTGGATCGGGCCGGTATGCCCGGCAGCCAGGCGCAGTGCCTCCTCTGGACCGGCCGCCATCAACACCGTGTAGCCCAAGGCCTCGAGGAACAGCCGCGCCGTGACACGAATGGATCTCTCATCGTCCACCAGCAGGATCGTCTCCGCGCCTCGAGGCAGTCCTCCAGGGAGCGCCGCACGTGCCGGCGTTCCAGCCTCGGCGACTGCCTGGGGCAGGTAGATGCTGAAGGTCGTTCCCTGGCGCGGCTCGCTGCAGACCTCGATGTGACCGTTGTTCTGCTGGACGATGCCGTACACGGTGGGCAACCCCAGGCCGGGACCCTGGCCCACCTCTCGAGTCGTGAAAAACGGCTCGAAGAGGTGTTGGACGACTTCCTGGTCCATGCCGCAGCCGCTGTCGCTGACGGCGAGCCGCACGTAGGCCCCAGGGGCAACCCCAGCATGCCGGGCACAGTACGCCGCGTCAAGGCTGACGTTGGCGGTCTCGACCGTGACCTTGCCGACCCCCGTGATGGCGGCCCTGGCGTTGGCGCAGAGGTTGGCCAGGATCTGGTCGAGTTGGCCAGGATCCATGATGACCGGCTGCAGATCCGCGCCGGGCATCCAGGTCAGGTCGATCTCGGCGCCCAGCAGGTGACGCATCATCGTGAGCGTCCCGGTCAGCGCCTCGTTCAGGTCCAGTCGCCGCGGCGCGATGGTCTGTTTGCGGGCGAAGGCAAGGAGCTGTCGGGTGATCTCCGCCGAGTGTCGGGCGTTCGTCGTGATCTCGTCCAGGTAGCCGCGGACGACGTGGGTCGGCGGCAGCTCGTCGCGGCACAGTTCGGCGTAGTTCATGATGCCCATGAGCTGGTTGTTGAACTCGTGCGCCACACCGCCCGCCAGCCGTCCCACCGATTCCATCTTATGTGCCTGCCGCAGTCGATCCTCGAGGCTGGCCCTCTCCGCCTCGGCCCGCTTGCGCTCCGTGATATCCATCGACATGCCGATCACCCCCATGACGGCTCCGGATGCGTCGACATACGGGATCTTGCTCGTACTGACCCAGCGAACCCCGGCCGCCGTCGGCCAGGTTTCTTCAACATTCAGCGTGGCAACGCCGGAATGGATCACGGCCAGGTCGTCTTGATAGTACCTGGCAGCATCCTCCGGCGCGTACAGCTCGGCAAGATTCCGGCCCTCCAATTCCTCCTTCGACTTCCCATGCCCCTGCGCAAAATACTTGTTGACGCGGATGAAGTTATTCATCTTGTCTTTGTAGAAGATCAAACAGGGGAGATGGTCGATGATGGCGCTTAGTTGATCGGAGACATTCTTGTACCGTTCTTCACTTCTGGCCAGTGCCTCCGCCACCCGCTTACGCTCAGCGATCTCCACTCTCAGCCGTTGCATGGCAGCGGCCAGTTCCGCGGCCTGGGCGGTCGCCTCGACCCTCAAGCTGGCCTGCCGCGTGCGGAATGCATCGTTGCGGAGGTGGCCGATCTGGCCCTCCACCGTGGCCATCTTGCGCTCACGCTCCTGCGCCTCCTCCGGTTCGCCGAGCCTGGCGCCAGAGGGCAGACTCTGCATCAGGTCAGTCCGGTATGCCGCCTCCATGGAGCACAGCTTGGCGCCGGCCCCCCACTGGTCATAGCATGCATAGGCCCGCTGCCAGCAGACTTGCGCCAGGCGGTGGTTGCCGCATTCCAGCCAGAAACGAGAGGCGCGTTCATGGGCCACACCCTCCCACTGCAGGAAGTTGCCCGCCTGCGCCGCGGCTACCGCTTGATCATAGAGCGACATCGCCTCCACCGGGCGGCCGTCGATCCTGGCCAGTTCCGCCGCGGCCAGCAGGTACTTGTGCTCGAAGTTCTCAGGGCCGTTATCCGCCCAGACACGCAGTCTGCCCAGCAGCGCGTCAAGCTCGGCGCGCCATCGGCTTCGCTGTTTTTCGTCAGCTCCGGCGTAGAGTGAGGTGAGAATCAGCAGTCGCGCAAACACATGCTCGGGCCAGGGTAGGAGCCCCTGCGTGCCCACGGTGTAGATCAGCGGCTCCGTCTCGTCCGATAATACGAGGGCGTCATCATCCTTGCCGGACACCAGCAGGGAGAAGGTCTTGAGAACCTTGTAGATGCAGGTAACCTGGATGTTGTGGTGCTCCTCGACGCGCCGCAGAAACGCCTCCTCCGACCCGGCGTCATCCCCCGCGGGCGCCGGGCTCGCAGCCGACAGGGCGCTGAAGATCCTCAACCCTCCCTCCAGCAGGTCAGAGGCCCATTGATTGAGCCGCATCCGGCTGAACTCGAGGGACCGCTCCGTCCCTCGTATCAGGCCCGCCAGCGGCACGCCCTGGTAGAACTGGCAGTACATGTCGTGGCCAAAGGCGTAGGCAGCGTACTGCAGATTGTTCGACCGCAGGCCGATTTCGTAGGCATCTCGGTAGTCCTGCGTGCCGTGGCGGAGGTGCTTGAACCAGTGCCGGATCGAGCTGCCGATCATCAGGTAGAAGACACTCCGGTGCGAAGGGGAGGTGAAGGTACCGGTCATGAGACGAGTCGCCAGTTCACCGAATTCGCGGGCGGTCGCATAGTCGCTATCCACCCACCCGAGAAGCCCGCCAAAGGCGGTGTGGCTGTAACCCACCTGAGGGATGTTGCCATAGCGTAGGGTCAGGTTCACCACTTTCGGCACCAATACGCCCCAAAGCCGCTGATGCGACCGGTAGCAGGGCGGTCCCATGGTGATCAAGATGCTTGAGACCATGAGCATCTCGGGATGGCTCATGGCCGGCAGCGTGACCAGCGCGGAGACCTCGCGGTTTCCCAGCTCCTGCCGCACCTGCGCAATCTCCGCATCGCGCGCCTCTTCGTAATCCTCTTCGGGCAAGCTGACTCCCAGCGCGGCCAGCGCCTGCCGGCCGGCCGCAATGGCCTCTGGATACCTGGACAGCAAGGTGTATTGAACGATGAGGATGTTGAGGCTGGCCGCCTTCTCGATGGCGGTCTCGGCATGGGCCACAGCCTGCTGGATACAGCGGTCAGCCTCGACGCGGCTCCCCTCCAGGAATTCGCATTCGGCTTGCTCCCGGAGAAGCTGTATGGCCAAGGCGTGATCCTCGCGCCAGATGAATTCGGCAAACGTCGGCGTTTCCAGGAAAGAACTCGCCATCCTGTAGGACTGCAGCGCGGCACGATAGGCTGTGGCAGCATAGGCTCTGCGGCCGGCGGCCACGTTCAGCTCCACGACCTGCAGCCGCTCGGCAGGACTCTCGATAAGATGACGCCCCGCGTTCAGGGCTCCCACCACCTCAAACAAGCGCTCGGCGAGCTGTGTGGGATGAAGGCTGGCGAGCCAGAGTCTGCCGATCCTCAGCAGCAGGCTCGGTCGTTCTGCCGGGGCAATCAGGGCGTGAGCCGCCTGTTGTACCTGGTCGTGCAGGAAGGCGAAGCCCGTGGAGGCGCAGGGACCTGCCGCCGGGGGGAGGCCTCCGCTACCTTCCACCGGCAGAAGCAGGCCGCTTGCCTGATCGGCGACAAACAGCGCCAGGCACTCCTCCGGCGAACGTCCGCAGATGACACTCAGGGTTCCCAGATCAAAGCGGTTGCCAAGGCAGGCGGCCAAGGAGAGAAGCGCCTGGGTGTCAGGATCCAGGCGGCGCAGGGTCATGGCAAGGAGCTCGACCACGTCGCGCGGTAGCTCCGCCTCGCCGACCTCAGCCGCGCGCCAGCGCCAGCACGTCCGCTGCTCGTCAAACCATACCCGACTGGCCTCGTGCAAGAAGTGGAGAGACGACCGTGCGAAGAAGGGATTTCCCAAGGTCTTGCCGTGAATGACCGCCGCCAGCCCCGCCGCGTCTTCGATCGCCGGCCGCAGCGTCTCCGTCACCATCTCCTGGACATCCCGTACGCTGATATTGCCGACCTGAAGCACCTCAACCGGAACCGCACGGCGCCGCAGATCGTCCAGCGCGGACAGCAGTGGGTGGCCCGCCAGCACGTCGTTGTCGCGATAGGAAGCGATCACCAGCAGGTAGCGCAACGTCGTCCCTACCTCCATCCCCTTGAGCAAGTCGCAGGACGCCGCGTCAGCCCATTGCCAGTCATCAAGAAACAGCACCAAGGGGTGCTCGGGCCAGCAGATCGCCTTGAGCAAGTTGCGGAAAACGTCTGCAAAGCGGTGCCGGGCTTCCTGCGGGCTGGTAGCCTCCAGAGAAGGTTGCGGCCCCAGAAGCAACTCGAATTCCGGAACCAAGTCAACCAGCATCTGCCCCAGGTTGCCGATGGACTGAAGAATGGCGGCTCTGAAGCGTGACTGTTGCGACATATCCCCGCAGCGCAGTTCCCGGCAAAGCTCCGCCAGCGCCTGCCGAAACGCGAAATAGGGGACGTTCTGCTGGTATTGGTCGAACTTGCCCCTGATAAAGAAGCCGTTGCGGTCTCGGATCGGCGTCCGCAGCTCATGCACCAACGCCGTCTTTCCCACCCCGGAAGCGCCCGGTACCAGCAGCACTTGTCCATGACCGCGGCCGATACGCTCGAATAAGGCCAGCAGGGTGCCGATATCCGGGTCGCGACCGTAGAGCTTAGGGGGAATCTTTAGGGGGGCCATCACGTCTGATCCCAGGGGCATAGAATACCTGCTCCCGGCAGCGCCGGATCGGCCCACCACCGAGAACCGCGTCGCCGCGCGGCAAATCCCGCGGCTGGCCGGACGCCCACCATGTCTTGCCGACTAATATACACTGTCGTCAGAGCCGTTCGATATGGGGCTCATTCCTACCCTCGCGAAGAGGGTGCAAGCACGGGCAACAGACCGCTTGCCGATCTTCGCACTCCAAGGCGTGCCCCTAGATCCGGGCGGCGGACTTCACGGAGGCATTACGGGCGGTCCGCAGGGCTGTTTCAAGATGGGTGTTCTGCGCACGCCTGGCTGGGAGGCGGCGGTCGGTGACGGCTTTGCCGGCCCGCCGCCGTACCGCGACGCGCCGCCTCGGGCGGCGAGCGATCGCGGACTCCCTGGGCCTGACCTGCAGGGTGAGGTCGGCAGGACGTTGAAACAGCCCTGGGCAGTCCGCCGCAGGCCGTGACAGAGCGTCGACGGACCGGTATAGTACCGGGCGCGCCGGCCCGCGCTGGACGCCCCAGGCCCGCGTGGGGCGCGCCCGACGGAGTTACCGATGCACCCTGAGGAACACACATTCTCGAGCCGCGACCTGTGGCTGCTGCTGCTGGCCGCGGCGGTGCTGTTCCTGCCCAACATGAGTACCCGTGAGGTGCGTGGCGGCGAGGCCCTCTATGCCAGCGTCGCCAGCGACATGGTGCGAACCGGGTCGCTGTGGGTCACCGCTGTCCATGGCGCCCCGGTGCACGCCTATCCCGGCTATCCCTGGCTGGTGGCGGTCTGTCAGGTGCTCGGCATGCCCCCCGAGGTGGCACTCCGACTGCCGGCCGCGCTCTGCATCGTCGGGCTCGCCTGTCTCTGCGGTGTCGTTGGTTACCGCCGCGGCGGCCCCGTCGCGGGCGCCGTCGCCGCCGCGGTGGTCATCTGCAACCCGGCAGCCCTGCGTTCCGGCACCCGCGCCCAGAGCGAGACCCTGTTGGCACTGCTGCTCTGCGCCGCCTGGATGACCTGGTATTCCGTGGGGCAGCGGCGCAAGCACTGGGCCTTCGCCTGGATCGGCGCCATGATCTTCGTCGTCCCCGCGGCCTTTACTGCCGGAGCCCGCGCCATCGCCTTCTTCTATCTCCCCTTCGTCTTCCTCAGGCGCCCCGTGAAAGGACGGCGGCGGCTGCTGCTCCCGTCCCACCTCGTGGTGCTGGCGGTAACCGTGGCTGGCCTGGTCTTCTGGCTGCGCCAGGTGCCAAACCAGATCTTCCTTCCCTGGAATGAGTTGAATACGTTGCCAAAAGTCGCCTCGAGTTACCCCGTCGAGATGATCCTATTTCCGCTCAAGAGCCTCCTCTACCTCATGCCCTGGCCCTTCCTGTTCTGGCCGGCTTTCTGCATGGCGTACCGACCACTCGAAGGAAGCCCGGTCGTGTTCCACTACCTACGGACCATTGTCGTCTCGGCCTTCGTGGCGGCCTGGCTGATCCCCGAGCTCTCGCCGCTGGTGCTGATGCCCGTGCTCGGGCCCATTGCCATCATGACCGGGCTGCATGCCGAGTTGCTGGTGCGCCGACACCACCTTCAACTGCGCCGTCTTAACCAGGCGATGCTGGTGGCGGCCATCGCCGTGGCCGCCTTCGGCACCGGCGTGGCCGCCTTACACCTGACGAGCATCGTGCGCTTCGACGGCATGGAACCCCCCCTGGTGACCTGGAATGGCCTGCTTCTCCTGACCCTGCTGGTGACCTCGCTGTTGGCCCTGCGCGGGCCGCTGCGGTCGCTGCCGTACCATGCGCATCTGGTCGTCGCTTTCGTCGCCCTGGCCTGTGGCATCATGACCTGCCGCGCCGTCTGGTACTCATGGTCCGGCAGCGAGCAACGCGCGGCGGGCCTGGCACTGGCAGGAAAGATCCCCCCTCCCGATTTCCTGGTGGTGAGACCGGCCACCTTGTCGGAGGCAGCGTCTGCGTCGGCTGCCGCGGCGGTATCGGTGACGGCGCCGGCAACGCCAGCGGTGGCGGCAACAGCCGCGGCGCCGCCCGCTGCCCCGCTCACCTACCGGCCCTTGTCCGAATCGATCGTCTACCGCCAGACGGCGAACTACTACCTGGCCACGTGTTTCTACCTGGGCCGGCCCGTGGTGCGTGTGCTGGACCCGAAGACCCAGATCCCGCTGCCCATCCCCGGCCCCCGCCAAGTGCTGGGTGATGTCGCCACGGAGGCGCCGCCCGGCGCCCGCGCCAGCAGCGATCCGGCCGCCGCCTACCGGGACGCCGTCTATGCCCTGTGCGACAGCGGCGCCCCCGTACTGCCGGCGGTGGAGTGGACCCCGATCACCCCGCCCATCGACCTGCGCCGCCGCAAGGTCGTCCGCGCCCAGTGGTTCCCCGGCGGAGTGATGTTGCTGCGCCTCTACACCGAGGCGGCGCCCGCCGCCGACAAACCCAAGCCCGTCCTCGAGAAGCCCACGCCGGACGCCGAAAAGCCCAAGCCCGAAGAGGTCCAGTCCGAGACGGTGCGACTCTACCGCGGCGTGCGGCGCTGAAGGCCAGTTGAACCCATGCCTCCACGGCTGATCAAGAACCTCCCCGAGAGCGAGCTGACCGCCTGGCTCCAGGCCGGCGGCCACGCCGTCTTCAGGCTCAAGCAGATCCGCCAGTGGCTCTATGGTCGCTGGGTCCTGCGCTTCGCGGAGATGACGAATCTGCCGGCGGCGCTGCGCCAGGCGCTCGTGGCCGACTTCCTCGCCTTCAGCCTGGACCCGGTGGAGACGCAAGAGGCCGACGACGGTACGGTCAAGTGGCTGTTTCGCCTCGCCGATGGGGAGAGCATCGAGACGGTCCTCATTCACGCCCCCGAACGCCAGACCGTCTGCATCAGCACCCAGGTAGGCTGCCCGGTGCGCTGTACCTTCTGCGCCAGCGGCCGCGATGGCCTGATCCGCAACCTTGAACCCGCCGAGATCGTCGACCAGGTCATCGCCGCCTGCCGGCACCGGCAGCAGCGCGTCGACAACATCGTGGTCATGGGGATGGGCGAACCCCTGCTGAACCTCGACAACCTGGTGGCCGCCCTGGACCTGATCTGCGGCGCCGAACACCTGGGCATCGGCGCCCGACACATCACCATCTCGACCAGCGGCATCGTCCCCGGCATCCGCTACCTGGCGGAGCTGCGGCGCCAGTGGCACCTCGCCATCAGCCTGCACGCCCTGACCGACGAGCAGCGCGGCCGCCTCATCCCGCCGCACCACCGCTACCCCCTCGCCGAGATCCTCGACGCCTGCCGCTACTACCGCGATTGCACCGGCCGGATCGTTACCCTCGAATACGCCCTCATGGCCGGCGATAACGATAGCGACGCAGACGCCACCGAGCTGGCCACCCTGGCGCGCCACCTGGATGCCAAAGTCAACCTGATCCCGTACAACGCGGTCGTGCAACACTACCGGGCACCGGACGAACGGCGCGTCCGGGCCTTCGAGGAGCGCCTGCGCAGCCTGGGCGCAAAAGTGACCCTGCGGCAGCGCAAGGGCGATCGTATCCAGGCCGCCTGCGGGCAGTTGCGACGTCGACGGCTGGACCCGGCGCAGCCGGCGGATCCCGCCTCAGACTGACCGCCAGCCCCGGCCTCCGGCCATCACTCTACCAGGAAGTCAGCATAGGGCTGCTCTCCAGCGGGCGCTCTGTGCGCGTGGCGGCAAGCATCCTGACACCTGGCCGGGAGGCGGCGGTCGGTGACGGCTTTGCCGGCCCGCCGCCGTATACCGCGACGTGCCGCCTCGGGCGGC
>CAILUI010000004.1 GCA_903837355.1 uncultured Victivallales bacterium
GAACGGTGAACGGTGAACGGTGATCGGTGAACGGTGAACGGTGATCGGTGAACGGTGAACGGTGAACGGTGAACGGTGAACGGTGAACGGTGAACGGTGAACGGTGAACGGTGAACGGTAGCCAGAAAACGGTGCCCTCTGACCAATGTCCAATGTCCAATGACCAATGTCCAATGACCAATGCCCCAATGACCAATGACCAATGTCCAATGACCCAATGCCCCAATGACCTGGCTCAGCGGCGCGCGAAGAGGCCCCAGCCGCCCACCGTGGGTGCATCGCCCGGGTCATCGGCCAGCAGTTCACGGTAGTTCTCCGCCACCTTACGGAAGGCGTGCGCGTGCTCGGCGATGATCGTTGGGCGGTAGAACTTGAACCACGGAATGCCGTAGACGCGGCCATTCATCAGTTCGGTGACGGGCAGGGAGCCGGCATCCTGGCAGAGTTCGCGGCACGAGTGCGCCCAGCGGGTCGGCTTGCCGTCGCCATAGACGTCGCAGGTGCTCAGCAGCGGGTGCAGATGAAGGGGCCGGTTACAGCCGGGGTAGGTGCCCACACCCTCGGCCTGGACCGCCTGACAGAAACGAGTAAGGGAGAGCCCGCCGAGTTCCTCAGGCCGGTAGAGGCCGTGCGCCGCGTACCAGCCGCCCATCTCGCTGCCAGAGCCCTTGGCGGGGCGATGCGCGCGCAGCCCCGGAACGCCGTCGAGGAGGTCCCAGAAGGCGTTCATGGCCTTGAGGATCTCGAGGTTGCGCTGGTCGTACTCGCGCAACTGAATGCGTCCGACGGCGGAACTGACTTGGTGCATGCGGTACTTGTGGCCCCCGAGCGGCAGGCCGATGTACGGTCGCAGCGCGGCGCACTGGATGGTGTCGTTGTAACGTTCGTAGTGGCCCCAGGCGATGGCGTGCTCGTAGAGATCGCGGTCATCGGTGGCAAGCATGCCGCCCTCGCCGATGGCCAGGGCCTTGCCGCTCATCAGCGACATCGCCCCCACGTCCCCGATGCTGCCCAGTTTGCGGCCGCGGTAGACGCCGCCGTGCGCGTGCGAGACGTCTTCAAGCACCTTGATGCCGTGCTTGCGGGCGATCGCCATGATCGGGTCCATGTCCGCCGGGTAGCCGCAGTAGTGCACCACGACGATGACCTTGGTTCGCGGCGTGATGCGGTGTTCGATGTCGGCAGGGTCGAGGCAGAGCGAGTCGGGCTGGACGTCGGCGAAGACGATGGTGGCCTTGAGATTGAAGGCGGGTAAGGCGCTGGCCCAATAGGTCAGACTGGGGGCGATGATCTCGTCGCCCGCACGGACGCCGCAGCCGAAGAGGGCGCCCTCGATGGCGGCGGTGCCGCTGCTGTGGGCCAGGGCGTAGCGAGTGCCCTGCCAGGCGGCATACTCCTTCTCGAACTCGATGGAAATCTCGACGCCAGACATGGCCCCCCGGCGCAACACATCCAGCGCGGCCTGTTCGGCAGCAGAACTGATGATCGGCCAGGTGAAGGTGTCACCGACCGGGGTAACGACGGCCTTGGGGCCTCCGAAGAGGGCGAGTGCGGAACTCATGCTGCCTGTCCTCCTGGCTCGTCTGACACCGCGTCCCTGCGTCAGGCCGCCGTGCGACCTGCCGCGGCCTGACGATCATGGCATGGGGGTAGATTCGGGCCCGATGGCGCCGAGGTTACGTCCGGAAGCTCCGGCCAGCAGTTCGGTCACCTGCGCCTGGCGGATGAGGGCCTGGGCGGACTGACCCTCGGCCCGCACCAGATCGGTCTGGGCCTCGTTGAGACGCGTCAGGCCGGCGCGGCCGGCCATGTATTCGCTGCGCACCAGATCGCGCGTCTCCAGGGTCAGGTCGCGAATGCGCTGCTGCAGGGTCACCTGCTCCCCGGCCACGCGGCTGGCGTCGAGGCGCTGCCGCAACTGCGCGACGATGGCGTGCTTGAGGGAGTTGATGGATTCATTGATCTCGCGGGCCTGGGCGAGCAGGCGGGCCTCGTGGGCCGTGGTGGCACCGCCCGAGAACAGGTCCCAAGTGGCGGCGAGTCCGATGGAACTGCTAGCGTCGCGGTCATCGTGGAAGCGCGGATTACTCAGCCGGTACCAGCCGTAGTCGGCGGCCACGGAGAGCCGCGGCCGGTAGTCGCCGCGGAGGGCCTGGCGCTCGGCCTCCAGACGCCGCCGGGACTCGAGGAATTGCAGGTAGTCGGGGCGGTTGGCCAAGGCGTACTCCAGCTCGATCTGCAGATCGGGGAGCGCGGTGGCTGCTCCGGCTGCGGGCAGGGGTGCCTGTTCCAGCCCCGCCGGCAGGCTGGCGGCCGGGATGCCGAGCAGCTCCGCCAAGGCGACGCGCGCCTTGAATAGATCGCTCTCCGCGGCCAGGTAACTGCTGTCCGCCAGAGCGACGCGGATATCGAAGTTCAGCACCTCGCTGCGGGAGACGACCCCGGCCTCGAAGCGCTTCTTAGTCTCGGCGCTGAGTTCGCGGTTGAAGTCGCGGTCGCGCCGGGCGATGGTCATCGCTTCGCGGGCCAGAAGGGCCTCGTAGTAGGACAGGGCCACGCCCTGCAGCAGCAGCCGTTGGACATCACGTGCGGCCTCGCGAGACGCCGCCTGGTTGTGGCGCGCCGCGGCCACCCGGAAGTGGGTGGCGAAACCATCGAAGAGCAACCAGGACGTGCTGCCCGTGAGCGTGTAGGTGCGGGAGGTCGCGGCATCCGCACCGCCGCCGAGGGCAAGGGGTGTGTCTTCGGTATGCGTCGCGCTGGAACTGAGGCTGAGGGTCGGGAACAGCGCCGCCTGGCTCTCGCGGATGGCCGCGGCAGCCATGTCGACGCGGGCCAGCGCGGCGGCGATGCTCGGATTGTCGGCAAGCGTGATCCGCTTGGCCTCGGCGAGGTCAAGGATGCCGTCGGCGGTGGCAACCGCGAGGGCTTGCGTCTGCGCTTGGCTGAGCGCGGCAGCGGCGGGCGACGCGGCGTCCGTCAGGCTCTCGGCGGCCAGACCCGCCCAGGCACCGAGGAGAGCGAACACACAGGCCATGCTGGAACGTTTCACCACTCACCTCTGCGCTACCCATACTGTCTTCGTGGCTCACGGAACCGCTGGCGGGCGCAAGGGCGCGGGCGCCGACTCCCGGCCGAGGCGAACCATGACCTGCTTCAGATCTTCCCAGGCTTCTCGCTTGTGCTCGGGAGCGCGGAGGAGGTACGCCGGATGGAACGTGGGCAGTACGGGGATGCCGGCGAACTCGGACCAGACGCCGCGCTCACGGGCAATCCCGCTCTTCCCCAGCAGGAACTGCAGCGGCGTGGCCCCGAGGGTGACGATGACCTTAGGCCGCACGAGTTCGATCTGCCGGCGGAGGAAGGGCAGGCAGGTCGTGGCCTCGTCTGCCTCCGGAGGGCGGTTGCGCGGCGGACGGCACTTCACGATGTTGGCAATGTAGACGGCGGCGCGGTCGAACCCCATCGCCGTGATCATCTTGGTCAGAAGCTGTCCCGCGGCACCGACAAAGGGCACTCCCTGCGCATCTTCGTCGCGCCCGGGGGCCTCGCCGATGAACATCAGTTCCGCCTGCCGGCTGCCGGTACCGAAAACGGTCTGCGTCCGCTCCTTGCACAGTGGACAACGGGTACACGCGCTCACCAGGCACTGCAGTTCGTCCCAGTCCAAGGTGGCCAGGGCCAGGGGCTCGGTCGACACGGGGGCAGGGGGCGCGATCGGGGCGGACCGCGGGGCCGCGAGGGGCGACGTGGTGACGGCGGCGACGAGGACGGCGGCGCGCGGCGGCGCGACCGGGGCAGGGGGCGTTGAGGCGCGACGGCCGGCCGGCGGCCGGTCCGTCGGAGCCGCGAACAGGGCCTCGCGGGCGGCCGCAGACAGCGGCGCGACTCGTGTCCCGGCCGCCGTCTGGCGCCGCAGAATGCGGACCAGTGTGTCTATGATCGTCTCGGGCATGGCCCCTCGTGCTCTGGCCGGCTTACCGGGTTGCGTCACCCGGCAGGTTCAATATACTACTGCAGTGTGGCACGGCCAGCGGGCCAGCCGCGGCCCGCGGCCTGGCGTCGGTCATGTCGAGGAAGAACCCTGAGAGGGGAGCCGGCAGATGAGCAGATGCGCCTTGGTGACCGGCGGTGCCCGCGGCATTGGGCTCGGCATCAGTCGGGCGCTGGCCCGTGAAGGAGTGAACCTAGCCCTTTTCGGCCGCAAGCAGGCTAACGAAGTGCGCGCCGTCGTGGCCGAACTGCGCAGTTGCGGCGTGGAGGTGCTTTACTGTCAGGGAGACGTCAGCCAGAGCGCTGACCGGCAGCGGGCCTTGGCGGAGGTCCAGGCGACATTCGGCACGCCCAACGTCCTGGTCAACAACGCCGGCGTGGCGCCCAAGGTCCGGGCGGACCTGCTCGAGGCCACGGAGGAGAGCTTCGAGTGGGTGTTGCGAGTCAACTTGCAGGGGCCCTATTTTCTGACGCAGGCCGTGGCGCGCGACATGATCCGGGCGCGGCAGCAGGACGCGGCGTTCCCGGCCTGCATGATCAATATCTCCTCCATCTCGGCCACCGTGGCGTCGCCGACGCGCGGCGAGTACTGCATCAGCAAGGCCGGCGTGAGCATGGCGACGCAGCTCTGGGCCACGCGTTTGGGCGAGCATGACATACCGGTCTACGAGGTGCGTCCGGGGGTGATCAGGAGCGACATGACCGCCGCGGTGCAGGGCAAGTACGACGGGCTGATCGGCCAGGGGCTCTGCCTGCAGGCGCGTTGGGGGCTGCCTGATGATGTGGGCAAGGCGGTGGCGATGCTGGCACGTGGTGACTTACCGTACTCCACAGGTCAGGTGGTGGTGGTGGATGGCGGTCTGACCGTGCCGCGGCTCTGACCAGGAGAGGGTGCTATGGGAACGCTGAGGATGGCGGCGGCAGGGTGGCTCGTGGCGGCACTGGCGCTCGCCACCGCGCCGTGCCGGGCGGCGGATGCCGCCGCGGCGCCGGCCGCGGCGGGCCGGGGCAACCTGTTGCTCAACCCGACTCTCGAGTTCCATGCTTTCACGCCCCATCGGCAAGGCCAGGCCGAAAGCTACACCGCGGGCTATGTCGCCTTCTGGAACTGCGACGCTTACGGCGACGTGCAGGTGATGCGCGAGGCGCATGCGCCGGTCGAGGTGCGGCCGGACCACGCGGTTGGGAATCTGGTGCGCATCGGCCCGGGGAAATCGCTGCGGCAGTTGCTCCCGCTGCCCGAGGCCGGCTTGGCACACGGTTCGACGCTGGTGTTGACGGTGCAGGGCAACCAGTCGGCCGCCGGCGCCCTGCGCGTACGGCTGCGGACGCTGAAGGTGGACAGCGAGGACGGCACCTGGTCGCCCGGGGAGTTCGGGATGGGCGACACGCGCACCTTCCCGCGGCACTCTCGCGGCGAGCTGGTTGAGGCGGCGCGGGTGGAAGCCTCCAGCGCGCAGGTTGGGAAGCTGGCCCTGGCTACGGCGCCCCTGGTGGTGGAGGGCCGCTTCCATGCGAACAGTCCCGACGCGTCCTACAGTCAGGACCTGAACACGGTGGCCGTCGAGGTCGAACTGGCGAACGGCGCGACGGACGCCACCGTGTGGGTGTGGTGGCCCACACTGACGACGGGGACGCAGCCCGCCTGGTGCTTGCCGGCCGAGCGTCAGCCATACCCGTACTATCAGCACATTCCCCGGACACTGCGGAAGCTGTGGAAGGGGGAGGCGCTGCACATCCTGGCCATGGGCTCCAGCATCGACCGCGGCAGCGCCAATCCGCCGCTGTACCTCTATGACGAGACTCCGGGCAGCCCCACCTTCAAGCAGCCGCTGTCCGACCGCGTCTTCGAGCCCGAGCGGGTGCGGCGGCCGGATCTGGCCGGCTATATCGGCTGGTGGCAGCACTACTTCTGTTACACCGGCCGCCTGCGGTTGGAGCTGATGCGTAAGTTCGACCTGCCCGTGAACCGCATCTGCCTGAACATCATGGCCTGCGACGGCTCCTGTGTCGGCGAGGCGCATTCCGGCCTGGCGGCCTACTGCTCGTTGTCGCTGCCCCCCTCGGCAGGCGAGAATGGCCACGGCGACGGCAAGACCTGGCAGGAGCTCTACCCGGGCCTCTTCAGTCGGCCCGAGGGCCCGCGACCGGACCTCGTCATCTTCGGCAGCGGCGCCAATGAGAAGACCGACACGCCGAACGAGGTGGCGGTCTTCGAGGGCACGATCCGTTGGCTCCAGCGGCATTACCCGGACACCGAGTTCCTGTTCTGCATGTTCCAGAACGCCGGCGCCTACACGCCCAACGCCGATGACCTGCGCGCTCTGGCATTGCGTTACCAGATTCCAGTGCTGGATTACGGGAAGCTCTCCGACGAACTGACGCGCTGGTGCAACCGCTATGCCCTGGTTCCGAACGACGGGCATCCGCAGGCCGCCGCGCACTACCTCTGGTCCAAGGTGCTGGAACGGGCCTTCGAGTGCTGGGATCCGGTGCTTCCCGGAATTGCGCAACGGCAACTGCCCGAGCGGTTGCATCCCAACACCTACGGTTGGGAGGGCGAGATGACCACCCTGCTGCAGGGCGACGCCAGGATCCGCGGCAACATGGTGCTCTTCGAGGATACGGCGCTGAACTGCTGGGGCAGCGTCGCGGACGACAAGCCGGTCCCGTGGGTGGACGGGAAGAAGCAGGAGAGCCGGCGCTCGCAGCCCGGGCGCGATCTGCGCAACTCATTGTTCCGGCACGGTGACAACCGCCTGGGCGACCGCCATATCCTGGAGATCGAAGGCCCCGAGGCGACGCTGACCGCGGTCGACTTGAAGACCTGCCCCAACCGCCGCTTCGTCTCCGTCGACCAGCCCGCCTGGGAGCTCCAGGGCCTCGCGGTGCAGGAGTTTGCGTCCGAGTGGGGAGCGCCCTATGGCAACCGACGTGTCGAACTGCCCGTCGGCAGCAGTCTGACGGTGACGGCAGTCGGCTCCGACCTGTCAATCGCCTTCGTTGACCGGGCCGAGGGGGGCGTGCTCAGGATCGCGGTCGATGGCGGAGCACCCCTGGAGGTCGCTGCCAACGGCGCCTATACGGACCGTTCCGGCAAGGTATACTACCTCGAGAACCGGCGCGGCATCTTGGGGCTGCCGTATGGCCTGCACCGGGTCACCGTGACGGCCGTCGGCGCTCCGGTCAGCGTGCTTGGGCTTTTTGCCTATGATTCGCGCGCGAACCGGGACCACGAGCGGGTGTTGCGCGGGCTGGCGGCGCCCGGCGAGATCGTCAGCTTCAGCGCACCTTTCAAGGCCAGGCCGTTGGTCTACTGCGCTGGCGGTCTGGCCGTCGCGGTGGGGGATATCGAGGCGGGTTCGGTGCGCTTCACCGGCAGCGCCGTGGGGTTCTATGAAGTCATCGGCGAGTAAGCCTGCGGGTGGGGCGGGGTTGGAGTTGCCGCCGGTGGCCGGCATCGAGCCCCGCGCCTGGCAGGCCCAGAGTGCTTTCCGGCGGACGGTATATGCGGCGCTATGCCGGGTGCCGGCCGGCCAGGTGACGACCTACGGCGCCCTGGCGCGCGCCGTGGGTTGCCGCTGCCCGCGGGCCGTCGGCCAAGCCTTGCGGCATAACCCCTTTGCGCCCCGGGTGCCCTGCCATCGCGTCGTGGCGACCGACCTGAGCCTGGGCGGGTTCAGCGGGCAGCGCGGCGGGCCCGCGCTTGAGCGCAAGCGCCAGTTACTGCAGGCCGAGGGAGTACTAACCATGCTCTCGGGCAAACGGCAGGTGTGTCGGATAGCCGGCGCGACGGCCGGCGAGTGGGTCGCCCCGGAGACGTTCGAGTTCGCGGCCGTAGCGGGCAGCAGCAGGCCGATCCGCAGACCTGCACAAGCGGATGCAAGGTGACGATGAGAACCCTGATGTACGGCAGGCTGACCCTGGCGGCGCACCTTGCCGCGGTGCTGCTCTGGGCCGCCGGCGCGGCGGATGACCCGTATTCCGAGTCGGCCCTCCTGCGTTCTCCGGCCCTCGGTCCGCATATCCGGCTCAGTGCGGCCCAGGCTGCTGCCGCCCCAAGTTTCAGGTCCGGTGCGCCGTTCGTTGGCACCTACTACTTCTTCTGGTACAACCATGCGACCGGCGAGCACTTCCGCAACCCCGACGGCTCCGACGCCCTGGTTGATCACCCGCCGGATCCGACGGGCGTGAGCTACCTGGATCCCGCCTGGCACCGGAAGGAACTGCTCGACATCATGGACGCCGGCATCGAGATGATGCTGCCGGTCTATTGGGGCGCGCCGGCGAGCAAGGTCGCCGACTTCCCCTGGCACCACAATGGCCTGCCGCCGCTCGTGGCCGCGGCGGAAGCGCTGCTGGCTGAGGGCCGAGTGCCACCCCGAATCGGCCTCTTCTACGACACCTCGTCGCTCGCAGCCAACGGTAACCTGGCGCAGCGACACGTCGACCTGTCCACCGCGGACGGGCGGGCCTGGCTCTATGTGACCATCCGCGACTACTACTCGCTCATTCCGCCGCGGCTCTGGGCCACGCTCGACGGCCGCCCGCTCGTGTTCCTCTACACGGCCACCGCAAAGGCCGGCTCCGACGACCCCAGCGTCTTCGAGTACGTCCGTACCCACTTTGCCGCCGATTTCGGTGGAGTCCGGCCGTACCTCGTGGCCGAGCGTTCGTGGCCGGCAGAGGCCGACAATGCCTACGACTGGGGGGCGGCCTTCAGTCCGAAGGCCGCTGGCGTGGCGACGCTCGGGCCGGGATACGATGACCACGCCGCTCCGGGACGCACCAGCCCGAGGATCGACCGCGAGGACGGACGGCTTTACAGCCGTAGGTGGGAGCAACTCCTGGCGCTTGACCCGGCGCTGCGCCCGGCAATCGCTCTCGTCGAGACTTGGAATGAACTCCACGAGGGAACGGACATCTGTGAGACCCAGGAGTACGGTCGCCGCTACATCGACCTGACCCGGCACTACGCGGCGCAGTGGAAGGCGGGGGCGCGGTTGCACTCCGCCAGCCCCTATGCGGAGGCGCCCGGTGTCGAGACCACGTTGGGCGTCTCGGGGCGCGATCAGGGTCTTCGGCTTGTGCGCAATGGCGATGGCGAGTTCCGCGCTGCCGTGGCGGCCGGATCCACCTGCGTCGAGACGGTTGCCAATGGCGCCAACGGCGAGCAGTTCCTCTACTTCGACGTGGACGATGGCTTCGGTTTCGAGCCGAGCGGTCCGCTGACGGTCGAGGTGGAGTTCCTCGACGATGGCGACGGTGCGGTCGGGATGCAGTACGACTCCGCGGACCGGCGGGCGCTGCTGGCGGGGGCGTACAAGACGGCAACTCCCGTCGTACGCGGACATACCGGCACCTGGCGCAGCGCCACCTTCCGCCTGTCCGACCCGCGGTTCTGTAACCGTCAGAACAGTTTCACGGACTTCCGTCTCAGCGCCGGGGGCTCGCGGTTGACGGTGCGGCGCGTGGTCGCACGCCGCGACTGAGAGCGGCCTCCCGGTCGGAGCCCCGGTGGGGTTGGCCCCCCGTTCGCGCGGCGCCAGCATCCGGTTGCCGGCCCCGCGACTGCAGGGCTGTTCCGTTTTCCCAACGACCATCGCTGTTGGTCACCGGCACGGTGAAAGCGTGAGAGCGTGATTGCGTGAGGGTTACGGCGCGTGTGCCGGCCGTCTGCCACGAATCCACGCCTTCACGTTCTCAC
>CAILUI010000005.1 GCA_903837355.1 uncultured Victivallales bacterium
ACCGGGCGCAAACTTGACCACGGCGCCAGCCGCGATCGTCAGTCGCACGCCGGCGGTCACGGTCAGGAGGCTGTCCACGACATGCACCCGGTCCGCGCCCCAGGTCGCAGCGGCCGTGAGCCGGCCGCCATGCCAGAGGACACTGTTGTTCACCAGCATCTGCCGCCGCACTTCGACGGTCAGACCGGCGGAGGTACGGGCCACGACCAGGAACTCGTAGATGCCATCGGCGACTCTCGTGCTGTCCCAGATCACACCGCGCTCCCAGGTGGGAACGTCGGCAGCGATCAGCGTCTGCTCACCGTTCCTCAGCAGGAAGATAGCAACGCTGCCGGCGTAGAAATCTGCGCCCAGCAGCGTCCAGGTCAGGGGGGCCAGGCCGTGGACCAGGCCGCTGGGCGGCACCGACCAGCGCAGGCTCGCCACCGACTCGCTGAGCAGACTGCCGTCGCAGCCGTCCGGGTTGCCGCAGTCGCCGCCCGCCTGCGCCGCAAAGTTGCCCGCCGGCACGCTGTTGCCGACGCTGCTGCGTACGATCAGCGAGCCGCCGGCGCCCGAAGGACTCCCCCCCGAACCGCCGACGCCACCATTGGCGTGAGCCAGGAAACTGCCGGCGAACTGCCCAGCCTCGAGCAGCATGCGTCCGCCGCCGCCAGCGCCCGCCAGCCAACCGCTGTCGCCGCCATCGGCAGAAGCAACACCGCTGCCGGAGAACGTACCGGCGACGGTGATCCAGACACTGCCGCCGGAACCCGCGCCATCGCGACCTTCCGGGCGCGTCTCGCCATCGGCGCTTACCTGGCCGTTCAGGAGCAGGTTGCCGCCGGCGAACAAGCACACGGCTCCTCCCCCGGAACCGCCGTTCGGGCTGCGGCCAGTGCCGCCGCCGCTGCCGAAGTCGGTCGGCCACTCGGCCGTGCCATAGGTGCCGCCGCCACCGAAGCCCACCGGCGCCGGCAGGGCCCAGCCGCCGAGACCGCCGTAGCTGCCGCCGGCGCCGTGATTGCCGCCGCTGGTGCCCCCGTACCCGGGCCCCGCCCCCGGCCCGTAGCCGAGCGCATCGGCCGTCACCACGCCGCCGCCATCGATAGTGAGATCGCCCATCGTGCTCAGGGCGAACCCGGCTTCGCCAGCAAACGTGGTGACCACCGCGGTGCCCCACACATGGATGCTCCCGAAGACCACGCCGCCGTGCAGGTAGAGGCTGCACAGCGGTCCGACGCTCAGTTCGCCGCTGCCGGTCAGCGTCGTCGCGGCGTCGGCCGTGGTCAGTTCGACCTCGGCACTATCCTCAAGGCTCAGGTTACGCAGGGTGTGCGTGAGCTCGAGCGGCGTCCGCCGGTCGCCGTCCCGGCCGCCATTGTTGAGGATCAGGTCCGGCAGCGCCCAGTCCACCGCCTTCAGGCAGACGGTGCCAGCGCCGCCCGAGGGGCTGGCGCTGCCGCCCTGGCCGCCGCAGGCCGAGATCGTGCCCGCGAAGGGAAGGCTGGCCGCGTAGACCGCCACCCGCCCGCCGCCGCCGGCCCCAGCGGCCCAGGCGGAATCGCCGCCGTTGGCTGAAATCGCGCCGCTGCCGGTCAGACTGCCGTTCGCGGTGACCCAGACGCTGCCGCCCGAACCGGCTCCCGCCCGGCCGCCGACATCGGTGCTGGCCTGCCCGTCGGCGCTGATCGCGCCGTCCACCCGGAGAGCGCCACCAACCATCAGCCGCAGGGCGCCACCGCCGGCGCGCGCCCCGGCGGTGGACCAGCCGCCGCCGCTGCCCAAGTCGGTGGGCTCTTCGATCGAACCGTAGGGCGCGCCGCCAACGTCACTGCCCGTCATCCGGCCGCCCCAACCTCCGTAGCTGCCGCCGCTGCCGCTGTCCCAGACGCTGCCGCCGTAACCCGGGCCCAGGGTCGGCCCGTAGCCCATGGCGTCGGCCGTGATCCGCCCACCGGCCTCGACCACGGCGTCGGCCACGGTGGTCAGCGTCAAGCCGGGGTCTCCGGCGAGATGCCCGAGGACGCCGCCAGCCCGCACGGTTACAGTGCCGAAGACCAGCGCGCTGTGCGGGAAGAGGCTGGAGTCAGCCTCGACGCGCAGGTCGCCCGTGCCCGTCGGCGCCAGGGCGGCGCCACTGGCCGTCAGCTCGACGCTGGCGCCGCGGCGCAGAATCAGGTCATGCACGGTACGACTCAGCGCC
>CAILUI010000006.1 GCA_903837355.1 uncultured Victivallales bacterium
CCGACCGTCGGGTCGGCTCCGGCCGCGCGAGCCGCGGCCCTACTTCGCGTAGCGCTGCAGCAGCTCCAACAAGGCGCGGTCGAGCTTGTGGCCATTGGCGTCTTCGTAGGCGACATCGGCACGGTCGCTATCGAGGACGCCGAAGGAGCCACGGAAGTTCCACAGGGACCAACCCCAGCCCGCCTCCTGCCAGTTGCGCAGGCAGTCTTCGGCCCAGCGCAGGAACACGTCATGGGGGGTCTTATTGAAGGCGCCCCATTCGCCGACCATGACGCCGACGCCCTGGGCCTCGGCCTCTTGCCAGGGGGCGATAGTGGTGTCACGCAGCCACTCGCGGTTCTCGCAGATGAGGGCGACGAACGGCCCCGCGGCGCCGGCCGGGTCGAAGCGCACACTGCCCGGCTTGCGGCCCCAGCTCGTATCGAGGCCGGTCTTCAACTCCGCGGCGCCAGGGCGTTGTGGCGTCAGGCCCAGTTCCGTCAATTGCATCCAGTCACCGGCTTCGTTGACGCATTCGACGAGCTTGGCGCCGGCCGGGATGACGGCTTCGCAATCCAGGTCGTAGAGGTTTTGGTAGAGGTCGTATTGCGCCTTGAAATCGGCCTTTTTCCACTCGCCCTCGCCGGGGCCGCAGACGAACTGCCGGCGCAGGATTTCGGCGCCATCGGCCCGGACCACAAGAGTCGCCTTGGACGAGACCACGCCGACGCGCAGGCGCAGCCGGTGGGCTTCGGCAAACAGTCCGTCGAGCCGCAGCGCGCCGGCGTACTCGGGCTTGGACGGGCCGTAGAGATTGCCATAAATCTGCAACCGGGGCCAAGATGGCACCGGCAGCGTGTCGGCGCCATTGACCCAGCTCGCTTTGTAGTGTGTGATCTGGAAAGGCGTGTAACCGCGCGTCGCCTGGGCCACGCCCAGGGGCAGCAGCTCCAGACAAGGCTTCGAGCCCCACTGCAGGCCGTCGCAGATCACCAGCCGCTGCGGGTCCTCCTGCCGAATGGCGTCCACCAGTAGCTTCACCACCGCCGCATAGGTCGGACTGTCGACGTCGCCCGGCTCATTCATCAGGTTGAAACTGAGGCGAGTGCTCGGAATGCCCTTGTAGCGCCGCGCAAAGGCGCCCCAATGCAGGGCGCATACCTCCTGCGCTTCGGGGTCGGTCCACAGATTCTTGGCCTCCTTGGGTTTGGCCACGGTGTAGCCGGGGGCGCGGTGGAAGTTGAGGCAGACGTGGATGCCGTACGTCTCCCCCCAGGCCACCGCCTGGTCGATTTCCTTCAGCACATCCTCGTTCAGACGTCGCCAGTCACCCTCGACGATCCAGCAGCGGTAGTCCATCGGCAGCCGCACGAAGTTGAAGCCCCACTGGGAGATCAGGCGGAAATCGTCCTCGACGAAGGGCTTGTTGGCGTTCTTCTGGAACTTCTCAAGCAGGTTGAAGCCATGCCAGCGCGGCAATTTCTGCGCCGTCGCCTCCTGCCAGCGGCTCTCGGCCGCCCCGCCAGCCGAGGCGAAACCGGTCATCCCGATGAGCAGCACTGCCATGTCGTGTCTCCAGGTCATGGGTCCGTCAACCTCCGTCTTGGGTTCGGTTCACGCTACACCGCCATCCTCCCGGCTCAACCTTGCCGCAACAGCCACTCCGTATGCTCCGCCAAGCCTTCGGTCAGCGGCGTGTTCGGCACCTTCAGACCGTCGAGGCGCAGCGGGGTAAGGTCGTAGATACGGTGGCAGAGGAAGCTGCGCCATTCCGGGTGTTCCAACAAGGCGGCGGTCACCGGTATCTCTTCGAAGCGTACCGGCACCCCGAGTACCTTCGCGATGATCTCATAGTACTCATACGAGGCGACGATGTCCGGGCCGACTGAGCCGTAGATCTTGCGGTGCGAGAGCGGATTGTCGAGGACGCTCAGGACCAGTCGGGCCAGGTCGGTCACCAGGATGGGCTGCTGCAGAAAATGGCCGCCGCCAACCAGGCGCACCGGCTCTCCCGCCCGCAGCTTGCGCAGCAGTTGCGGGTCGCGCGCCGCGGCCGGCAGGCAGCCCAACTGCGACGGCGCACCGTAGATGTGGCAGGGACGGAACACGGTCCACTGCATGTCCTTAGTGTCACCGTTGAGGAACTCCAGCTCGCCGCGACGC
>CAILUI010000007.1 GCA_903837355.1 uncultured Victivallales bacterium
CTCGGTATCGTCAGCCTGGCCGGACTGCCTGTCGCCAAGGACGTCATCACAGCCGCAGGTCAGCCGGACTTTGTAGTTACTCAAAAATCGGATCGTTGATAATCAGGATGTTATGACTCACAGTGCGTAAGTTGGGCTAGCTTTGGACTGCCGGTGGCTCGACACCGCTTTCCGGCCATGCGCTCTCAGCTTGACGCGGCGGGTTCAGCGGAGCCCGGCGAGTCTAGTCGGCCGCGGTGGCGGCGATCCGCTGCAGGTTCGGGTACGTCTCCAGGAGGGCAGGGGGGACGGCGACCTTCTGTCGGAGCAGCTCGCTCTTCAGGCGCAACGCCGCGGAAACGCCCTTGCCGCGGTAGTGGTTGTTGGCGACGATGGTCAGGCTCCGCACCTCGGGCAGAAGCTGCCGTGCGGTGTTCGCGAGCTCCGTGATCTCGGGCTCGCTGTAGTCGTAGTTGTAAGGCTCGTGCGCGGCTTTCTCGTGGGCAAACCATGAGGCGTAGTTACGGCCATGCAGGCGGAAGTACCCCTCCGGGGCGCCCAGGTTGCGTTGGGCCGTGAACGAATCGCGGCCCACGGGGTAGTCCAGCACCGCGATGCTGACTCCCAGGTCGCGCAGGAAGGTGCTGCCCGAGTCGGTTTGCCAGGAACTGTGGCGCACCTCCACGACCAGGTGCGTCAGCGTCGCGAACTGCTCGCACAGCCAGCGCAGCAGCTCGCGCCGGTCCGGGGTGTCGGCTGCATCGTAGCGGAATTGGGCCAGCACGGCGCGCAGCCTACCGGCCTCCTGCAAGGGCGCAAAAGCGGTGCGGAACTGGGCCGCCAGGGCGGCATCGCGACGCGATTCATGGGTGAAGCCCTGGAAGAGTTTGGCGGTGAAGAAGAAGTCGGGGTGCCCGCTCACCTTGCGCGCCCAGGAGGCCGTGGCGGTTGCGGTCGGGATGCGGTAGAACGAGCTGTTGACTTCGACCATGTCCACGAAGCCAGCCAGGAAGGTCAGCGGGTCCGGGGCATAGCGGGCCGGCGGCTGGGCCGCCGGTGTGGTCGGACTATCGAAGAGCAGGGGCTGTCGGAGGTCGGCCGCCGGCAGACGGTAGACCGTGTCGCGCCAATCGTCGTAGCTCCACCCCGCGACGCCGCAGGCGAGCTCCGGCAGGGCTGTGACTGGGTCTGCCATGGGTGCGAAGCCTTGTCGAGACTCCCTGGTTGCAGCAAGTGCTGGAGCCGCTGCCAGGCGACCTCAGTTCAGAGTTCGGCCTTCAGGCTGTCTGGGGGACACGCTGAAGCGTGAACTCTGAACTTGCATGAGACTCGCGAAACCCACTTCGGTATGTCCGGACCGCCCTTGGAAGCCGGGATCTCCGCATCCCGGCCGCGGCATACGGAGATGCCGCCTTCACCCCGGCGAGCCGGGGGCCGTGGTGAGCCCTAAACCCTGAACACTACGCTGTCATCCGTCCCCCAAACGCGGCGGCGAGCCTCAGCGCTCGACAAACTCGCGGTGCAATGAGCGAATGGCCGCGCCGAAGTCCTCGCGGCTGACGATGAACTGCATGTTCACCTGCCGCAGGGCTTGATCCAGCCCCAGCACGTTGATGCTCGCCTCCGCCAGCGCCCTGGCGGCCCGGTAGAGCAGGCCAGGGATTTGCATATTCGTGCCGATGACGCAGACGATGCCCACGGGCAGGGTCCGCACCTGGGCGCCCGGCAGGCGCTCGCGGATCAGGGCAACACACTCCTCCAAACGCTTCAGCTTCTCGGGAACCAGGTGGGTGATAGTGTTGGCGTTGGTGTTCTTGGCGATGAAGCTGATGCCGGTGTCGGCAAAGGCCTGGACCAGTCGGTAGTCATAGCCCGCTTTGCCCACCATCTCCGGGTCGAAGCACTCGATGGCGACCACATCATTGCGGCCGCAGATGATCTCCACCCGCGGTTCGGGCGAGACGTAGTCGCGTTGGATCAGGGTGCCGGGGTGCTCGGGGTCGAAGGCGTTCTTGACACGGATGGGGATGTTGCAGAGCTCCATCTCCTTTGACGCCTTGGAATGGATGGCCTCCATGTCGAGATCGCTCAACTGGTCGGCGATGTCGAAGTTGGTGTGACCGATGACCTGCACCTTATCCGCCCCGATCACCACGGGGTCGCCCGTGCTGAGGTGGTACTCTTTGTGGATGATGCCTTCGCGCGCGCCGGTGATCACCGCGACCTTGCTGAAGGTGATCTCGCTATAGCCGCGGTCGAAGCGGGTCATGATGCCTTCATCGTACTTCACGTAGCCGGTGACGATGGGCATCTCACGGGACATCACCACACCTTCGAAGCCCTTGCGGATGGCCGTGTCCATATCGGTGATCTCGGTATCCTTCCAGCCGGTCAGGTCAAGGCAGCGCGCGTTGATGTCACGGGTGCGGAGGATGAGGGCGGAGTTGTAGGCGCTGTGGGCCTCGCCGACGGCACTCAGCAGTTCGCGGGTCGGCGGCAGGTAATCGCGTTCGTTGAAATGGCCATAGGAGCGCAGGCGCGCCAGGTCGTGCAGGCAGTCGCGGATGCCGTCGATACGCTCATTGACGAACTGGTCGGCAGCCTTCTGGTCGAGTCCCAGCGCCTCGAACGAGCGATTGCACTCGATCATGCGCTGGCGGACGGTTTCCAGCGCTGTTTTCCAGCCCTGGTCATCGGTCGCGAACCTGCCGTAGACGCCCGGCGCGCCGCTCTTCTTGTTTTCCAGCAGCAGGTTGGTGATGCCGCCGTAGGCTGACACCACAAAGATGCGGTTGTACATCTGCTCGGGAGTCCGGTGGCCGATGATCACGTTGTCCATGATCTCGCCGAAACGGCTCATCGAGGTGCCGCCGATTTTCTCAACCGTGTGGATACCGGGCATGATGTGTCCTGCTTCCTGAAACCCTGTTTTTGCGGTATTGCCTGCCGCGCCAGCGCCGGGCCTGCGGCAAGGGTGGCGTGGAATATAGCCGTCGACGTCGAGCCGGCAAACGCCTTGCGCCGGCGCCACGCCGCGGTATCTTGCCAGCCGTTACCGTCGGCCCGGCTGACCGCGCTGGGCGCGGTACTGCCTGGGCAACGTCCTCGAGAAGCGGTAAGGAACACCGGCCATGATCATGGATTCCTGCGGGCGCGGAGCGGCTTACGCGGCTTTGCATCCGAGCTTCGCCAGAGCCTTTGCCTTCCTGCGTGATACCGATCTGGCAGGTTTGCCCGACGGGCGCATCGAGTTGGACGGGGAACGGCTGTATGCGCTGGTGATGACCGTCGACGGCCGCGGGCGGGCGGGGGCCAAGTTCGAGGCCCATCGGCGTTACATCGACATCCAGGCCGTGGTGTGCGGCGAGGAAGTGATGGGCTGGAGTCCGCTGGCGGCCTGCTGCCAGCCTGAGGCGTTCGATGCGGGCAAGGACGTTGGCTTTTTCGGGGATGTGCCCGCGTCGTGGGTTCTGGTCCCGCCGGGCAGCTTCGCCCTCTTCTTCCCGGAGGATGTACACGCCCCGCTGGCAGGGACCGGCAGAGTGCAGAAGGTTGTTGTCAAGGTCGCTGTCTGAACGGAGCGGAACACCATGGGTACGAGTCGTGCTGGAGCTATCGCGGTCGCCCTCCTGGTGGGCGCCGGTGGCTGGATGTGCTGGCGGTTCCTGCACCTTGGCGAGCGCTTTGCGTCGCGCGCTCACCCGGCTCCGGCGACCGTGCCGGCGGCGCCGGCGGTTGATCTGGCGCCACCGGCCCCCGTCGGGCCGCCGCCCGAGCCGACGCTGGCCGAGTTGGGCCTGACGCCGTCCATTCGCACGCTGGCGCCGGCCCTGGAAGTGGCGGCCCGCGCCTGCCGTACGGGCGTGGTCATGGATCTGACCAACCGCGAGATCCTCTGGCAGAAGGGCCCGGACGAGGCGGTCGAAATCGCCTCGATGACCAAGATGATGACGGCGTACTTGCTGATGCGCGCTATCCATATCGAGAAGCGCGTGACCCTCGCCGACGTGGTGCCGGTGTCGCGGACCGCGGCCGCGATCGGCGGTAGTCAGGTCTGGATCGCCGAAGGGGAGCGATTCACCCTCGAGGAACTGGGCCGCTGCATGATGATCCAGAGCGCCAACGACACCACCCACCTCATCGCCGAGTACCTGGCGGGCGGGAGCGCCGACGCCTTCGTCGCCCTGATGAACGACAAAGCGCTGCAACTCGGCCTGACCCACATGAAGTTCTACAACGCGCATGGCCTGCCGCCGGACAAACAGCGCAAGCTGCCGGAGAACGAAGCCACCGCGCTGGAACTGGCTTTTCTGGCGAGTCGGCTGCTGGAGTTTCCGGATGTGATACGCTGGACGTCGACCCGTGCCGACAAGCTGGTCCACCAGAAGGGGAAGAACCCGGAAACCCAGTTCATCAACCACAACAGCCTGGTCGGCGTCTGTCCCGGCGTCAATGGTATGAAGACCGGCTACACGGCCAAGTCCATGTACTGCACGACGGTCACCTGCACGCGCGAAGGCCGGACGATGATCGTGGTGGTCACCGGCTGCCCGCGCGGCCGGCCATACGGTGCTCTGCGTGACAATCTGGTGCGCCAGTTCCTCGACTGGGCCTACACGCAGACCCCCGCTCAGGCCGGTGCGGTCGCGGCTCCTGCCGGCACGCGCCCCTGACCCGCTGCGGCGCGCGTGCTGCGACGGGGCTCCTCAGGCCAGGGTCTGCGCGCCCACCCGGCGCTGGGCCGCGATCAGCCTGTCCTCCCAGGTCTCCAGGTCGGAGTCGGGCACGCGCTGCTCGCGGCACATCGCCTCGTAGACACGAGCGATGGACGCCTCGAGGGAGAGGCGGGGCCGGAACTCGGGCACATCCCGCAGCAGGCGTGCGGGGCTGTAGATGCTGTTGTGCGAGAAGATATCGCGGCAGATCTCGACGTTGGGGACCTTGGCCGCCAGCAGCGTGTCCAGGGGCACCCCGACGAGTTCGACCTCGCGCCCGATGACCTGCATCGCGGTCCGGTGGTAGTCGGCCCAGGTGCCGGACTCACTCTTCATCATGTTGTAGATCTGGCCGAGGCAGCGTTCGCGACCGAGCGTGAAGACGAAGGCCGGGGCCGCCTCGTCGACCAGCAGCCACTGGTGCAGGGCGCGCCCGTCGCCGCAGACCGCGATCGGCTTACCCTTGCGGACGCGGTCTACCCAACTTGCCTCCCAGGCGATCTGCCGCAACAGCGACCACTGCGGGCCGAAGGTCGTAGTCGGTTTGATGATGGTGACCGGGAACCCGTCGCGGTAGAAGGCCTCCATGAAGACGCGGTCGGCGGCGACCTTATTGCGGCCGTAGTCGCTGATCGGGCGCAGCGGGTGGTCCTCGGTTACCGGGAACCAGTCATACTGCACGCCGTAGGTGCAGACGGTCGAACAGTGGACGACGTGTCGGGCCCCGGCGAACGCCCGCACGGTGCTGCGCGCGTCCTCGGCGTCAAAGCAGATCATGTCGATGGCCGCCTCGAAGTGCTGCGCCTGCATGGCCGCCTCGAACACGGCGCGCTGCTTGCGGTCGCCGGTGATCACCTTCACGCCGGCGGGCAGGGGACCGCGCTGGCCGCGGTTGAAGACCGTGACCTCATGCCCCACCTCCTGCAGCAGTTTCACGATCGGAGTACTGATGTTCCCGGTTCCGCCGACGACACAAACTCTCATGCTGGCTTCCCTCCCAGTGCCTGTTGAAGATACGGCACCAACGCCTGGTAGAAGATCGTGGCCGCCTCGCGGCTTCCGGCCGCGGTGAAGTGAACCCCGTCGGGCACGATGAAGCGCGCGCAGCCGCCGCGCTCGATGGCCTGCCGGATGCCTCCATAGAGATCGATGTAGAGATCGCCTTGCCGCTGCGCCCAGAGCCGGGCGCGCCGACGGTAGTGGTGCAGGAAGTAGTCCGAGCCGCCTGCCGGTAGGAACTTCGCCCGCGCGGCCGCGTTCTCGGGGGTGCTCCAGGCGTGCCACGCATCGATCACCGGCGGGAAGCTCACCCAGGCTGCCGCCGACCCGGCCGCCTGCAAACGGCGCCGGATGGTCCTGAGGTTGCGGCTGAACTCGGCTCCCTCAACCACCCGCGCCGCGTCGGTGGTCGCATCGTTACCGCCGAACTGCACCAGCGTCAGATCGGGTCGGTGCGCCAGGACGTCACGTGCCATCCTGGCCAGCCCTTCCCGCGAGGTGTTCCCGCCCACCCCGGCGTTAATCACCTCAATCTGGACACCGGGGAAGGCACCGCGCAGACGACGCTGCAACCGGGCCGTCCAGCGCTGCGTTGGCGCCAGAGCCGCGCAGGCGGTCATGGAATCGCCAAAGGCGACCATGCGGTAGTTCACGAGGCGACCCTCTCCAGCACGTCAGCCAGGGCGTCGGCCAGCCAGCCGCCAGAGCGGTGATGACCAGGGTGCTCAGCGCCCGCCGCATCCCCGGTCGCTACACCGGCTGCAGCCAGGCGTTCGGCTCGGGCCTGCTCCCGGCGCTCCTCCTTCCGACGTCGCTCCACCGACATCTGTTCATCCAGCAGATGACCACCGGCCGCCACCCAGTCGAAGAGCGCCTCCAACTCGCCGCCGTCAAGCCAGACGCCGTGGGTGCGGCAGCGGTCCGCGACCACGCCACTGCGATGGCCGTGTGCACAGCGGTCCATGACTGCGCAGCACACCGGGCAGGGCCCGTAGTGGACTTCGCCGGGGCTGGCGCTGCGGTCCGTGATGGCGCCGATCAACTGCTGGTCGACGCGGGCCAGTTCGTCGGTGGTGGCCTTGAGGATGGTCTGCAACTCGCCGGCATCGAACCAGAGGCCGCGACACTGCGTACAGGTATCGACCTGCACGCGGCCGCCCTCAAGCAGAGACGTGGGCTGCAGGATCTGTCGACACCGTGGGCACTGCCGTTTTGTTTTCATGGCGTCCTCCGGTGTTTCAGACCTTATTTACCGGTGGCCAGTTCCGGGCCGGGGCGGTCTTCGCGGCGCAGGTAGTCCGGCCAGAGTGGGCAGTTGAGGTCGATCCAGCACTTCACCGCCTGCCACTCGTCCGCCGACAGCGCCACTTTCTGGTGTCCGGCCTCCAGTACCTTGACCAAGCGGCTGTGCAGGACGCCGAAACTCAGGGGCGGCCGCTTCTCGTTGCCGCCGGCGTTGTACTGGTAGTCGAGGTAGTGCACGAGGCCGTTCTGGATCAGGGTGCGGTAGGACGCCGGGATACGGTCGGCATCGAGGGTGGCGGTGAGGTCGAGTTTCTTCGGGTGCGCCGGGCCGTGGCAACTGACACAGTGCCGGTCCCAGACAGGCTGGACCACCTTCTCGTAGGCGAACGGCACCGCGCCCCAGGGGGGCGGCTTGGGTGTATCCGCTTCGCGCTGCAGTGCGACTTTACGCACGACCGCGGGGGCCGTACGCCGGTCCTCGTGACAACCGATGCAGGACCGCTTCTCGCCCGGCTGCAGTTGCACGACAGAGCGCATGCGCTGCAGTTCGTTGAGGTCCTTGTCCAGCGCCTGGAGGTACAGCACTTTGCCCGCCGGGGCGCGGAAGTGGGCTGAACCGTCTGCGGCCACGGGCACGAGTCCCAGGCTCGCCTTGGCGACGTACGACGGCCAACCGAAGGGACCGCTGACCTTGTCCACCGGACCGGCATACCAGTGCATGAAGGGCTCGTGGTCATCCCGGTAGCGGCCATCCGGCAACTTCACGAGATCGCTACGGACCTCGCAGGCGAGGCGCAGGTAGGCCACGCGGCCGCGCTCGACGGGCGGGGTGATCCCGGCGTAGACATCGGCCACCGTCATCTCGCCGAAGGCCTCGGCCTCGGGCGCCCGCTCCAGTGCCGCCAGGTGCGGCGCCGCTGGTGCCGGCTGCAGCACGGTGGGGCACATGCTGCCGATGCTGCGGTCCAGGTGCAGCAGTTCGCGGTTGCCATAGCGGTCGATGACGTAGAGTGCAAACTGCTCCCGTGGGGCGTGGGCGCAGAGGATCAGATCGCGGCTGATGGGCACCGGGTCGCGGAAACACTCCGAATCGGGCCACATGCCGGGCCACGGGACCTCTGGCGTGATCGAGGTGATGGCGTCGCGGGTGAAGCGGCCCTTGTCGAGGTCCAGGAGCGCGATGGGGCCATTGAGGTCGCCGAAGTGCGAGATCAGGGTGCAACTGACCTCGTGCGTGCCCGGGACTTCGCGACCATTGGCGTAGCCGTTGGGCTGGATGATGCTGTTGCCGAAGACCAGTTGCGGGTGCGTCCCATCCGGCCGGATCGCCCACAGCGTATGGCTGAAATCGGCGCCCTTGTCCACGTACTCGGAACGCGTCCACAGCAGGCGGCCATCGCGCATCAGGGCCGGGGCCCATTCGCTCAGGTTCGCATAGGATAGCGGGCGCATGTCGGCGCCATCGGCAGCCATGCGGAAGAGGACGTAGGCCTGCGGTCGCCAGCACAGGAAACGGGCCCGGCAACGCGTGCTGACAAAGGCCAGGTCGCCGCCTGGCAGCGGGCACGGGTAGACGTCGTTGTAGGGCCCTTCGCCCAGGGTCTGGACCGCGGAGCCGTCTGCCTGCATGACGGTGATGCGGAAGAAGTCGTCGCGGTTGGCGCGATAGCTGAAGTAGATGCGCGTCGCATCGGCGGTTGCGGCGGGATCACGGGCCACGCCTTCACGGCTGTCGAACAGCGGGGTCACGACCCCCTTCTCCGGAGCCAGGCGGCCCTGCTCCCAAGGCATATCCAGTCGGCAGACCGCGCCGCCCGGGCGCCACGAGGCGTCCAGGAAGTCGCTGTAGTTATGCGAGGGCAGGAAAGGCTGGCGCTTGACGAACAACAGGCGCTGCAAGGCAGCCAGGTCGGGATCGCGGAGGAACGTGTCGCGCTTGAGTTGCCGCACCGCAAAGAAGAGGTCGCGGTCGGCCGCGGCGGGCGGCAGTGCGGCCTGGCGGGCCCGCAGTGAGTCGGCGCGAGCCGCGAGGTCCGCGACCACCACGCCGCGCTGGCCCAGGCGGTGCAGGAGGCCGTCCAGGTCGCTGAACACCCGGCCGACAGGATCGTAGCGGAAGAGGTGCAGGCGGAAGGCCGGCTGGCCGGCAGCGCTGATCTCGACGTCCTGTTGCGGTCCGGCGACGCCGACGTTGCCGGGCACCGGGACCGTCGCCACGCCGTTGGTCAGGACCACGGCCAGCGGGGCTGCGCCGGGCCAGGTCAGCGTCAGACCCTCCGGCACCGCCTGCGCTTCGGCGGTCAGGCGGAGTACGAAGGCATTGCGTTCCGTTGCGGCGACTTCACGCGCCGCAAACGGCGCGCGGAGGAAAAACACGGACCGGCCCTCGGCAGCGGTATGGCGGCCGCCCATCCCGACGCCGACGCGGATGCCGCTCTGTTCCCAGCCCGCGAACCCGGCCAGAGGCAGCATCACCTCGAGCGTTCGCCGCTCGCGGTCGAGTCTCCCCCGGACGGGCTCGGTGCCGCTCCGTTCGACGCTCTCGCCGTTCTTGCGGAAACGGCGGAACTCCAGGCTGTCGCCGGCGACCAGCGTGATCGCGCCGCAGCCCTCGCCGTCGCCGGCCGAGACCACGGCCAGGTGAGCGCTGAGCAGACGGTCGGTCGCGACGGCCAGGCAGAGTTGGTCGCCGACGATGCCCGCCCGTACCGCGGTCTGCAGCAAGGGCCCGGTGTCGAATTCGTAGGGCCAGGCGACGCGTCCCACGCCCTGCGAGGCGCGTTCCCAGCACGGCTCATCCAGTTGCCCGTCGAGGGTGGGCGCTGCCGGCAACGCGGCCAGCGGCAGGACGTCGTCCCCAGCATGCCGCGGATAGTCCTTCACCCGGCCGTTGTACGGCACCAGCCGGGCGCTGAGGTCGGCATGTCCCGCCACTTTCAGCCAGGCATGCTCCTCACCGAGGAAGGCGTAGCGCAGATCGTCGGCCACGGGATCCGCCACCTGATCGACGTCGGAGAGTGGTCCCACTTTGTCGGCTGGAATCGGCGCTGCACTGCCGAAGATCTCGATCTCGTCCAGGCGCGGTTGGTCGTTGCCGGCGGCGTCGATGGCAATGCGTACCCAGCGCACCTGTGATGGCTGCACGTTGATGTCCAGCTTTTCGAGAACCGCCGGGCGCGAGCCGTGACGATAGAGCACGGTCCAGGCCGGGTCGGCCGAGTCGGCGGCGTAGCGCACTGCACCCAGCACGCGGAAAGCGCTCATGGTGCGGTCCTGATAGCGGCCACCCTGGTCGTTGCCCAGCGCGATGTGGCTGACCCAGCATGCTTGTCCGAGGTCGATCTCGGCCCAGGCGGGGACGGTGCTGGTGATCCAACTGTGGTCATTGCCGGTCTGCCCGTCGTTCAGGTTCTCGATGCGGTGGATGGCGAAGCCCTCGATACAGGATGAGGCGGCGGGCTTGGCGGTCGCTGCCAGTGCCAGGTTGTCCAGGCCGAACTCATTCTGCCGGCGCGCCTGGCCCGAAGCGGCGGGCGCGGTACCCGCCACCGCCGTCGCCGGGGGCAGGGGCGGCGGTGCTCCGACCACCCCACGGAAGGCGCCCGGACGGCCCACCGTGGTCGCCTTCCCGGCGATCTCGACGACCGTCTTCCAGGCGGTTCCGTCTGTACTGACCAGCACCGCGAGGCGTGTCGGGATGCGGTCGGCGAACTGCCCTTCGCGGTCACGGGAGAAGACGACGCGGTCGACCTTCAGCACGCGCCCGAGGTCGATCTGTGCCCACTCGGCCTCGGTCCCGGCCGGGATCCAACTGGCGGCGTTGCCATAGGCTCCGTCGTTGAGGTGCTCCACGGTGTGCTGCGGGTAGCCGGCGATACAGGACGATGCCTCTGCCTTGGCCCCCTTGGCCACGGCCAGGTTCTCGGTCCCGTCGCCGCCGTAGACTTCCAGTTCATCAATGCAGGCCTGTTCGCCGCTGGTCTCGCTGATGGCCAAGCGCACAAAGCGCGTCTCCACGGGCGCGAAGCGCACCGCGTTGGGACGGTCGCCGTAGATCACCGTGTCGGCCCCGCGCATCTGGCCGGCGGCGGCGAGCAGTGCCAGGAGCAGCAGAACTCGCCCCGGCACGCCCAGCGGCCGGGCCGCGGGGGCTGGCTCACCGGCGCGTGCGCGTCCTGCCATGGCCGGATTCGCCCTCCAGCCGGGCTCCCGGCCCGGTGGAACGCGGCATCTCCGTATGCCGCGGCCGGGTTGCGGAGAACCCGGCTTCCAGGGCGGTCCGGACATACCGACACGCGAACCATGGTTCACATACAAGCGACGCCGTGCGCGCGTTGGTGGCGCCAACGGCGCCGCACTGCCAGCCAAGGTTGTGTTCTGTGAAGATGCCATCGGCGTTTACTCCAGCACCACTTCGTAGATCATTCGGGCCCCGGCGTCGCCCTTCACCGCGAGGTCGAGTGTGATCGTGTCGCCGGCGATCCGTACGGGGAGTGCCGCCAGGCGCTTACCGCCCGTACTCAGCGCCCACGCCGCGGCTTTGCCGGCGCCCCGTTTGAGGGTCACGGTCGCCGCACCGTTGCGCAGCAAGTGCGGTGTGCCGCCCCACTCCAGCAACGTCGTGCGAGCGCGGTCGGCGTACTTCACGCCCGTATTCTGCAGATCGGTCAAGTGGGTGATCAGCAAGCGTCGGCTGGTGGCGATGGGCAGGCCATCGAGGCTTGAGACCCAGGCCGTGGCGTCGGTGTCGCGGATGGCGAAGCGGGCCGCCGCGGTTTCCACGGTCTTGCCGGCCGGGGCGAAGCAGCCGGCGGTGCAGGGCGTGTCGAGCACCATCGTGTCGCCAGGGCCGTCCATCGTGAACTGGCCGCTGGCGCTCTGCGCCCGCCCGCCGCCCAGGTCGGTACGGTTGCCGGGGTTCAGCCAACCGCGCTCCTTCAGGGTCTTGACGATGGCAGCGCCGGCGGCTTCCGTATAGGGCGCCGCGCCGACACCAGCCGCGCCTTGGGGGGAGGTCGCGGAGGTCGGGAGGGTCAGATCGGCCGGCACTGCGGTGTCGCGCTGCCCCAGGAACAGCCCCACCTTCGCCACCGTCACCAGTTCCGACCAAGGAGGTACGATCCCGCCTTGCCGGCCCTGGCGACGGCCCAGTTCCGCCGGGTCCAGGGTGACGGCGACGGTGCGTCCGGCCGGCGCAAGGTCGCCGCGCAGGAACAGGCAAAGGCTGGCGCGCTCGGCGGCCTGATTCAGCGGGTCGGTGGCCAGATCGAAGTAGCCGGCGCCGCCGACGTTGAAGAGATTGTCGCGGCTGTGGCTGTAAGCGAAGCGCCAGACCACGGACCAGTCCTGCAGCGCCGCCATGCAGCCAGTCAGGATACCGCCGACGCCGCGGTACCGTCCGGGTCCGGAGTAGTTGTACTCGCTGACGGTGAAGGGTTTGTCCAGCAGTCGGGTGAAGGCCAGGCTGCGTCCGCCGGGCGCCCCGACCGCGACCGGGCTGGTGTTGGCGCAGCGCGAGGGCAGGCGCCAGGGCTGCTCGATGAAGTTCGGGTGGTCGACGTAGAAGTGGTCGTCGATGTAGTCAAGCTCGAGCCGCACGCGCTGGCTCTGCGTGGTGTTGCTCCAGGCGTTCATGTTGGTGAGCAGCGCCGGGCACTTCAGTTCGTCGCGTAGCAGGGCCTTGACACGGCGGAGCAGCGCCAACTCGGTGTCGGCCAGGAAGGCGGCGAAGTCGCGGGCCGGCGCCGAGTCCTCGCTGTAGCTCTTGGGCAGGACCGCGGTGCCGGCGACCGGGTCGCCCGCGGTCGGCGCGCCCCAGGCGGCGGTGATGGCCGCTGTGGTGCCATAGGTCTGCAGCAGCCACGCGCTCCAGGCTCGCTGCCAGTCGGCGCGGGCGTGTTCGCTGAGGCTGTAGATGAAATTGCCGACGTTGCCCTCGTTGATCAGGCTCAGCCAGGCCAGGCCAGGCTCGTCCGCATAGCGCAAGCCGGTGTAGGGGTTGACGTGCCCCAGAAAGGTCCGCGTCCAGGTCGCGAAGTTCGCAAAGGCGGCCTCGTTCACTGGCACCAGCATCTTGAACTCGTCCATGGCTACGTCGCCTTCGGCTCCTGGCCAGACCTCGGCGGCGTAGACTTGCCGGGACACGTAGAGGTCCGTGGTCATGTAGATGCCGCGCTGCTTGAGCGCCGCCACCAGGTGATCGAGCTGATCGAAGGCGTCCGCCTTGGCCTTTGTCGAGGTGCCGCCGCTGCGGTCCGCCAGCACCGACTCGTGGTGATGGAAGCGGACGGCGTTGTAGCCCAGGCGCATCAGCCGTTCGGCCAGGGCCTCGGCCTGCTCCGGGGCCAGGTACTGCGCCGAGAAGCAGAGGTTGACCCCGTAGAAGCGGCGGGGGACGGTGGGCGAGTCCGCGAAGGCGAACTGCCCGGTCGGGGTCGCCAGCAGCCGGCCATGCTTACCGGCCGGCATGTCCGTCGGGCGCAGCGCCGAGAAGTCTAGTGCTGAGCCAGGCTCGATGTCCAATGTCACGTCCAAGGGGAGCCACTCCTCGCCTGCCTGGATGGTCACCGGCTCGTCAATGCTCAGGCTGATGCCGCCGGGGGCGGCCACCGTCAGGTCGACCACCCAGGCCTCGCCGGCCGGCCAGGTGCGCGCCGGGGTCATCTGCGGCCCCAGGCGGACGCAGAAGCTCGGTCCCCACTGCCGGTTGTCCTGCACCAGCATCGGCACGGGCTCGGTGCTGCTGAACTCGAGGCGCGTCTGCTCGCCCCAGAGCAGAGCCAGGGCCCGGGTCGGCGCCGAGCCGTAGACGTGCGTTGGCCCGCGCTCGGCCGGGAAGACACCCGCCTGGCCGTCGGCGCGGAAACGGGCGCCGCGCACCGTGTGTTCCGGCAGCTCGAGGCTCACATGCAGGCTGTTCAGGTCCACGGCCTGCTTCGGTACCAGACGGTAATGGAGCACGATGCCGGCCTCCACGACCTCGGCCCGCAACTCGCAGTCGACCTCCTGGCCGTCCGGCGCGCGGATGACGGTGCGTCGGGGCTCGTTGGCGGGGGCGGCGCGCGGCGCGCCGGGGCCGGCCCCGCGCCATTCCTTCTGAAAGAGCCCGGGCACGAGCGTGCCGACTTCCTGCCCGCCCCGGGTCATGACGACCCCGCAGTCGGGCCGTACCAGGGCCTCCCACTCAGCGGCCCCGGCGCCGCCGGAAACCGTCAAGACCAGGGCCAAAGTGCGCAGGGCTGTCATCCGTATCTCCACACGCTAGGGCGGCCGACCGCCGCGAGAGGGTCGCAGTGCGGTGCTGCATTCACTGTAGCCGAATAGAAGGGCGCCTGCAATACCGGAGTCGGGGAGGCGGACGGCTACACGACGGGCGCCGTACGGACAGACCCAGGTTGGGCGGGCGATTTGCGGTATTAGATTAGCCGGGACGGTGCTGCAATGCGCGGTGTGTGGTAACGAGTCATGGAGGGAACCATCATGGTGCTCGATCGACTGCCCCAGCTCAGCTCCCAGCGGACGTTGCGCGTGTCCTCCTGGGACCAGAGCGGCCGCAATGGCGATGCCTGGCAGATCGCCCCGGGGGAGGCGCGCGTGCTGGCCGATCTGCGCGGTCCAGGCCGGATCACGCACCTCTGGATGACCCAGGGTAACCACTACCGCGAGTGCCTGTTGCGGGTGACCTGGGACAACGCCGCCAAGCCCAGCATCCTCTGCCCCCTGGGTGACTTTTTCGGCCTCGGGCATGGCATCGTCAACTCGTACCAGTCGCTGCTGTTCACGGCCTCCACCGCGCAGAACAACCGCTTCAACCAGGGCTGCGCCCTCAACGCCTACGTTCCCATGCCGTTCGCCGAGCGCGCGCTCATTGAACTGGTGAACGAGAGCTCTGAGTGGCACAATCAGTATTTCTATATCGACTACGAACTGGGCGCCGCGGCAGCGCCGGCCGAGGGCTACTTCCATGCCGAGTTCCGCCGGCAGAATCCCTTCGGTGGCTGGGGTCACGAGATCCAGGTGAACACCCCCGAGGCCAACATCGTCAACGCCGAGCGCCTGGCCTGGGAGAACAACTACGTGATCCTGGAGACGAGCGGCCAGGGGCACTACATCGGCTGCAATCTCAGCGTCAGCAACTTCCAGGGGACCTGGTGGGGCGAGGGCGACGACATGATCTGGGTCGACGGCTACAAGTGGCCGCCGGATCTGCATGGCACGGGCAGTGAGGACTACCTCAACCAGGCCTGGGGCATGCAGCCCAACGCCTTCCTGCGCAATGGCAGCAGCATCTTCGAGCACCACACCAACGGGTACCAGACCAGCTACGTGCACCATCTCGAGAACCCGGTCCGCTTCCAGCGCGAGATCAAGGTCACGATCGAGCATGGTCACGGGAACCACCTGCGCAATGAGATGAGCTCGGTGGCCTACTGGTACGCCGCTGCCCCCAGCGCTGCCGTCGCCGTGCCGGCGCTGGCGCAGCGCCTGCCTGTGCTGCGCGATGATCAGGGTCGCTGGCTGCACGAGCCAGCCCGTAGTGTCACCTCCTGCGAGATTCCCCTGAACGACGAGATGCGCGCCATGAAGGCCCAGTGGGCCGCGGCGCACAGGTAACCGGCCCGGGCCGCAGCCCGGCGTCTGGCGGACTGCACTCAGCAACCGTTGTGAACACGGAGAGTTGACGATGCGGAAACTCGATCAGCCCCTTTACCGCCCGTCGAGCTGGCGCGTCCTCGTCGGCTGGGTCTGCGCCGCAGCCCTTGTCGCCGGTGCCGCGGAGTTCGTCTGGCTGGAAGGCGAGGCGCCGACCTCGTGCAGTGTGACGCCCGAGGTGTCCGCCTGGGGGCGGGTCGAGTTCTTCTCGGCCGGCAAGTGGCTGCAGGTGAAGTGTGAGGCGGACAAGGTCGAGACAGAATTCCCCGAGGCGGGGGCTCTGCTCGCCTACCGCTTCACGACCGCGAAGCGCGGCAGCTACGAGATCTGGAACCGGATCGGCTACGAGTTTGTGCGCTCGCCGTTCGACTGGCGCTTGGACACAGGCGAGTGGACGCGGGTCAGTCCGGACGAGCTTACCACGGACCTCATGGAGTTCAGCCTCTGGAATGAACTGGCGTGGCTACGGCTCGGCGAGCGGGAGTTGGGACCCGGTGAACACACCCTGGAGTTCCGCGTGCCAAGACTGAAGGACGACAAAGGTAAATTCGCCCGCATCCTGCACGCCAGCGATGCCATCTGCATCCACGAAGGCCCATTCTACCCGAATGGGCGGTACCGGCCGGGCGAGGCCTACCGGGATGCGCAGGACGAGGCGGCCGGGCGTCAGGTGTTTGAGTTGCCGGCGGCGGCGGCGCCTGGGGCGCGTACGGCGGTGCCGTTGGCCGGGCTCTGGGAGGTCTGCCGCCATGACGAACAGCAGCCCGGCGAGGTGGCGGCGCCGATCACGGATTTCCCTGCCGCCCCGTACTGGCGGGCGATTCCCGTACCGGGCGACAAGAACACGCTCCGCCCGGATCTGGAGATGGCGCACCGGTTGTGGTACCGAACGCGGGTCAACGTGCCGGCAGTGCTCGCGGGCCGCTCCTTCCAGCTCGTGTTTCCGCAGAACAACCTGAACACCACGGTGGTGGTCAACGGGGTCCTTTGCGGGTTCGACAAGAACCCCTTCGCGCGGGTGCAGATCGACGTCAGCAAAGGCATCAAGCCCGGGACCGTCAACGAGATCTGGGTCGGCCTGCGCGACGCCTGGTACGCGTACTCCACCAACCCGGACGATCCCGGCAAGTTGCGCCGCCGCTTCAACCTGCCGCGGAAGTACTCCGGGGACGGTTTCCAGGATCTCGCTTACCCGATCTGGAACCATTTTGAGTCAGGGATCTTACAAACCCCAGAGCTGGTTGCGGCGGGCGCGGTCTACGCCGCCGACGTGTTCTGCCAGCCCTCGGTGGCGCGGCAGGAGCTGGCCGTGGAGGTCACGTTGCTCAACGCGAGCGCTACGGCGCAGGCGGGCGAGGTGCGCTGGGAGGCGGTTGATGCCGCCACGGGCATCGTCGCCAAGGCGTTTGCCGTCAAGCCCTTCGCCGTGGCTGCGGCGGCTTCGCAGGTGCTGCAGCTTGCCGAAGCGTGGACAGATCCGAAGCTCTGGTGGCCGGACGAGCCGAACCTGTACCGGCTACGCACGACGCTGGTCGTGGGCGGTCAGCCGGTCGACGTCCGCGAGACGACGTTCGGTTTCCGCGAATGGAGTTGGGCTGGGCGCGACTTCAAGCTGAACGGGCTCGTCTGGCATGGCTGGGCCGACTGCCACACGGCCTCCAACCCGGCCGACTGGCTCGCCTTCTACCGCCGCTCGCAGCAGACCGTCATGCGCTTCTGGGGCACGGAGTGGCAGGGCCTGGCGCCGGAGCAGGCCCTGTCGTTCTTCGACCAGAATGGCGTCGTCTGCCGCCGCAGCGGCATGCTGGACGGCGAGGCGATCGGCTACTTCGCCATCGAGAACGACCCGGTGCTCAAAGCGCGCTACGCGTCCGACATCAAGATGCAGCTCATGGAGAACTGGCGCGACCAGATTCTGGCCCAGGTGAAGGGCGAGCGGAATCACCCGTCGGTGCTGGTCTGGTCTCTGGAGAACGAGTGGCTGTACATCAACTGCATCAATCTGTACGGCGGCATGATGGACGAGTTCGAGCGCGTGGTGACTGAGGTCGCCCAGGCCGTTCAGGCCCTCGACCCGACGCGGCCGACCATGGTCGATGGCGGTGGCGCCACCAAAGCGCAGACGCTGCCCGTGCATGGTGACCACTATGTCGCCGGTTCGCCGCAGGACTATCCCGATCTGGCCTACCAGGCCAACCCGACCGGCGGCGGCCGCGGTCGCTGGACCTGGGACGAGAAACGTCCGCGCTTCATCGGCGAGGACTTCTACATGACCGGCAACCATCCCGAGGTGGCCAGCTTCGAGGGCGACAGCGCTTTCGCCGGGAAGCCGCGCCGCGGGGTGGCCATCTGGGAGCGTATGCTGCAGGAGGGCTACCGCTGGGCCGGCTACGGCGCCTGGCAGTTCTGGCTCGGCCAGCATGATACGGACCAGAGCCAGTACGTGGCCTTCGCCCCGCGCGCGGTCTTCTGCCGGCAGTGGGACTGGAGCTTCGGTTCAGGACAGCCGGCAGCCCGCGAGTTTGGGGTCTTCAACGACACGCGCTACGACGATCCCATCCTCTTTACCTGGTCGCTGGTTTTCGCTGGCAAGGCGGTCGCTGGTCGCGCGGTTGAGCTCAAGGTTGCGCCCGGTACGAGCCAGCGTTTCGTGGAAACCATCACCATGCCCGAGGTGGCAACCCGTGCCGAGGGGGAGTTGGTCCTGAGCCTGAGCGTTCAAGGCAAGGAGGTATTCCGCGACGCCAAGGCCGTATCCGTGATCAAGCCGGCGGCGCCAGCCGGCTTGGCCGGACTGGCGGCCACGGAACTGGTGGTTTTCGATCCGCAGGGCGCGGTCGGCGCGTTCCTCAAGGAGAGTGCCATCGCGTTCACCCCCGTTGCCAGCCTGGAGGCCTTGCCGGCCGAGGGTAAGGTGCTGGTGGTGGGGCCGGAGGCGCTGAGCCCGGCCGAGAGCGCTACCAGTCGGCTCGCCGCCTACGCCGCCAGCGACGGGCGACGCGTGATCGTCCTCGAGCAGACCAACCCCTTACGCTACCAGGGCGTACCCGCCGATCTGACCCCGGCGCTGAACGCCGGGCGGACAGCCTTCGGCGAGGACCTCGAGCACCCTGTACTGCGCGGCCTGCAACAGAAGGACTTCTTCACCTGGGGTCAGGACCGGCTCGTCTACCGAAACGCCTACCTGAAGCCCGGTCGCGGCGCGACGTCGCTGGTGCAGTGCGATGGCGCCTTGCGCTGTACGGCCCTGGCCGAAGTGCCGGTCGGCAGCGGGGCGCTACTGCTCTGCCAACTCACCGTCGGCGAGCAGCTCGGGCAGAGCGCGGTGGCCCGGCAGTTGCTGCTGAACTTGCTGGCGTACGCGGCGTCCTATCGGCGCGAGTACCTGTCAGTAGTGGCTGCCGTGGGTGACCAGCCGCAATTGGCCAAGACGCTGGAGGCTATCGGCTTGCAGTATCGGCAGGCGCCCGCCGACGGTCTCCTCGGCGCCCTCGCCGGGGAAGAGAAGATCGCGGTTGTCTCGGCGTCTCCGGCCAACCTGCAGGCGTTGGCCCAGAACCTCGAGGGGGTGAACCGTTACCTGGCGGGAGGTGGCAGTCTGGTCCTCTGCGGCCTCACGCCTGAGGGCCTGGCCGACTACAACACGATCGTCGGCGTCGAACACATGATCCGGCCCGGAAAGCGCGAGCGGATCGTCTTCCCGGCGGTTCGCGACCGGCTGACCGCCGGGCTGACCACGGCCGACATCGTCCTCAGTTCGTCGGAGCGGATCTTCTCCTGGACGGCGGGCAACTACGTGGTGTCGGACCTGTTCAGCTACGTCGTTGACGACGACGAGGTGGCCTCGTTTGGGACCTCGCCCTTCTTCGCCTATAGCAACATCACCAACGGCTTCGTCTCAGCCGATGGCTGGCCGTTGATCATCAACTTCCCGGCGAACCCGGACGGGTCGCCGTACACGGTGCCGATCACCCTGCCGCGAGCGCAGACGCTGACCGAGTTCACCTGGATCGGCAACGTCTTCTACTGGCCGCAGACGCGGATCAACCTGATCTTTGACGGCGATGCGGGGCACCCGGTCTCCTACAAGGTCGAACCCAACGCCGAGCCGCAGACCTTTGCCATCGAACCGCCGCGGCCGGCCACGACCGTCTCGCTGCAGATCGCCGAATGGATCCCGCTGCCGGACAAGGCCCCGAACATCGGCATCGACAACATCACCCTGAAGGCGCAGCGCTCAGCGGCGTACCGGCAGACCGTCAAACCGATGCTGAACGTCGGCGGCCTGATGCACTACGTGCGCGGTCCGGGGCAGATCGTGCTCTGCAACCTGCTGTTCAAGGACACCGAGGACGTGCCGGAGAACGTCGGCAAGAAGCGGACCATCCTGGCCGCGATCCTGCGCAACCTGAAAGCGCCCTTTGCTTCTGGCAAGACGGTGGTGGCCGGTGCCGATCTCCGTTGCCAGACGATCGACATCGGGAAAGCCGCGAACCAGTTCCGCGACGAGCGTGGCTGGTTCGGCGACAAGGCGTTCGTCTTCAAGGACATCCCGGCGGGGCAGCAGATCCTGGCCGGGGTCCCGTACCAGCTCTTTGAGTTCGCCACCTCGCCGGTGCCCACCGCGGTCATGCTGGGTGGCGACGGCATCCCGAACAACCTGCCTGCCGAGGTCAAGGGGATTCCGGTTCACCAGAAGGCGGATGCGCTGTTCTTCCTGCACACCGCGCGCCTCGATCAGCGGCGGAGTGAGCAGGAAGTCCGCGAGGGCAAGCGCTACGAGATGGCGCGCTACGTCGTCACCTACGTCGACGGGCAGACGGCGGTCGTGCCCGTGTGCGCCGAGATCGACATCGAGAGCTACCGCCAGAAGACGCCCGCCGTCGTCATCGCCGGCGCACAACTCGCCTGGACCAAGCCCTACGCTGGTACCGACCAGTGTGCCGCCGCCTACTCGCTGCAGTGGAACAACCCCCGGCCCGAGGTCGAGATCCAGAGTCTGGACCTGGTCTACGGCCCCGATCGGCGGGGGGTTCCGGCACTCCTGGCGCTGACCGCCGCGGTGGCGGGCCCATAGTACCGGCGGCCCCGCCGCGGGCGCCCGGCTCCGGGACTACCAGTCCACGACCGAACCGTCGTCGGGGTGGTAGAGTTCCGGGCTGCGCCAGTCATGGTCAATCTTGTCGGCCAGGGCATTCTCGTCGAGTTCGATGCCGAGGCCGGGGCCGGTGGGCACATCGACGTAGCCGTCCTTGGCCACGAACGGCGTCTTCAGGTAGCCTTCGCCGAGGGTCGTGTGCTCTTGGGCGATGAAGTTCGGAATCGAGGCGTCCAGTTGGAGGCAGGCCGCCAGCGAGATCGGGCCGAGCGGGTTGTGCGGCGCCAGCGCCGCGTAGTAGGCCTCGGCCATGCCGGCGATCAGCCGCGTCTCGTGGATGCCGCCGGCGTGGCACAGGTCCGGCTGCAGGATACTGGCGGCGTGCTTCTCCAGGATCTCACGGAAACCCCACTTGGTGAAGATGCGCTCGCCGGTCGCGATCGGCAGATGCGTACCGCGGGCGATGTCAGCCATGACGTCGACGTTCTGGCACTGGCAGGGCTCCTCGATGAACATCGGCTGGTACGGCTCAAGGCCCTTGATCAGCAGCTTTGCGGTCTGCGGGCTGATGGCGCCATGGAAGTCGATAGCGATATCCGCTTCGGGCCCGCCCGCCTCGCGGAGGGCGGCGAAGGCGGCGACGGCGCGGTCGACGAAGCCTTTGGTCTCGATGATTCGTGCCGAGCGACCGCCGGCCACGCCCGTCTTGAAGGCGGTGAAGCCCTTGGCCATCCAGTCCCGGATCGACTGCGGGTCGCCGGCATGTTTGTACAGGCGGATACGGTCGCGAGTCGGGCCACCAAAGAGCTGGTGGATCGGCACGCCGAGGGCCTTGCCGGTGATGTCCCAGAGGGCCTGTTCGACCCCGCTTAGCGCACTGCATAGGATCGGCCCACCGCGGTAGAACGCGTGCCGGTACATGGCCTGCCAGTGGTGCACGACGCGCCGCGGATCCTGCCCGATGAGGTACGGCGCGAGTTCCTCGACCGCCGTGGCGCAGGTCCGCGCGCGGCCCTCGAGAACGGGCTCGCCCAGCCCCACCAGACCCTCGTCCGTGTGCACCTTGAGGAACAACCAGCGCGGCTTGACGAGGAAGGTCTCGAGCTTGGTGATCTTCACGACGAAACTCCTGTTCTCCGGGATCCCTCAGGGCGCGCTTGCCGTGGGTCCGCCCGCGTCGAGCCAGCGCGAGAGCTGCGCCCAACCTGCAGTGCCGAAGCGCGTCATCATGTAGCGGTAGCCGGCCCCATACACCGGGTCGTCCGCAGCCTCGATCTCCGCAATGCGTTCGTCGTAGCCGAGACGCCGACACACCAGCGCCGCGGTGTACTGACAGACGCCTTCGGCGGCCCAACTGGGGGCTTTCTCGAAGGCAGGATAGCGCTCGGCCAGCAGGTCGTGTGTCAGTTCGTGGACGACGGTGCTGATGAAGCGGTCTGACTTCAGGCCGCTGAGGATCAGTATTTTGCGGGTTGCCCGCGTCTCCTCGCTCACCACCTTGCCGAACAGGTTGCGGTTCGTGGTTGTCTCTGATTCGCGCAGGTAACGCCCCAGTTCGCGGATGCTGACGGTCGGGTCCAGGCTGCCATGCGCCGGCATCTGGTCACGACCCACGAGTTCGAGGGGGGGCAGCGCGGGCAGCGGCTGGCCGAGGACGACGGCGAGCATCTGGCCGGCGCGGCGGTACAGCGGGGTGGCTTGTTCCACCGTGAACACGAGTGTGGGGCGGCACTCGTCGCAGACGACGCGTCCATCGGCCAGGGTTAGGCCTTTGTCGACGGGCAGGCCACAGGCGTCACAACGCGGTCCCTCGGCGTGCCGCTTGCAGTAGGTCCGCTTGCCGATCTGGAACGACTCGCGCAAGGGCTGACCGCAGACGACACACGTCGGCAGGACGCTGCGGAAGCAGGCGTCCGAGCAGAAGTGCTGTTGCTCATGGACCAGGTGTCCGCCTTCGATGCGCTTGCCGCAGACCGCACAGGTGGGCAGCGTCGTGCGGTAGCACTCTTTCGAACAGAAGCTCTGACCGCCGGCCTGGAGATACTGGCCCTGGACGGCCTTCCCGCAAGCCGCACAGGTCACCTGGGCGCAGGCCAGCGGGGCGATGAGCAAGGCGGCGAGGGCACCTAACCGCGCCCAGCGCCGGGTGCTGCTCTGGACTGACGTCGCGATATCGTCTCGTCGCATGCGACCCTCGCACAGCCATCACGGCATCCCGCAGTCCGGGCCCGGCCGTTGTCGTCGAATGAATACCGCCGGCGCCGGGACTTGGTGAACTGACGCATCTGCAGCCTTCGACCCGTCGTCGGTGGCCTGGATCCCTGCCTACGGCGCCGCCGCCGGCTGCAGGCGGAACGTCCGGCGCTCGCCGAACCAGGCGCGGTCGAGTGCCGTCATCTGCAGGTCCACGGCCGTCGCCTCCGTGAGGGTCGGCGCCAGGACGAACTCACCGAAGTCCGCGTCCCCCAGGTAGGGAACCGCGGCGGGAAGAGGCCAGCGGCCCTGGAGTGGCGACGCCAGCGTCGTCGCCAGGAACACCGTCCCCGGCAGCGCCCCCGCCGCCGCCGGCGGCACCCACGTGGCCTCCTGGGTGTTGCCGAGACTGGCCCGCGCGCGCACCGGCGAGCCCGACTTAACCTCGATCACTGCACCATCTGCGGCCTCGACCCACTGGCCGGCGGCGTTGTACACCTGCAGCCCGTTGAACTCGGCATTGAGATACTTGTGCGGGTTGGTGCCGGTCAGCGGCCGGTTCCCCACGGCGAGCGGCGGCGCGGTGACTGAGGTCGTGCCCGTGCCCGGCGTCCTGACCCCCAGCACTTTCCCGGCCGCCAGCGCCTCGCGATAGGCGACCTTGCCCGTGTTGAAGGCGGCGAACCAGTAGCCGCCGGCATTCGCATCGCGGTCGAACTCCCACCAGACCTCCGGCAGCAAGCGGGCGCGTGGCGTCTTGATCTGCGGTCCGTAGGTCCGGATCAGGTCTGCCGTGGCGCGGGCGGTCCCGTCGGGGTTCATGATGCCGTAGTCACTGCGCTCTTCGACCCGGTAGCCGCCCGGCCACCACCACGGCGCCGTGCCCTGGGCTCCGCTCTCCAGGACCATCCGGTAGATGCGCTCATGATAACGCGCCTGGACCGCGATGGCGGCCGCACTCGGTTCCATCCGCGTCGAATCCCAGACGCTGATGCCGAATTCCGACCACAGGATCGGCTTGCCGCGCGTCGTGAACTCGACATAGCGCGTGATGAAGCCTGCCGCCCAGGAGCCATCGTCGCTGTTCGGGATCGAGTAGCCCTCGGGACACATGAAGTCGACGTGCTTGGGCGTGCCGGTGAAGACGAAGTCATGCGGCAGCGTGTTACCTTGGCGGAAGCTGATCAGGTGGTTGGGGTCCAGGCGCCGCAGGCCGCGGTGGGCGCGGCCCCACAGGCTGCTGGTCAGATCGTCCATGAAGCGCCGGTAGGCGGCCATGGCCACCCGCCAGTCGCCATCCTCGCGGAACCAGCGCTCCGGGGGAGCGATCGCCTGGCCCCTCTCGTTTCGCGGTACCTGTACGCCCCAGTCCAGCTCCGCCGCCTCCAGGTTGCCATAGCGTTCCGCGATCCACGACCGCCAGGGTTCATCCCAGCGCCCGCGGTCCTTGCCGAAGACGTAATTCCCCGGCTCCCAGACCGTATCGTAGGCGAACACCGTGGCGTTATCGCGGATCCGGGTCGTCTCCAGGTAGGTGCGCAAAGCTTCCTCCTGGTAAGCGAGCGGGCTGGCCAGGCCCAGGAAGAGATTCACCTTGAGCTGGTGCGGGGCGCAGCGGCGCAGGAAGTCGAGCAGGTTACGGTGGAAGGCCAGGTCGTGGGCGGAGATGCTGACCATGTTGATCCCCAGCCCTTCCAGGCGGGCCAGGTCGAGTTCCACCAGATCCGGGTCGTAGAAACGGGGGTCGAGCCAACCGGCCCAGTAGTCACCGGGGTCCAGGCCTGAGATGTACAGCGGCCAGTAATTGACGCCGACCGGGTACCAGGGCTTGCCGTGGAGCACGAACTGCCCCTCTGAAACACTCACAAACTCTTCTGCTGCAGGTTTTACCGTCTCAAGCACAGCGACCTCGTGAAGGCTGCGGTCAAGGACGGCCGATCCGGTCACCGCGCTGAGGGTCACCTGCATCTGGTAGACGGCAGCGGCGGCCGGCGGCTGCCAGGTGTCCTGCCAGATGGCTTCGCTGCCAGCCTCGACCTTGAGGACTGCGCGCTTCTGCCAGACCGGCTCGCCGCCGCCGGCCGGTCGGATTTCGGCGGTCACGACCCACTCGCCGGGGGTAACGCCGGTGTTGCGCAGGCGCGCCCCGCAGGGCACCGGTTCACCGGGCCAGTAGGCGAACTGCGCCGTTCCCGCCTCCGCGATCAGGCAGCCACCGAGCACCCGTTCGATGCTGGCCGCGATCCAGTCGCCCCAGGCGCCGTCATCGGCGAGGGTCGCCATGTCGTTCAGGCCGAAGCTCAGCACCACGCTGCCGGGGTAGGGCAGGTCGTGGTTGAGCAGCATCCAGGCTGCGGCTCCGCGCTCCTGGCCCTGCGCATCCAAAGCCCGCAGCAGGGGCACGTAGCGCCACTTCTGTCCCCGCGCGAAGCCCTTTCCCTGGGGCCGCGGGATGGCGCAGAGCACCGCCTCGGCGGTCGGCGGCAGCCGCGTCGGCAGGTCCGCCCAGGAGGCCGCCGCCGCCAGTGTGACCGGCCCTGGTACTGCGTAGGTCTTGTAGCGCGGCCAGATGCTCTCGAGGCTGCCGGGTGGTGCGACCGCCGCGAGCGCCGCGGCCGGCAAGGGACTGCGGCCGGTACCGAGGTCGGCAACCTGGAAGGTGTGGGTCGGGCCGGTGACCGCGGGGGTGTGCGTACCGGCCAGGCCGAAGTTCAGCCGCCGGGCGCGGGCGGGGTTGAGCCGGTCGCCGGGCTGACCGCGCGCCTCCTTGGTCGGCGAGTCCTGCCAGTAGCGGAACGCTTCCAGCCGCAGCGCCGTCTGGCTCCACTCCTGGCCGGCGTCGGCGGTGGCGATCCAGCGCGAGCCGTCCTCCTCCTGGATCTCGATCGCGATCTGCGGGGTCTGGGCATCGCCCTGTACCTTGAACAACAGAAGGTCATGGCCGGCGCCAAATACCTGCGTGTCCGGCGACATGTAACCGTCCCAGTTCTCGTAGCTGCTGCTGGTGTAGCGCAGGCAGGGGGCGCCGTCCGGCCCGGTCGCGACCGCCTGCCAACTCCCGGCTCCGGCAGGGTTGCCGGTGCTGCGCTGCCAGGCGTTGAGGTCCATCCCGGCGGCGATGGCCAGGGGGCGGAACTCGGGGGGCGTCTGGCGACAACGCTCGTCGAGTTGGGCGGCGCTCAGCCAGTCGGTCCCGACGCGCCAGAGCGGCTGGTCCAGGAAGGGCCCGCCCAGAAAGACGATGTGGCCGCCCTGCCGGGCGTACTGCAACAGTGCCTCCACGCCTGCCACCGGGTAGGTGCGGCAGGCTGGAATCACGTAGCAGGCGATGTTTTCGGGGACCAGCAAACGGTCATCGGCGGCCTCGGCCGCCGTCAGCGCCGTGACTCCGAAGCCCTGCCGGCGCAGGCGCGTCTGCAGGCGCTCGACGGCGGCCCGGTCGACGCCGGGCAGGGCGTCCAGCAGGATTCCCACGCGGCCCTTCGGCCCGGCCTCCAGCGCCAGTTTGGGCGTGGCCGACGCCGCGGCCTCGGGAGCCCAGGCCTTGACCTCGGCGAAGCGGGCCTGGCAGCCGCGGGCGATCAGCGCCGGCAGTCCCGCTCGCACCGCGGGGGTGGCCGCGGGCAGCGCGTAGGCGCCGACGGCGAGTTGGCCCCCGGCGCCGTCGAGCACTTCGGCGTCGATGCGTTCCTGGGTCAGGACCAGGCGCAGGCGGTAGGGCTGCCCCGGCGTCCACGGGGTGTCCGTCTGCCTCGCCGCGGCGGGTGGCAGCGCCGTGGAGCCCTCGTTCTGGGCCTGCCAGGCGCCGAGATGCGTCTCCAGGAAGTCGGTGTAGCGCCGGCCATCGGGGGCTTCGGTCAGGCCCAGCATCCAGAAGCTCGACCCATCCTGGTAGACCACGATGCCCGCGAAGCTCCAGCCCTCCTTGGTCACTCGTTCCTGGACGGTGAGTGTCGCCTCCATGGCAATCTCGCGGCGCATCCGGCCGGTCAAGCGGTAGCCGAAGAGATTACGGCCTTCGGCACCGGCGCGGACGTGCAGGGCGCCGTCACGCGCCTCCCAGGCCCCGGACTCGGTGAACCGCCAGCCCTCGGTACCCATCTTGAAGTCCTCCTGGAACAGGGTGCCCCAGCCGTCTGGCACCGCGCTGGCGGCACCGACGACCTCGCCGCAGACCACCACCAGAGCCGCGACCGCCCAAGCGTATACTGCCGGTTTCATGTCCGTCTCTCCAGAGGGTTACGGGGGCGCCGCGGCGGCGATCTCGAGCCGCGCGCCGCTCGCGGTTGCGGTCAGTTGACAGGGGCGCCCGACCGGCAGGCTGAGGGAGGGGAAGCCATGCCCAAACTCCAGTCCGCTCACCACCGGGCCCGGTATCTGCGGCGCGAAGTCCGCCAGGACGTCGGGCAGCCAGTGGGCATCGTCGCCCTCGGTGAACTGCCCATAGACCAGGCCGGCGAGTTGGCGCAGGCAGCCGGCCTGGGCCAGTTGATTCAGATAGCGGTCCACCCGATAGGCCGCCTCGCCGACGTCCTCAAGCACCAGAATCACGCCGGTCAGGTCGGGGCTGAATGGCGTCCCGACCAGACTGGTCAATACCGACAGATTGGCCGGCAGCAGGGGACCCGTCGCGGTGCCGGCGCGCAGCGTCTGCAGGGCCGCGCTGACCGTGATCGGTTCGCCCGCCAGCACCTGGCGCAGCGATTCCAGCACGACCGCCAGTGCGCGCGCTTCACCGTCATCCGCGGGGTGTCGGGCCAGAGCGCTGCAGACCATCGGCCCGGCCACGTGCACGCGCGCGCCTCGAGCGAAGGCCACGATGTGCAGCGCGGTGATGTCGCTGTAGCCAACCAGCGTGAGGCCGCGCCGCTGCAGTGCCTGGAAGTCCACCCGGTCCAGGAGGCGCCCGCAGCCGTAGCCGCCGCGCGCTGCCAGCAGCAGGTCGATCCGCGGGTCACACACCAGGCTGTTCAGGGCCGCGGCGCGTTGCGCATCCGGCGCTGACAGGAAGCGCTCCGGTTGCTGCGGACAGGCGAGGACGAGTTCCAGGCCCCACGCACGTAGGCGGGCCAACCCACGCTCGTAGCGCGCCGCGTCGGGAATGCCCGCTGGCGCGAACACGCCAAGGGTCCTGACGTTCGGCGGAAAGGGGTTCTGTAACTCCAGCATCTGTCTCGTCCGGCTCGGGCGTAGACCGCCGCCGTTCTCCGGGATCGTCTCAGCCGCGTCCCCGCAGCACCTCTAGTTGGCGCCGCAGGTCGCTGACCTGTTGGCGCCAGAAAGCATCCGTCTGCCAGTCGGGGAACTTCAGCGCGAAGTTCGGATCCTGCGCTTGCCGGCTGCACCAGGCCAGGAAATACAGCATTCGCATGGCGCGCAGCGGCTCGATCAGGCGCAGCGTCGCGTCGTCAAAGTCCTGGAAGGTCTCGTAGCCCTCCACGATCAACTGAATCTCGCGCCGACTGCGTTCCATATGGTCCGGGAGCAGCATCCAGAGGTCCTGCACCGGAGGCCCCATCACCATGTCATCGAAGTCGATCAGCAGCAGGCCTTCGCCCGGTCGTTCGAGGATGTTCTGGCGGTGGCAGTCACCGTGGATGCGCTGCAGCGGCACGTCCGCAAAGGGTTCCGTGATGAGTTCCAGGATCTCGGTGCCGATCTGGAAGAAGTCGGCCCGCTGGCGGGCGGCCACGACGTCGGCGGCGCGCAGTTGTGCCAAGTCTGCCGTCGTTGAAGCAGCCGGGTGCATCACCAGGCGTTGCGGCGCGTCGTGCCGGGCGCCGATGATATGCAGCCGCGACAGGATGCGCCCCAGGCGCCGCCAGTCTTCTTCGCTGGTGGCCTCGAAAGCACGCCCCCAGCGCTTTGGGAAGAGAGCGAAGAGGATGCCGTTGGTTTCGTGCAGCGTGCTGCCGGCGAGCGCCAGCGGCGCCACCACCGGAATCTCTTCCGCGGCACACTCTTGGAGGAACTGGTGCTCGTCCTGCACCGCGGCGCGGCTCCAGCGGCCAGGTCGGTAGAACTTGGCGATCAGCCGTTCCCCGCCGGCCGCCTGCACTTCGTAGACGCGGTTGATATAGCTATGGTGCGGCTGGGCGAGGCCGGTCAGGCGCGCCCCCAGCGCCTGCTCGACCGCGTCCAGCATCACGTCCGGCGTCAGCGCCGTAAAGTCTTCGCACATCGCCATCGTCTCACCCGGCCATGCCGCGCCACCGAGGCGCACCTGCTGCAGGCCCTTTGCGGTGGCTAATCTACTGCGCGGCGGGCGCATTGCCTGCGGGTCGACGCCTGGGGCGAGGCTTTCAAGGCCGGGCTCCCTGTGAACGCGGTTTGTGGACCGGGTTGGGCGGCGCTAGATTAATCTAACGCTCAAACTGTGCGGCGAATGCCGTATGGTCACGGGAGTCGCGCTGCAGTGCTGACGGGTTGGGGCGACATGAAGAACATCATCCTGCTGGTCACGGACACCTTCCGCTACGACAATCTGGGCGGCCGCAGTGCGGTCATGCCGGTCCGGACACCCGAGTTGAACCGGTTTGCGGCAGACCACGCTGCCGAGATCCACGGGGTGATCACCGGCAGCTTCCCGACTATACCGCACCGCACCGACCTGGCTTCCGGCCGCATCGGCTGGCCCTTTCACGGTTGGCAGCCGGTGGATCTCAGCGGTAAGAATCACGTGGCCGCGATGCTGGGCGCGCAGGGCTATGCCACCCAACTGATCTGCGACTGCCCGCACCTCTTTCGGGCACGCTTCGATGCCGCCTTCACCGCGGCCTTTCAGACGCGCGGCCAGGAAGGCGACAAGCCCCTGCTGCACCTGAACGACCCCATTGAGCGGGTCATGGATCCCGACAAGACGCGGGTGTCGCCGCAGTTCCGGGGGTTCAACCTGGTCGATGTACATCGCTGGACGAACCGCGGCTATCGCAGCGAGGCCGATACCTTCGCGGCGCGAACCGGCAACCTGACCTGCCACTGGCTGGAGGAGAACAGTGCTGCGAACCCCTTCTTCCTGTGGGTGGACTTCTTCGATCCGCATGAGCCCTGGGACGCCCCGGAGTACTTGGTGCGCCGCTATGACCCTGACTACCGTGGGCCGCCGATGATGCACCCCAACTACGGCTGCAGCAGCGCCTACACGGAGGCGGAGTTGCGCAATCTGCGCGCCCACTACGCGGCCGAGGCCGAGTTGGTCGACCGCAGCATCGGGCGGGTGTTGCAGAAGGTGGATGACCTGGGCATGTGGGAGGACACGGTCGTGATCGTGACCAGCGACCACGGCATGAGCCTGGGTGAGCACGGACGGACGGGCAAGTCGAATCTCTCCGCGGCGGACAACCGCTACTGGCCGCTGTACCCGGAGATCAACCACGTGCCATTGCTGATCGCGGCGCCCGGGGTCAAGTCGGGGACGGGTCTCAGTATCCTGGTGGAACCCGTCGACATCCTGCCCACCATGCTGGAGTTGGCCGAGGTCAGCGTGACCCCGCCCGAGCCCTTCCACGGCCGTTCCTTCGCCCCGGTCCTCTGCCGAGGTCGCGGGCGCTTCCGCGATGTGGTGGTGAGTGGTTGTCATGTGGTTAGTGAGCCGGGAATGGTGCCGGCCCGCAGCGTGACGCCGTTTGTCACGACCCACGAGTGGGGCTATGCGCCGGTCGGCGCTGCCGGCCCGCCCGAGCTGTACCGGATGCTGACCGATCCATTGGCCACCAAGGACGTTGCGAAAGACCATCCGGAGATGGTGCGGGAGTTGCACGGCGCGCTGCTCGACCATCTTAGCGCCCACGGGGCCCCGCCGGCAGCGCTCGCGGTCTGGGGGCGTAATCCGAGGCTGGGCGGCGATGGCACCTGGTCCCTGGACTACCAGTGAAGTCCGGCGGACCCTCGGCCGGCCGCCGCGGCAGCGCATGAGGGCGTGATACCCATGTTGACTCAGGGCACGATGTCCCCGGCGCGTTTCCCTGGCTGCGGCCGCGGCCGTGCCTTGGCTCTGGGGCTTGGCCTGCTCGCCTCGGTCCTTCTGGCCTGCGGCTGCGGCAAGCCCAGGCCCGCGGCTGGCGCCGCGGCGCTCCCGGCGTCGGCGTCGGCCCAGGTGCTTCGCCTCGGCAATGGCGCCGAGCCGAAGAGCCTGGATCCGCATCTGGTCACCGGCGTGGCCGAGCACAACATCCTGTCGGCGTTGCTGGAGGGTCTGGCTGCCGAGGATCCCCAGACCTTGGCGCCCGTGCCTGGCGTTGCTGAGCGCTGGGACCTCTCGGCCGACGGTTGCACGTATACCTTCCACCTGCGCGCCGATGCGGCCTGGTCGAACGGCGATCCCGTCCGCGCTGCCGATTTCGTCTTCTCCTTCCGGCGGATGCTGTCTCCCGCGCTGGCCGCCGAGTACGCCTACATGCTCTATCCGCTGCGCAATGCGAAAGCCTTCAACACCGGCGAGATCACCGATTTCGGGCAGGTCGGTGCGGCGGTCGTGGACGAGCGGACCCTGGTGCTGACCCTGGAGCATGCCACCCCCTACTTCCTGCAGTTGCTCAGTCACACCTCGTGGTTGCCGGTGCACCCGGCCACCATCGAGAAGCACGGCCGCAGCGATCAGCGTAATACCGCCTGGACCAAGCCTGAGAACTGGGTCGGCAATGGCCCCTTCATGCTGGCGCGCTGGGACCTCAACCGCGAGTTGTCGGTGCGTCGTAACCCGCGTTACTGGGACGCGGCGCGGGTACGCTTGGACGAGATCCGTTTCCTGCCCATCGACAGCGCCGACACCGAGGAGCGCGCCTTCCGAGAGGGCACGTTGCACGTGACCTCGACGGTGCCCCTGCACTGCATCGAGAGTTACCGGCGGGAGCACCCCGAGTGGATCCGTTTCGACCCCTACATGGGGACGTACTTCTACCGCTTCAACACCCGCATCAAGCCGCTGAACGACGCCCGCGTGCGTTGCGCCCTGGCCATGAGTATCGAACGTGAACAGCTCACGGAGTTTGTGCTCAAGGGCGGCCAGGCCCCGGCGTTCACCTACACGCCGCCCAACACCGGCGGCTATACGGCGCCGGCGCCCTTCGTGGCGGACCTGCCCGCCGCCCGCCGTCTGCTGGCTGCCGCCGGTTTCCCCGAGGGCAAAGGCTTCCCACCACTGGAACTGCTCTACAACACCAGTGAGCAGCACCGCGTCATCGCCGAGGCGGTGCAGCAGATGTGGAAAACCGGCCTGGGCGTGGACGTGCATCTGGTCAACCAGGAGTGGAAGGTCTACCTCGACACCGTCCGCCGTGGAGACTACCAGATCGCTCGCGGCAGTTGGATCGGCGACTACAACGACCCCAATACCTTCCTCGACATGTGGATTACCGACGGCGGCAACAACCGCACGGGGTGGTCGAGCCCGGCCTATGACGAGCTGATCGCCCAGGCTGGGCGAGAGGCGGACAGCGCGTTGCGCCTGGGGTTGTTCGGCAAGGCGGAGGGGCTGCTGCTGGCGGACATGCCCATCGCACCGGTTTACTTCTATGTCCGGAGCATGCTGATTCAGCCGACGGTCAAGGGGTGGTTCCCGACCATCCTGGACCACCATCCCTACAAGTACGTCTACCTCGACGCCGCCGCGGCGCCTGGGCGCTGAGTGCCGCGGCGGCCGCGCGGTCCGCGGTTGCCTGACAGGAGAGACCACGGTGCGGTTCTGGCTCAAGACTCTCGGTATCCTGCTGCTTGTGACCACGCTGGTTGGCGGTTCGGCCTACGGCACCTGGCGAGTGGCCAAGAAGAAGTACGCACCGCCGGCGGCCCTGAAGGTGCGGGTGGAGACAGTCGCCGCCGGGGCGCTGGCCGAAAGCATCAGTGCCACCGGCGTGGTGCAGCCGCGCAAGAGCGTCAAGATCAGCGCCAAGGTCTCGGCGCGGATCACGGCGTTGCCGGTCAAGGAGGGCGATACGGTGACCGCTGGCCGGCCCAACGCCACGCCGCCGGTACCCGCTTCGGTGCTGTTGCGTCTGGACGACCGCGACCTGCTCAGCCGTCTGCGGGCGGCGAAGGCCGGCCGCGATGCCATGTCTGCCCAGGTGGAGGTTGACGAGGCCTCTCTGGCCGGCCTGCGGGCCGACATTGAGGCGCAGGAGATCCGCCTGGAGCAGCTCGAGCGGGACCTGCAGCGCAAGGCCGGCCTGCTGGCGAGCAAGGACATCGCGCCGGCGGCGTTTGACGATGCCGAGAGTGCTTGCCGCGAGGCCAAGGCGCGGCTGCAGGCAGCCCGGCATCGCGTGCTGGCCGCCGAAGGCAGCCTGGGGGTCCTGCGCTATCGGATCGATGCGGCGGAGGCCGACATCGAGCAGGCCCAGGAGGCGCTGAGCTACACCACCATCACCGCCCCCATCGACGGCACGGTGACCAGTCTCAATGCCCAGGTCGGTGAGATGGTCGTTACCGGCACCATGAACAACGCCGGGACGGTCATTCTGGAGGTCGCCGATCTGGCGTCGATGATTGTTGTGGCGGAGATCGATGAGGCCGACATCGGCAAGGTCGCGGTGGGCCAGCCGGCTGACATTCACGTGCAGGCCTACCCCGAAGCGGAGATCCGCGGGGAGGTCGAGATCATTGCCCTGATGCACCGCATGTCGAACCGGGGCACGCGTTACTACCGCACCGAGATTCGCATTGCGAGCAGCCCTGTGGTCCTGTATTCTGGGTTGACGGCCAACCTGGACGTCCGTACGAAAGTCCATGAGGGCGTGCTCACGGTTCCCAGCCAGGCCGTGGTTGGCCGTAAGGTCGATGAGTTGCCTGAAGCCATCCGCAAGGACCGGCCGGAGGTGGACGCCGACAAGACCTTCGCCACCGTGGTCTACCGGGTCAGCAATGGGAAGACGCTGGTGACGCCGGTGCGCATCGGTGCGGCCGACATGACCCGCACCGAGGTGGTGGCCGGGCTGGCGGCCGGCGAGGTGGTGGTGGTCGGGCCGTACAAGGTACTCGACACCCTGGCGCACGACCGCGAGGTGGTGGTGGGCGACCCCGACGAGACCGCCGCCGGCCCGGCCGCGGCGCCGGCGAGCCCGCCACGGCAGAAGGGGCACGCGCGTGGACGGCCCTGAAGCCCGCATCGTTATTCAGCTCGAGGACATCCACCGCGAATACCGCGTCGGGGTCGAGCGCATCCACGCGCTGGACAGCGCCAACCTGATCGTGCGCGAGAACGAGTACGTCGCGGTCATGGGCCAGTCGGGTTCCGGCAAGAGTACCCTGATGAACGTGCTGGGTTGTCTGGACCGTCCCACGTCCGGCCGGTACCTGCTGGGGGGCGACGACACCGGGCGCATGAGTGAGGGGCGTTTGGCCCAGGCCCGCAATGAACGGATCGGCTTCGTCTTCCAGTCGTTCGAGCTGCTGGGGCGGTTGTCGGCGCTGAAGAACGTCGAGATGCCGCTGGTCTACTCGCGCCTGCCCTGGCGGCAGCGGCGCCGGCGTGCCTTGGCCGCCCTCGAGCGGGTCGGACTGGCGGACCGGGTCGCGCATCGACCCACGCAGCTCTCCGGGGGCCAGAAACAGCGTGTCGCCATCGCGCGGGCGCTGATCTGCGATCCCAGCATCCTGCTGGCGGACGAGCCCACCGGCAACCTCGACTCGCGCACCAGCCGCGAGATCATGGCCCTGTTCGAGAGCCTGCATCGGCATGGCCAGACGGTGATTATGGTCACCCACGACGAGGAGGTCGCCCGGCATGCCCTGCGAATCGTGCACATGCGCGATGGGCGAATCTTCTCCGACGAAGCCAATGCGCGGCGGATCGTCCATGAGTCCAGCGCGGCGCCGGAGGCGGGCTGATGGGCTGGATCAGCCGCATCCTATTCCTGTTCGTGCAGTACGTCCTGCTGGCCATGACCCAGATCTGGGGCAACAAGATGCGGTCGATGCTGACCACCCTGGGCATCGTCATCGGCGTGGCTTCAGTGACCAGCGTGATCGCGGCTTTGTCCGGGCTCAAGAACAAAGTGCTCAGCGACCTGGAGTCCTTCGGTACCAACAAGCTGTACGCCTGGACCGTGGTCCCGCAGACGGGCCGGCTGAAGGGGGCCGCCGCCTGGCGATTGCGGCTCACGCCCGAGCAGTTCGAGCACGTCCTCGAGCACTGTCCCAGCCTGGCGGCCTTTACCCTGGTCAGCAATGGTGGGCGCCAGACCATCCGCGCCGGCGAGCGGACCGTCGAGAACGTCCGCGTCAATGGCATCCAGCCCGACTGGCACCGGGTCGAAAACCGGCCGGTGCTGCTCGGGCGGGCCTTCACCGTCGTGGACGAAGAGCACGCTTGGCCCGTGTGTCTGATCAACCCTGACCTGCGGGACCGCCTGGGGCTGAAACGCGACTGCATCGGCCAGAGCCTGCTGCTCGAGGGGCGCCGCTTCAACATCGTGGGCGTGGTCTCCCCCATGCCGGCCATGAGCATGATTGGCGAGATGATCGGCGGCGAGGATTTCGAGGTCTTCGTCCCCCTCGGGACGCACGTCCGCATCCAGCCGCGCTGGATGCACCTCATTGCGATCAGCCGCGACACCAAGCTGTCGGAGGACGCCCAGGCAGAACTGAGCTTCTACATGCGGCAGGCGCAAGGGCTGTTGCCGGGCGATCCGGACACCTTCAAGATCACGACCCTGCAGACCGAGATCAAGAAGTTCAACGACATGTCGATGATGATCACCCTGGTGGCGACCGGGATCGTCTGCGTGTCTCTGCTGGTGGGGGGCATCGGCATCATGAACATCATGCTGGTATCGGTCTCGGAGCGCACCCGCGAGATCGGCCTGCGCAAGGCGGTCGGCGCCACGCGTACCGCCATCCTGACGCAGTTCCTGGTCGAAGCGCTGATGCTCTGCTTCCTGGGCGGGTTGGTGGGGGTTGCCTGCGGCCATGGCCTGAGCTACGCCATCAGTGCCATCAACCCCATGCTGGACCACACCCGCATCCCGCTTTGGGCCATCGGCATGTCGTTGGGTTTTTCGGCGGCTGTGGGCATCGGCTTCGGTATGTTCCCCGCCATCAAGGCCGCCAATCTTGACCCTATCGAGGCTCTGCGTCATGAGTAGACCCGCTTGCGTTCGCCCCTGGTTTCCGGCTGCCCTCCTGGTTGTGGCGCTGGCATTGGGCGGCTGTACCTGGTACCGCGCGACCTTTGTCAAGATGCCGGCGGCGTCCTTCGACCTGCGCACGGTGGAGCCGATGGACCCAGCGGCGATCCCGCGGGCCGAGGCCACGCCCGTCCCGGCGCCGACGGCAGCGCCGGCGGGTCCCCCACCGGCGGAGTTGACCTTGACCATCGAGGAGTGCCGGGCGGCGGCGATCACGAATAATCTGCGCATCCAGTCCGTCCTCGTGGGTCCGGCCATTGCCAGCGACCAGATCAGCGAGGAGGAAGCGCGCTTCGAGGCCGTGTTCCAGAGCAGTGTTGCCTACTCCGAGACCGACACCCCGGTCACGACCGAGACCGGCACCCAGGCGCACCGGCTCGAGTCCAAGACCGGGGTCTCGATGCCCCTGCGCACCGGTGGCACGCTGAACTTCAACCTGGCCGACGCCCGCACCCACAGCTTTGCCGGTGACAACGGGCTCGACCCGGCCTACGACTCGTCAGCGAGCGTCTCTTTCAGCCAGCCGTTGCTGCGCAATGCGGGGCGGCGGACGAACACGCACGCCATCCGGTTGGCCGTCTATGGCCAGCAGATCGCCCAGACCTCCACGCGCCTGGAGATCATCCGTGTCCTGGCCGCGGTGGACCGTGTCTACTGGCGGCTCTATGCCAGCCGCTGCGTTCTGCAGGTACGCCGGCAGGATTACGACCTGGCGCAGAGCCAACTGGAGACCGCCCGGCGGCTGGTGGACGCGGGTGAACGCTCGTCGGTCGAAGTCCTGCGTGCGGAGTCCGCACTGGCCAGCCGACTGGAGGGGATCATCACCGCCGAAGTCACGGTTCGCGACCGCCAGCGGGAACTCAAGCAGGCCATCCACCGTGCCGACCTGCCGCAGGACTCGGCGACCGTCATCGTGCCGGGAACGGAGCCCGACCCGGCGCACTACCGGTTCGACGCGGCCAGCCTCATGGCACAGGCTTCACGGAACCGCATGGAACTGCTCGAACTCGAGCTGGAGTTGGCGCAAAGTGATAGCACGGTCGAGTACCTCCGCAACCAACTGCTGCCCCTGGTCATGTTGGACTACGCCTACAATGTCAACGGCCTGGGCGATAGTCGCCGTGAGTCCTACGACCTCCTCGACAGTCGCCGTTTTGCCGACCACCGGGCCGGCATCAGCCTCCTGGTGCCGCTTGGAAACGGTGCCGCCGAGAGCCGTCTGCGGCAGGCGCTGCTGAGTCGCCAGCAGAAGCTGCGCACCAAGGCGGAGAGCGAGGCGCTCATCGAGCAGGAGGTCCTGATGGCCTGCGACAATCTCGAGGCCGCCTGGCAGCGCATCCTGGCTAACCGGCAGAGTGTCCTGCTCGCCCAGCGTCTGCTTGAGGCCGAGCGTCGGCAGTATGAACTGGGCATCAACACCTCCAACGATGTGCTCATCGCCCAGGCCAAGCTGGCGGACGCGCAGAGCGCCGAGATTCAGGCCCTGGCCGAGCACCAGATTGCCCTGGTTGACACCGCCTACGCCACGGGCACCGTGTTGGGCGCCGCCAAGCTGCGCTGGCAGGAGGCCGCCGCGCCGTAACCCGCGCGGCGGGGCGAGAAGGAGGACCGCACATGCTGTGGGGCAAGCAGAAACCAGCGCGGTGCCGGCGGCCGTGGGTGTGGGTGCAACGCGTGTCCGTCGCCGCCGCCGTGTTCTGGTTTGGAGGAGCCGCCATGAGCAGTGGACAGGAGGTCCCGGCACGCCTGATCGGCTACACGGAGATGCGTACCGATGTGCCGGGTGGCCGCGCGGCGAACGTCTTCACCATGCGTGCCTGCGTGGTGCAGGCCGACGGCACCGGGCGTCGCGAGGTGGCGCAGCAGCTTGCCACCCAGCCCAACACCTGGAGCCAGTTCGTCGGCTGGTCGCCGGACGGTACCCAGGCCATCGTGCTCAGCGGCTGGGAGAGTACCGAGAACGCCGCGTGGGAGGAGGAGCACAAGACCTTCCGCATGGTTCCCGACGGCTGGCTGGTCGACTGTTGGCGGCTGGACCTCGCCAGCGGCCAGGCCACGAACCTGACTGCGGTCGAGCGCGTGAGTTGCTACAACACCGGCCTCTTCTTCTGGCCGAACGACCCGCGGCGTCTGGGCTTCCAAGCCCTGATCAACGGCGAGTCCAAGCCCTACAGCATGAACCTCGACGGCACCGGCAAGCAGGATCTCTCGCAGCAGGCAGGCTTTGCGTACGGTTTCAGCGCCGCGCCGGACGGCACGCGCATCGCTTACCACCAGGGCTATCAGGTCTACCTGGCCGAGGCCGATGGCCGGAACGCGAGGAAGGTCGAGACCGGCCACCCGTTCTGCTTCTGCCCCACCTGGTCGCCGGACGGTCAGTGGGTCGAGTTCCTGAGCGGCGAGCACTATAACTGCCACCCGCACCTGGTGGCGCGCGACGGCACCGGCCTGCGTAAGCTGGCGGATCGCGGTGGGTACGAAGGCGTGACGCTCTTCCTCGATGTGCCTGACTACCATGAGGGGAGCAGCGACACGCCGTGCTGGTCCCCCGACAGTCAGTGGGTCTACTACACGGCCAAGGTCGGCGCTGCCATCGAGTTGATGCGGGTCTCGCTGGCCGGCAAGACGGAGACCCTATCAACGTCCGCGGACGGGGTGCGGCACTACCACCCGAAGGTATCCGCCGACGGCCGCTGGCTGGTTTTCGGCTGCACCCGCGACGGCGTGCGCCAGGTGTGGGTCGCCCAGGCGGATGGCTCCCGAGCGCGACCGCTTACCGCCCTGACCAAGGGGCACGCCGCCATGTGGCCGAGCTGGCAGCCTTAAGGCGTAGCGGGCAGGAGACGCTGATGACGGTGATGACGGTACGCGGTGCGGTTCCATTGACGCAGCTCGGCGTGACCCAGATGCATGAGCATGTCCTGGCGAATGCCGATTTCGACGGTAACGACTACAACCTTCGTATGGACGAGGTCGCCGTCGCGGTTGACGAGTTGCGCTACTTCCGGGCGGCCGGCGGCGCCACCATGGTGGATCTCACCTGCGTCGGCCTCGGCCAGGATGTGCGCGGGCTGAAGGAGGTGGCCGAGCAGACCGGCGTGAACATCATCGCCTCGACCGGGTTCTACCGGGAGTGTTCGTATCCCGACTACGTGCAGCGCGAAACCGCCGATCAGCTTGCCCGGCGGCTGATCCGCGACGTTCGTGAGGGCATCGACGGCACGGCGATCCGGCCCGGCATCCTGGCCGAGATCGCCACCGAATATGGCCGCGGCAGGATGAGTGCGCTGGAGACCAAGGTCTTCACTGCCGTCGCCTATGCCCAACGGGAGACCGGGCTGCCCATCTCGACGCATTGCTGGGCCGGCGAACTAGCCCTGGCTCAGATCGAGATCCTGACCCGCGCCGGGGTACCACCAGGGAAGATTGTCATCGGTCACCTGGCCGTGGACCCCAGCGGAAAAGAGCGGCTTTTCGCCGCGGCCGAAACCGGAGTCTACCTCGGTATCGACTGCATCGGCTACTGGTACGAGAAGCTGGTGGCAGTCAAGGATCCCGAGAAGGCGCGCTGGGTCCAGGAACTGATCGAGCGCGGCCATCTGCGGCAGATCACGCTCTCGCAGGACCTCATCCGCAAACTCCAGTTGAAGCACTACCGGGGGCACGGCTACGACTACCTCCTCGGGCAGTTTGTCCCCATGCTTACGGCTGCCGGGGTCAGCGCGGCCGACATCAGCACCATGCTCGTCAGCAACCCGCGGCAGGTATTCACGGCGTGACGCCTGCCGGCAGTACCTTGCAGGAGAGCGCGCTCATGGCGAAGAAGCTCCTCATCTACAACGACGACGGCTGGTCCAGCTACATGCGCTACCCGGCGCCCATGTCGCCGGCGGATGTGCTGGCGGCCACGCTGGGGCCGGTGCTGGGGACGGCGGTCACGCACTACCAGTTCTGCGCGCTGGGCGGGCACGTGGTGAACTACACCTCGTCGTTCCTGCCGCGCATCGGCGAGATGATGGCCGCGGTCGACACACTGCATGTCTGGCGTATGCGGGAAACGTTGCGGGGGCTTGAGCGCCTGGGCACGGATCCCCTGCGGATCGTCAGCACGGCCTGCCGCGAGCATGGCATCGTCTGCCAGTTCAGCCTGCGTATGAATGACGCTCACCATACCTACCGGCTTCCGGATGGCTCGTGGTACTTCCCCGAACTGCAGTCGCCCTGGTTCGAAGCCCACCGCGACGCCTTGCTCCCCAGCGGTCAGCTCGACTACGCGCATCCTGACGTGCACACTTACCGCGTGGCTCAGCTTGAGGAGGTCCTGGAGCGCTATGACGTCGACGGCGTCGACCTCGACTTCACGCGCTTCAAGCCGTGGTTTGTCGCCGGCCGCGAGGCCGCCGGAGCACCGCTCCTCACGGAATTGGTCGTGCGTCTGCGTGAGCTGACGCGTGCTCGGGGCAAGACCCTGAGTGCCCGTTTCGAGTACGACCCCCAGGTGTGTATCGCCAGCGGGCTCGACGTGGAGCGCTGGCTGGCCGAAGGCTGGCTCGACCAGATCACGCTGGGCGGCGTCGGTGACCACACCCCCGACGCGCCGGCGGATTGGTGGATTGAGCGGGCTCATCGTCATGCCTGCGTCGTCTGTCCCGGCGTCGAAGGGCAGTTGCACTGGTGCCCCGGGTCTGGTGCGGGCGGCACTGGAACCCATGCCGGCGCTGGGGTTCACGATGGTTTCGGCCCACCCTCGATGGCGTACCTGCGTGCCGTGGCGGCCAACCACTACCGCAGCGGTGCCGATGGCGTGAGCCTGTTCAACTTCACCTGCGCCGACGGCCCCTGCGACCCGCTGGCGTTCACCGAACTGGCGACTACGGAGGCACTGGCCGGCAAAGACAAGCAGTACGTCGTCGCCATGTGGCCTGCTGACGCGCAGGTCTACTACGCTCGCTGGCAGAGCCGCTTTGCGCTCCAGCCCGGGCAGGACCTTGCGGTTCAGCCCCTGACGATCGCGGACCGCCTGGAGCCGGGTCCTGCCGCCATGGCTCCGAGCGCACGGCTGACTCTTGACCTCATGGGCGTCAACCGCCTGACCGATATCGAGATTTCCATCAACGGCGTGCCGTTGACCCCGAACGGTGCCACCTACAACCACTACGACCACGGTTGCTGGAACGAGGTCGTGCAGTTTGCCGTACCGACTATCTGTCTGGTGACTGGCGAGAACCACATCGGCTTGCGGCGCCTGGCACCGACACCTGGCTTCGCGGGTGCTGTCGAAGTGCGCAAGTGCATTCTGGATCTCACCTACCCGCCGCGGTCGGCATCAGGGCAGGGGCGATAGGCCGCTGCGGAAGGAACCAACGTGGACAACGATCGACGGCGGCGGCGCTGGACGTGGGTGTGGGCTGTTGGCAGCCTTGCGGTCCTGGCGTTGGGGGGCGCCTTCCCGGCCGGCGCCGCGGACGCGGCAAGCGGGCCGCCAGGCCTGCTCGGGCATTGGGCGTTCGATGACGGCCAGGGCGATGTGGCCAGCGACAGTTCGGGCCAGGCCAATGACGGCACCCTGCACGGGGCCGAATGGGTGCGCGGCGCCTTTGGCACGGCACTACATTTCAAGGGCGTCGAGTCGTACGTCGCCATCCCCGCGCCGAGGGGTCTCGATGGCGCCAACGAGCTGACGGTCGAGGCCTGGGTATTGTGGCAGGGCAGCGGACGTTACCCGAACCTGTTGACGGGCGGGCAATGGAGTCCGGGCGGGTTCATGCTCTTTGTGGTCGACAACGCCTGCGCGTTCCGCCTGGGTCGGCCCGACGTCAGCGCGGCCGAGTCGGGCGCGCTGTGGGATGAACGCTCGGCACCGCTGGTCAGCGCCTTTGAGGTCGGCACGTGGTACCACCTGGCAGCGACCTTCCGGCGGCCCGAGGTGGTGACCTACGTAAACGGCCAGGTAGCAGGGACGGCGACGTGGGACTACCCGATCGGCTGCCGGGGCGATCTGCTGATCGGGTGCTGGTATCCGCTGCAGGCCTGTCATCAGGGCTTGATCGACGAGGTGAAGGTCTACAACCGAGCCTTGGTTGCCGCGGAGGTCCAGGCTAGCTTCGCGGCGGAGTCACCGCGGCGGATGGCGCCCGCGGCGGTGGCCTACGAGTCCATTCCGCCCACGGCGCCGGAAGGAGCCCAGCAGATGGCGGTACTGGAAAACTCAGTGGCGCGGCTGGAGATCGATGCGCGCGGGCGCTGCAACGCCCTGGTCGACAAGGGCAGCGGTCGGAATCTGCTCGCGACCACTCTGCCGCTGGTCGCGTTGACCCGGAACGGCAAGACGGTCAGCGCCAGGACCTGCTCGTATGCCGACGGCAAGCTTCGTTTCGGCTTCGGCAAAGGGGGCGAAAGCGTGTTGGTCGCGGCCAGTGCCAAAGCGCACTATTTCACCTTCGAGGTCCTGGCCGTGGAGGGCGACGGCGTGCAGTCCGTGACCTTCCTCGCCTTGCCCGTCCTCAAGGGCACGTACAGCTTCCCTACCTCTGGCGCCACCGTCGGTGACGACTGGGCAGTCTGCTTGCGCGAGCTGAACCTGCAGACCGAGGTGACCCTCGGTGGCGCCCCCCCGGCGGCGCGGGCCGGAGCTCAGGCCGAGTATGGGCTGGTCGGCGCCAAAGCAGCCCTGGTGGTGTCGTCGCCCGCGGACCTGCGGCCGGCCCTGCAGGAGTTGGTCAAGGCCGAGGGTCTGCCGCAGTCCGCGCTGGGCGGTCCTTGGGCCTTGGACGCTGAGGGGAACCGGGGTTCGTACCTCTTTGCCGCCCCCTCGGAGCGCGAGGCGGACCGCTGGATCGAGTTCGCCAAGCGTGGCGGCTTTGCCTGTATGCACTACGACGGCTGGTATGCGTCGCTGGGACACTACGAGCCTGCCCCCGAGTTGTTCCCCAGTGGCCTGGCAGGGATGAAGGAGATGGTGCGTAAGGTCCACGCGGCCGGGATGAAGGCCGGCATGCACACCTTGACCGGCTGCATTCAGCCGCACGACTCGTGGGTCACGCCAGTGCCGGACAAACGTTTGGCCGCGGATGCGTCGTACACCCTGGCCGCCGCCATGGACGAGAAAGCAGAGACGATCCTGACGAGCGAGCGCCCGCAAATGCACGACATCATCTGGAGTTACGCCGGGGGCGGCAATGCCATCCGTATGGGTGAAGAGATCATCCAGTACGCCGCCATCTCATACCAGCCGCCCTACGGGTTCCTGAAGTGTACTCGCGGGGCGTTCGGGACCAGGCCGGGAGCGCATGCGCAGGGCAGTCCGGTCGATCATCTGCGCCAGGTCTACATCGCCTTCTACCCCGATGAGAGGACGACGCTGGTTGGGGAGGTCGCGGCGGCCATCGCGCGGGTCTATAACGAGTGCGAGTTCGACCAGATCTACATGGATGGCTCAGAGGGCATGGGCAACCGGCACGCGGTCCAGACCATGCGCGACGCGATCTTCAGCCGCCTGCAGCGCCCAGCCGTCGTCGAGGCGAGCGAGTGGGGCCACTGGAGCTGGTACTACCACTCGCGCATCGGCGCCTGGGATCACGCTACCTGGGGCTGGAAGCGCTTTGTCGACATGCATTGCGCGGACATCGCCGGCTATCGCCAGGGGGCATTGCTGCAGGCGCAACTGGGCTGGTGGGTGGTGCTTGGGGCCGGTCCGGGAAACCGCGCCGAGACCCCTGACGAGATGGAGTATTTCTGCTGCAAGAACCTGGCCTACGACGCGCCGTCCTCGACCCAGGTGCCCGGCTCGCTGACGGCGCCCGCGAATGCTCGCCTGCTGGAGTACATCACCATGGCCGGCTGGTACGAGCGACTGCGGCTGGCGAACTACTTCCCCGAGTCCGTCAAGGCGCAGCTCCGGCAGCCCCGCCAGGACTTCCATCTGCTTCAGGCCGACGGCGGCGACTGGCAGCTCCTGCCCACCGACTACCTGGCCCATCGGATCACCGGCTCCGGCGATGGCTCGGCGGCCTGGAGCGTCGCCAACCGCTTCGGTGCGCAGCCAGTACGCTTGCGGCTCGAGGCGCTGTACTCGGTCCAGCCCTACGACAGCCCCGAGGCGATGGTGCTGGCGGACCCGGCGCGGCCCGAGGCCTTCACCGTGAGCCGCAACGCCGTTGACGTGACGCACGCCCTGAGCCGGTCCACTGCCCAGGTCAAGGTCGGTGACGCCAGCCTCTGTTTCACGGCGACGAGCCAGCGCTCGTCCGGCAAGGGGGCCTGGGCTCAGGCCGGCATGCGCTTCGAGGCACCCTATCTCGACATCGGGCCGGGCGAGGCGCTGGGTGTCTGGATCTACGGGGACGGCAAGGGCGCTGTGCTCAACCTGCAGTTGGTCACACCGCGCGAGTACATGCATGCCTACGCGGAGCACTACGTGACCATCGACTTCAGCGGCTGGCGCTACGTGGCACTGCCCCTGCGCGAGCGTGCCGCCGACCGCTACCATGACTACGAGTGGCCGTACTTCAGCCAGCATGGCATTTTCCGCACGCACCTGGACCCGCACCACGTCAGCGAAGTCAACCTCTACCTGAACAACCTACCGCCCAACGATACGGTCACCATCTACCTCAGCCCGCTGCGGGTCCTGCGCACCCTGCGTGCCGAGCTCAGTAACCCGGTGGTTGAGTTGAACGGGGCGGCGCTGCAGATCCCGACGACGCTGCGCAGCGGCGACTACATCGAACTGCAGGCCGCGGACGACTGCCGGGTCTACGACGAGCGGGGGACGTTGCTCGAGCGGCTCACCGTGGGCGCGGCGCCGCCGCTGCTGGCAGCCGGTATGAACCAGTTGCATTTCTCGTGCACTGGGCCCAGCGGCGTCGAGGCCCGCGCCGAGGTCACGCTGGTGGCGGCGGGCGCCCCGCTGTCGGGCCGCACGCCGTCGGCGCAGGTCAACTGGGCCCTGCTGCACGACGAGTATGGTTTGCCGCGTACCGTCCTTGCTGCCGACGGCACGGAGCAACGCTGGGAGGTAATCTGTCGACCCGAGGGCACCTCCGCGGCCCTCGGTCTCGAAATCGAGGTTCACGAGACCGGAATCACGGACGCGGCGTACAACAGCCCGAGTGCCCTGACCCTCGAGGGTTTCGATGACCTGGATTTCTTTGCGGAGTCGCCGGAGAACCAGTTTGCGCAGTTTGTGTATGATGCGCAGCACAAGAGTCTCGCCGCCAAACCTGGGGTGACCCAGCAACTCGAACGCAGTACCGAACGGGTGAAGGTCGGCACCGGGAGCGCACGCTATACGGCAACCAGCACCTTGGCTGATAACGGCGGCTGGTCCGCGCGGGGGCGTCGCTACCTGAAGCCGCTCGATCTGTCGGCTTACCAAGGCATCGGCTTCTGGCTGTACGGCGACGGCCGCGGCGAGGTCTTCAAGCTGCAGCTCCGAGATCCGGCTGCCGGCTGGTTTGATATGGTCACGGTGGTCGATTTCACGGGATGGCGCTATGTGCAGTTCGACCTTGCCGGCGCGGAGTCGATCAACCTGGCCGCCGTCGAGTACCTGCTCATCTACTATAACGGGATCCCCGCCAACCAGACCGTCTCCTGCTGCATCGATGCGGTGCGCGCGCTGCCCACCGGTGCTGGGCTCCGTGATCCGGAGCTGAGCGTTGGCGGGAAACGGCAGGTCTTTCCGGTTACCCTGTCGGTCGGCGACCGCCTGGTCTACGATGGTGTCGGCGCTGGCCGCCTCTACCGGCGCGGCAAGGCGGTTCCCGAGGCCGTCCAGCCTCAGGGCGCGCCGCTGACGCTGGTACCGGGGAGAAACGCCGCCGTGTTCGCGTTCGGCGCGGGGGCGCCGGCGCAGTATCGTGCCACCGTGTCGCTGGTCAAGCACTATCCGTGAGGTGCGGCGCCGACCGGCGGGGCGGGCGCAGTCTTGCCCGTGGTCGCCGTCACGAACAGAGGAGAAGGGGTCCATGCAGGCAACTTCCAGCGTCAGTGCGCAGCCGGATTCCGCGGTTGAGGGGCGGTGGGTACACCCGTTATGCACGCCTCTCGCGCTGGACCGCAGCGGCCCGTTCCTCGACGGTCCTGATGGGCGCGTGTTGAGTGCGACTGCCGATGCCTTGCAGGTGAGCGCGGACGAGGGCCAGACCTGGTCGGACGTCGCCTCGGCGTGCCATGGGCAGCACCCGCGCGAGCCAGGCTCATTCTACCTGGTACGGGCTCAGGATGGCGCCTTGGTCATGGTGTACCTCGACCTGGCTAACTACCGCTTCTCGTGGGATGACGAGGCGGGCGAGGCCAAGGACGACTGCCACTTGGAATTGCGGGCAGTGCGCAGTCTCGACGGCGGCAAGACCTGGGTCGACCGGCAGACGCTCCTCGATGGCTACAATGCCAACTTCTTCGGCTTCATCCGCCTCCGTAACGGCCGACTCGTGGTGGTGGCGGAACACCTCGCTTCACAGCCGGGCCGCTGGGTGGTCTGCTCGTTTACGTCGGCTGACCATGGGCACTCGTGGGAGCGCAGCAACCTGATCGACCTCGGCGGGCGTGGGCATCACGATGGCGCCATCGAGCCCACCGTGGCGGAGTTGAGCGATGGTCGCCTGCTGATGCTGATCCGGACGAACCTGGAGCGCTTCTGGCAGGCGTTCTCGGAGGACGGTGGGCGCACGTGGCGCACGATCCAGCCCAGTGCGCTGGACGCCAGTTCGGCGCCCGGCTTCCTGCTGCGACTGCAGAGCGGGCGCCTGCTCCTGGTGTGGAACCGTCTGCACCCCGAGGGCGGCACCTGGCCAAGGAGCCAGCCGGGCCCTGCCGCTGAGGTCGCAGCCTCCTGGCATCGCGAGGAACTCTCTGCAGCCCTCTCCGCAGACGATGGGAGAAGTTGGACCCAAGCACTGGTCCTGGCCCGTCAGCAGGGTGGCCAGTTGAGCTACCCTTACGCCTTCGAGCGCCGGCCCGGCGAACTGTGGATCACCGCCGGATTCGCCTTCAGGAAAGGCTGGGAGAACCCAGTGCCGCTCCGGCTTGGGCTGCGGGAGGATGAGCTTCTTGCCGCGGCCGTTACGGCGTCTTGCCACTGATGGCGCGGCCCTTCTCGGCCTTGCGCAGGATATCCTTGACCAAGAGCGCGATTTCCGCCTCGCTGAGATCCTTGCCGAACGAGGGCATGGCGAAGCCGAAGAATACGCCCTTGCGGATAGTCTTGGCCAAGGCTTCGTCATTCTTGCGCTGCATGGCCTTGGCGTCGGTGAAGTCGGAGCCCCGTAACTTCGCGCCCGTGGCGGAGCGGGCGCTGCCGTCGTCACCATGGCAGGACGCGCAGCGGGTCTGGTAGAAGCTCTTGAGGTCGGCAACGCTGCGCGTCGCGGGGGCGACGTCCGCTGCAGTCAGCGCCGGTCCCAGCAGAGCGATACCCAACAGGATCATCTTCCGACTCATGGCAGTCTCCTTTGCATGTGGATCGCTACGCCTGCACAAAGCCTCTGGCGCCGCGGCCGGACCGTAAGCGCACGCATCCACTCGAGCGCTGGCTACGGTAGCATCAACACGCCGTGGGTTCAACCTCGACGGGGTGCAGGCCAGGGCGGTTCTAAGAAACCGGCGAGGGCGCCGACGGCTGGGTCTGCGATCGCCATTGGGCACCCCCGAGGCCCCCTTGCGGTCGCGCTATGGAGCATAGGGGGGCACGGCGTTGCGCCGGCGCTCGTCGCGGGCA
>CAILUI010000008.1 GCA_903837355.1 uncultured Victivallales bacterium
GATCTGGACTGCCTGCCCGGTAGGTTCGGTGCTGATCGCCATAGTGACAAGCACCATAGCAGGCAACCACAAAATATCCAGAACTACAATGCAACTTATTCTACTGCAGTATATTCCATATTATTATAAAACCACCCTGGCATAGAGCAGATCCGGGGCCAGGTTGGCGGTAAAGGCAGCAGCCTGCGGCGCGGCGGCGGCGAGGAAGGCCTCGGTGGAGAGCTCCAGAAGGCGCGTCACGGTCCACTCGCCGCCCTCCAGCCAGCGCCCGAACCCCGCTTTGAGCTCGAACTGGTCGGGGTGCATCTCGGCGAGGGCCTTGAGCAGGGTCAGTTGGGTGCGCAGGGGGTCGACCTGGCGCTCGTCCTGGACCATCAGATGGACCCCGGCACAGACCTGGCCCTGGTACTTATTGAAGGCGGGTTGGAAGTAGACCTCACGCCAGACCAGGCCGGGCAGCGCGGCGGCGTTGAGCCGGTCGGCCAGTGCGGCGGAGCGGACGAAGGGCGCACCGATGTACTCGAAGGGCTTGCAGCAGCCACGACCCTCGGAGAGGTTGGTGTGCTGGATGATGCCGGTGCAGGAGTAGCAGACCGCGGAGTCCACAAACGGGAGGTTGGGCGAGGGCGGGATCCAGGGCAGTCCGGTCTCGCGCCAGGTCATGGCGCGGTTCCAGCCCTGGACGGGCAGCACATCGTAGCAGACGGGCAGGTTCCGGTGCCGCACCAGCCAGCGCCCGAGTTCGCCGAGGGTGAAGCCGTGGATGACCGGGATGGGCTCCGGAAAGAACTGCGTCCACAGCGGTCCGCGGTTGCCGAGATAGGCGAGCGGGGCGGGGCGGTCGAGAACGATGACGTCCGTGCCGGTTTCCGCCGCCGCGATGAGGGTGGCGGCGAGGGTCTGCTGGTAGGTGTAGGCGCGGTTGGAGACATCCTGGGCGTGGAAGACGATGACGTCGAGGTCGTTAAACACGGCGCGCGGGAAGGTGTGCCCGGTGCCGCCATAGAAGCTGTAGACCGGGATGCCGGTGCGCTCGTCGGTATAGGTATCGAAGAGGGCGCCGTCCTGCAGATCGCCACGCAGGCCATGCTCGAGGGCGAGCATGGCCTTGACCGTGGCCCGCGGCACCAGGACATCATTGAGGGCCCCGAGGCCGGGCAGCCAGCCGGCGGGAGTGGCGATGACCCCGACCGCGCGGCCACGCAGCGCCCGGACGAGCCCCTCGACGTCGAACTGTACAGCCATAGGAACCTCCATGCGGCCGACTGCGCTTGCCTGCTGGGTCCACTCCATTCTGGAGTAGGGGCAGCTCTCCAAAGCTGGCCCCAGGCGGCAGGTCTGGAGAGCCGCCGCGACCTCGCCGTCTAGGCGCTGGCGCCTTTGCCCTTCTGGCGGTTGCGGCAGCGTTGCAGGTGGTCCACCACCCGGTCGACGCACTCGATGAGGTGTTTGCGCATGGTCTTGAGCAGTTGGTGCAGGCGGCGGTGTTCGTGGATGAGCAGTTCGAGTTCGCGCAGGGCCAGGTTGAGGCTGGCCAGGCTGCGTTTGGCGAAGGCGATGCTGGCGGCGGGCTGTTCGTAGGTGCCATCATCGATGCTGTAGGCCAGGTTGGCCAGGGAGCGACCGAGGTGGTAGAGGACCTTCAGGCCGCGCTCACGGGCCTCTCGCGGCAGGATGGCGGCATAGACGTTGCACCAGCCGACGGCATTCTGCCGCAGTGCAATGAAGACCGGGTCGGTCTCGTAGTAGAGGGTCTGCTCCTGCTCCGTGGGTTCGCCGGACTCGCCGGGTTCCAGATCGTTGTCCCCATCGTGCCACTGGCCCGAGCTGTCATCTTCGGGCCAGTCGGCGAGGTCGTCATCGGCCCCGGAGTCCATATCCAGCATGGCGGGATCGAACTCGGGGCCCATGTGCTTGGCGATGAGCTCGTCGCCGCTGGGGAGATCGGAGAAGCGTTTGAGGAGCTGGAAGTAGCGCTCCGCCATCGTGTCGCTCTCGCGCAGCGCCTCTTCCCAGTCGAATTCGGTCCAGTTTTCGTTGGGTTGTCGCATGGGTCAGCCGCCGAAGATGGCCAGGATGATGCCCGCCGCGACGACGGAGCCGATCTGGCCGGCGACGTTGGCGCCCAGGGCATGCATCAGCAGGAAGTTGTGCGGATCCGCCTCGAGCCCCAGTCGGTTCGAGACGCGGGCGGCCATGGGGAAGGCGGAGACGCCGGCCGAGCCGATCAGCGGGTTGACCGGGTTCTCCCGGCAGAAGAGGTTCATCAACTTGGCGAAGAGGACGCCGCCGGCGGTGCCCAGCGCAAAGGCGAGCAGGCCGAGGACGATGATGCCCAGCGTGGTCATCTGCATAAAGCGTTCGACCGACATCTGCATGCCTACCCCCAGCCCGAGGAAGATGGTCGCCGTATTCATCACCTCATTCTGCAGAGCCTTGGTAATGCGCTCCACGCAGCCGGATTCCTTGACGAAATTACCGAAGGCGAAACAGCCCATGAGCGGCACCGCGGCCGGGAGCAGCAGGATGCACATGGCCAGCACGAGCAGCGGGAAGATGGCCTTCTCGAGCTTGCTGACCGGGCGCACCTGGCGCATGCGGATGCGGCGTTCCGCGGGCGTGGTCAGGAGCTTCATGATGGGGGGCTGGATGAGGGGTACCAGCGCCATGTAGGAGTAGGCCGCGACGGCGATCGATCCCATCAGATGCGGCGCGAACTTCGAAGCGACGTAGATGGAGGTGGGGCCGTCGGCGCCGCCGATGATTGCGATCGAGCAGGCTTCCTTGATGTTGAAGTGGAGTCCGGGGATGAGGTTCAGCGCCACCACACCCAGCAGGGTCCCGAAGACGCCGAACTGCGCCGCGGCGCCGAGGATGGCGGTGCGTGGACTGGCCAGCAGCGGCCCGAAGTCAGCCAGCGCCCCGATTCCCATGAAGACGACCAGCGGCAGGAACTCGTTGGCGATCCCGTAGGTGTAGATGAGGCCGAGCAGGCCGTGCTCGCTGCCCATGCCCGCGAAGGGCACATTGACCAGGACGGTGCCGAAGCCGATCGGCACCAGCAGCAGGGGCTCGAAGCCCTTGCCGGCACCCAGGTAGATCAGCACCCCGCCGATAGCGATCATGGCGAGGCGCTTCCACCCGTCGCCGGTCGCGAAGTCGTAGATCCCGGTGTTCCTGACTACGCTCAGCAGGCACTGACTCACCGAGATCTGGTCGGGGGCGGCTTGGCTGGCAGCCGCCTGGCTGGCCTCCGCGGCTCCGGCCGCAGACACCAACAGAACCAGCGCCGCGACCACGATGCCCGACCAGAGCCAGGGGTGCAACCGGCTGTGCCTGCTCATCCCACACGCTCCTGAGTGCTGATCTCGGCCAGCACGGTATCGCCTTCGACCGTATCGCCGGCCTTGGCCCGGTAGCGAATCCTGCCGCTGTCTGCGGCCTTGATCTCGACCTGCATCTTCATGGCTTCCATGATCACGATCGGGTCACCTGCCGCGACGCGCTGGCCTTCCTCGCAGAGCAGTCGGACGATACTGCCCGGCATCGGCGCCAGCACGGTATGCGCCACGCCCGTGGGCGCCGCGGCGGCCACGGGCGGGACGGCCCCGGCGGCAGCTTTGACGCGGACGGTGTAGGTGACCCCGTCCACGGTGAGCGCCAGCGTACCGGCGGCCCGGTCTGGCACGCTGCGGACGGTGTAGTCCTTGTCGCCCACGGTGACGGCGTACGAACCCTGGCCCCCGCCAACGGTCGGGCGGGGGGCGACCGCGGGCGGGGCGACCGCGGCGACCGCTGGCGCGGCGGGGGCAGCCGCGAAAGTCACCGGGCCCTTGGCGCGAGTGCCGAAGAACTTCACCGCGACCTGCGGGAACATGGCGTAGGTGAGCACGTCGTCGGGCGACACGGTGGCCACGCCCAGCGCCGTCTTCAGGTCCTGCTCGAGCTTAGGGAGTTCGTTGACGAGCAGGTCGGCTGGGCGTCCGCTGATGGGCGCCGTTAGGTTGAGCTGCTTCAACGCCTTGGCGAGCAGATTCGGGTTGACGCTGGCCGGCGTGCGGCCGTAGTTGCCGACGAGGAGGTCGCAGGATTCGCTGGTGAGCTTCTCGTAACGGCCGAAGATGACGTTGAAAACGGCCTGGGTACCGACGATCTGCGACGTCGGCGTGACCAGGGGTGGGTAGCCGAAATCCTGCTGCACCACCGCGATCTCGGCGAGTACAGCGTCGAGCTGGCCGGACTGTTTCATGTCCTTGAGTTGGCTCTCGAGATTGGACAGCATGCCGCCCGGGACCTGGGACACGAGGATGCGGGTATCGGCGCCGCTGAAGGACGACTCGAAGGCGCTGTACTTGCGGCGCACCTCCCGGAAGTAGGCCGCGATCTCGACCAGGAGTTTCAGATCGAGGCCGGGGTCGCAGGGTGTGCCGCGCAGGATCTCGACCAGGGTCTCGGTGGGGGAGTGACTGGTGCCCATGGCCAACGATGAGATCGTGGTGTCGAGCAGCTCCGCCCCGGCCTCGGTGGCCTTGACCAGAGTGGCCACGGACATACCGGTCGTGGCGTGCGAGTGGACCTGGATGGGCAGCCCGGTGGCCTGGCGCAGAGCCTGCACCAGCGCAAACGCGGCGTAGGGTTTGAGCAGACCGGCCATATCCTTGATGCACAGCGAATCCGCGCCCATCTCGCGCAGTTCGCGCGCGAGTCCGACGTAGAGGTCGAGGGTGTGTACCGGCGTCACGGCGTAGCTGATCGCGGCCTGGGCGTGCTTGCCGGCCCGCTTCACGGCGCGCATGCTGGTTTGCAGGTTGCGCGGATCATTCAGCGCGTCGAACACCCGGAAGACGTCGACGCCGCTGTGTGCGGCGCGCGCGACGAAGGACTCGACCACATCGTCGGCGTAGTGCCGGTAGCCGAGCAGGTTCTGCCCGCGCAGGAGCATCTGCATGGGCGTCTTCGGCATGGCGGCTTTGAGCTTCCGAATGCGTTCCCAGGGGTCCTCGTTAAGGTAGCGCAGGCAGGAGTCGAACGTCGCTCCACCCCAGGTCTCGAGGGACCAGAAGCCGGCGCGATCAAGGAGCGCCGCCACGGGCAGCATATCGGCCGTGACCATACGGGTCGCGAACAGTGACTGATGCGCGTCGCGGAGCGCCAATTCAGTAATCTGCACTCGGGCCACGGTTGCCTCCTCGGGGATCGTTACCCGCCGTTCGTCTCGTGCTCGGCCAGCGCGACGGCGATCACCGCCGCCAGCCGCTGCGGTTCAGGCGCCGCGGCGGCCCGAGCGCTGGGCGGCCGCGCCTCATAGCGCCGGATGAGCCGGGCCGTCGCGACGATGCCGCCGATGACGACGAGTAGGAACAGGAACACGAGCGTCATACCGACACTCATGATCGTCAATGCCTGGGTGAGCAACTCCATGACTCGGCTCCGGCAGACCACCACGACAGACGGGGAACTGGACTCTCGCAGTCAGGGGCCGACAATATAACTATGGCCACCCGCTGAATCAACTGCATGGCGCACCCGTGCGCCCGTCAGGCCGGAAGCCGGTCCGATTCGACAAGGGTCCAAGTCACCTGTATAGTGTGGCGCTTTCCTATCCCGGCGTGCCGGCGTGCCGCCAAGTTCTTAGTTCGGAGACAAATCGCGATGAGCCAGCAACACAGCAAGGTCGTGAAACGTGCTCGCCGGAAGCGTTACCTGGATCGGGTCAGGGCCAGGGTTCGGGTGGCGCGCCGGAAGGCGTAGAGCCGTCTTGGGGCCGGTCGGCGTTGAGGAGAACTGCTGCACGTGCGGCAGCGGTTGGTATTCCGTTCAAGGAGGTCATCTGATGGGCGGTCAGAAGTACGTTTACGTTTTCAGTGCCGCGGCGGCCGACGGTGGCGCTGCACAGAAGAACCTGTTGGGCGGCAAGGGCGCCAACCTGGCAGAGATGTGCCTGCTGGGCATCCCGGTGCCGGCCGGTTTCACCATTTCGACGGAGTGTTGTACCGCCTACTATGCGGGTGGTTGCACGCTTCCCGCCGAGCTTAACACGCAGGTGCCGGCGGCCCTCAAGGGGGTCGAGGCGGTGATGGGCATGAAGTATGGCGATGCCGAGAATCCGCTGCTGGTATCCTGCCGTTCCGGAGCGCGCAAGTCGATGCCCGGAATGATGGACACGGTATTGAACGTGGGTTTGTCGCCGGCGACGATTCCCGGCATGATCAGGAAGACGAACAACCCGCGCTTTGTGTGGGACTCCTATCGCCGGCTGATCATGATGTACGCCGACGTCGTCATGGAGAAGGCTGAGGGGTTGGAGCCGTCCGAGGGGAAGGGCATCCGCAAGATTATGGACGAAGTGCTGGACGCCTACAAGCACAAGCGCGGCTGCAAATCTGACACCGAGCTCAGCGCCGACGATCTCAAAGCCTTGGCTGACGATTTCAAGGGTCTGGTACTGAAGCACCTTGGCAAGCCTTTCCCGGACGACCCCATGCAGCAGTTGTGGGGCGGCATCGCGGCCGTGTTCAAGAGCTGGAACGGCAAGAAGGCCATTTCGTATCGCCGCATTGAGGGCATCCCGGACGAGTGGGGCACGGCGGTGAACGTGCAGGCGATGGTCTTCGGTAACATGGGCGAAACCTCGGCTACCGGCGTGGCCTTCACCCGCGATCCGGCAACCGGCGACAACAAGTTCTACGGTGAGTGGCTGGTGAACGCGCAGGGCGAGGACGTGGTGGCCGGCATCCGCACACCGAGCCCGCTCAACGACGACACCAAGAACGAGCAGAACCGGCACCTGCGCAGCATGCAGGAAGCGATGCCCGCGACCTATGCGCAGCTCGACGGCATCCGCACCAAGCTGGAAACGCACTTCACCGATATGCTGGACATCGAGTTCACCATCCAGGATATGAAGCTCTGGATGCTGCAGTGCCGCGTCGGCAAGCGTACCGGGACGGCGGCGCTGAACATGGCCATGGATATGCTGGCCGAGAAGCTGATCAACGAAAAGACCGCGGTGATGCGTGTTGAGCCGGTGCAGCTTGACGAGTTGCTGCACCCGATCGTGGATCCGAAGGCTGAGAAGACCGCCCAGCCGATCGTCAAAGGTTTGCCGGCCGGCCCGGGCGCGGCCTGTGGTGGCATCGTCTTCACGGCGGAGGACGCCGTGGCCCAGACCCGCGCGGGCAAGAAGGTCATCCTGCTGCGCGAGGAGACGAATCCCGAGGATGTGGAAGGCATGCGGGCGGCGGTGGGCATTCTGACTGCCCGCGGCGGCATGACCTCGCACGCGGCGCTGGTAGCGCGCGGCTGGGGCAAGTGCTGCATCGTCGGCGCTGGCGGGCTGCATGTCGACGCCAAGGCCAAGAAGGCCAAGATTGCCGGGTCGAACCTCGTTCTCAGCGAGGGCGATGTGGTCACCATGAACGGCAGCAAGGGCTACGTCTACGTGGGGCCCATGCCGATGATGGACGCCACCGAGAACCCACGCTTCCAGCAGTTCATGACCATGGCCGACTCCTTCCGCAAGATGGGCGTGCGCACCAATGCCGACACCCCGGCGGATGCGAAGATTGCCCGCGCCTACGGCGCCGAAGGTATCGGCCTCTTCCGCACCGAGCACATGTTCTACGGCGAAGGGGCGGACCAGCCCCTGTTCTTCCTGCGCAAGATGATCCTCTCCAACACCGCGGCCGAGCGCACGGCGGCGCTGGCCGAGCTCTACCCGTTCGTCAAGAAGGACATCAAGGCGACGATGGAGGCCATGGAGGGGCTGCCGGTCACCTTCCGCCTGCTGGACCCGCCCCTGCACGAGTTCGTCCCGCAGGGCAAGGAGAAGCAGGCCGAGCTGGCGAAGGCACTGGGCATCGAGCCCGCCGAGGTCGCCAAGCGCGGTGAGGCCCTGCACGAGTCCAACCCGATGATGGGTCACCGTGGCGTGCGTCTGGGCGTGACCTACCCGGAAGTGACCGACATGCAGGTGCGCGCCATCTTCGAGGCTGCGGCCGAGCTCATCAAGGCTGGCAAGCATGTCCACCCGGAGATCATGGTGCCTGTGACCTGCGATGTCTCGGAACTGGACATCACGAAGAAGAGCGTGGACCGCATCCATGCCGAGACCCTGAAGGCCTGCGGTCTGGCAACGCTCGAGTACAAGTACGGGACCATGATCGAGATCCCGCGGGCGGCGCTGCTTTCCGACCGCATGGCGAAGAGCAGTCAGTTCTTCAGTTTCGGCACCAACGATCTGACCCAGATGACCTTCGGTTTCAGCCGTGACGACATCGGCGGCTTCATGAACGACTATCTGGACAAGAAGCTGTTGGCGGCGGACCCCTTCCAGACCATCGATCAGGACGGTGTCGGCCAGCTCATCAAGATGTCGGTCGAGAAGGGCCGGGCGACGCGTCCGGACCTGAAGGTTGGCATCTGCGGCGAGCAGGGCGGCGATCCGGCCTCGGTCGAGTTCTGCTACAAGACGGGCCTGAACTATGTCAGTTGCTCGCCGTACCGCGTGCCGATCGCGCGCTTGGCGGCGGCGCAGGCGTCCATCCGCGGCGCCCGTTGACGGTAACCGCGGTCCGGAAGCGGCGCCTGCCCGGCGCCCGCCGGACCGCCCGCTTCGCGAGTGATCTTGCGGCGCACGGCCTGGCAGCAGGCCGTGCGCCGCGTTCTTTTGGCGCTGGCCTCAGTGCAGGTCGGTGATCCAGATATCGGTGAACTGGGCGAGACTGCCTTCGCGGATCTCGATCACCAGATGGGCTTTCCCGAGCGCTTCTTTGAGCGGGGCGATCCCGCGCAGCTTCCCGTCGATGAGGAGGTCGATCTCGCGCTCGCGAACGCGCAGATCCACGGAGAGCCAATCCAGCGACTTACGGTCCGGGATCTCGACCAGCGGGATATCGCGGCCGTCGGCCTCGGAGGCGAAGACACTGGAGCCATTGCGGCGTTGCCAGCGCAACCACCAGCGCTCGCGGCCCTCCTGGCGCAAGGCACAGCGGACCTGTCCGGGGCCAGGAACGCGGACTTTGAAGCGAGCCCGGCTGTTCGGTTCCAGGCTCTGCCTGAGCTCGAGGGGAGCGTCGGGAGAGAGGCCGAGCAGCGATGGGCCATGGGTTTCGGCATCGGGCTCCGTCACGCGCCAGGAGGAGCGGTCGCCGCTCCAGTAGCCGAGGGTGGCGGCACACGAGGGCGGCAGCGGCTCGAAGATGTCGCGGAGCTTCACGGCTGCCACCACGCCGCCGATCAGCAGCACGGCCGAAGCGCCGGCCACCAGGCCTTTCCAGAAAGCTGGCGGGTAGCGTCCGAGGATCCGGCGGTGTTGGGTACGCTGCTGCTGATGGAACCAGCTCTCCAGGTCGGCAAGCAGGTCGACATAGGAGGCGTAGCGCTCCTGCGGGTCCCGCTGCCCCATGCACTTGAGGATATGGACGCACTCGTCACTGGCCGTGGTGCCGGTGGTGCGCGGGTCAGGGAGGTCGGCGGCCAGCTTCAGACGCACGGTCTCGATGCCGACACTGCCGACAAAGGGCCGTTTGCCAGTGAGCAACTGGTAGAGGGTGCTGCCGAGAGCGTAGATGTCGGCACGGAAGTCGATATGGCCGCGGTCGAAGGCCTGCTCCGGGGCCATGTAGGCCGGACTTCCGAGGACGCTGTCCAGGCCGCCCTCCGCGGGCACCGCTTCACGGGCGATGCCGAAGTCGCAGATCATGACGCGGGCATTGGCGGCGCGGAACACATCCTCGGCGGCGTGCGGGGGGGACGAGTCCTCGCGGTAGACGAGCAGGTTATCAGGCTTGACGTCACGGTGGCAGATGCCCTTCTTGTGGGCATAGGCCAGGCCGCGGGCAGTGTCGAGGGCAATGCGCGCGACGACGACTTCCGGCAGCTTGCCGAAGCGCAGCAGCAGGTCGCGGACCGAGAGCTGCCCCGGCACGAACTGCATGATCAGGAAGGTGCCCTGTTCGGTCGAGAGGATGTCGTGGCAGCCCACGATGTTGGGGTGACTGAGGGTCGCCAGGGTCTGGGCTTCGCGCTCCAGGCGGGCCAGGTAGATGGCATCACGTCCGGCGTCGGTGGCCAGCATCTTGACCGCGACGAAGCGGTCCAGGCGTTCCTGACGAGCCAGGAAGACGACCCCCATGCCGCCCTGCCCGAGGACGGAGACCAGAGTGCAGCCCGGGATGCTGACCTGGAGGTGTGCCGGGTCGACGGGGGTTCCCGGCAGAATGCGGCCATCAGGGTCCTGGAGCAGGATGCTGGTGGCCGTCAGGTCGCTGGTGGCTTCGCCAAGCATCATGCTCCTGTTCGTTGTCGTGGCCGGCGCGGCGGGACCGCGGCGCCGGCGCGCGCCGCTGGCCTGACGAGACTGGTTTCGGTCAAGGCTCGGCGCGCACCGGGCGGGGCTGGTCGTCGGTCGGCGGGGACGGTGTCGCGGGCTCCGGCTCCGGCGGGGTGGCAGCGTTGGCGCCGGGTTCCGGTAAGGCCGTACGCGGCGTCCCGTCGCTGGCGGGCACGGTGGCGGGCGCCTTGGACTGCAGGTCGACCCCCTCCTGGGCCACGCTGCCACCCACGACCTTCAGGTAGCCGGGTGCCTGGGTCAGGCGCGGGCCGTACTCGTCCGGCTTGTAGTAGCGTTGCTGGCGCAGGCGGATGCCGGTATCCGAGATGCCGTAGACGGCATAGAGGAAGAGACGCGACTGCACTTGCACGAGCACATGGACATCGCTGGCCGCATCGGCGTCCATCTGGGGCTGCGAGCCCGCGATCTGGGGGCCGAGACGGACGGTGCCCAGCACCACGTCGTCGGTCTCGGCACGCAGGCAGTACTGCCACCCTTCCCCGTCATGGAAGAGCAGCAGTGAAGCGGTCAGGGCCTTGATCTCCGCGCCGCCGTCGACCTGGGGCAGGCCGAGGTTACGGGTGATCACCGGAACCCCCTCGCGAACATCGATGCTGATGGGTTGCGAGCGGAAGTCGCTGGGTAAGCGCTGGTGGCCGATCTGCGCGGTGACCACGTAGGAGCCCTCGGCCCGCAGGTCGAAGAAGTGGTTCAGGTTCAAGGCGATCTGCCGGCTCTCGCCGGCCCCAAGGATGAGGTCTGTCACCGGATTGACGCCGCGACCCGTCGGGCGCATCTCCTGGCCCTGCGGCCGTTCGACGATGAAGCGCAGGTAGCCGCGGTTGGCGCCCTCCTCGTCCCCGAAGATCAGGGTATTGCCACTGTAGTTGCGCAGGTGCACGGTGATCTCGATGGGTTCATAGCGCAGGTAGTGCTTGCGGTCCGTCTTCAGGGAGACGCTGAGTTGCGCCTGCGCGCTGGAGATGGCCAATGCCACCAGTCCGCACCAGAGCAGGCGTGGGATCTTGGGGCCGGGCTCCGACAGCATCGTCACGTCTCCTCTTCCAGGCCGGCGACCGCCGTGCGGCGGTGGCGTTCGCGGGCCGCCGCCAGGGCGGCCGCGAGGGCCTCGGCCACGCGGGCGGCAGAGGTGCCATCGGAACACGGCCGGTTGGCCTGCGGACAGTCACGCGCGAAACACGGTTTCAGGGTACAGGTGGTCCGAAAGACGGTGTGCAGTTCGCCATGCGGGCCGGTGAGATCGGGGTCCGTCGCGCCAAAGAAGGCCACGGTCGGGAGGGTGAGAGCAGCGGCGATGTGCATGGGGCCGCTGTCGTTGGTCAGGAGCGCGTCGGAACAGCGCAGCAGCTCCACCAGCGTGCCAAGGTCCGTCATCCCGACCAGGCTGACAGGGCGACAGCGTGTACATTCCTGGGCGACGGCGGCGGCGGCCTGAGCCTCGTCTGGACTGCCCAGAATCCAGCACCGCAGGTCGGGGAGCGCCTGCTGTAAGTGGTCCAGGACAGCCGCGAAGAAACGGGGCGGCCAACGCTTGCTCGGCCAGCGCGCTCCGGGCGCGACCGCCAGAACGGGGGCGGCGCCGTCGAGATGGAACTGCCGCAGCAGGCGCCGCGCCTCCTTGACACTGTCGTGCGGTCGCCCCAACTCGGGCATGGTGGCCGCGGTTGCCAAGCCGAGGGCCGACTGCACCAGGAACACATTACGGTCCAAGGCGTGATGCAGGTTGGCCGGGAGCGGGATGCGTTCGGTGTAGAACATGCCGGCCCCCTCGCGGGCATTCTGGAACCCGATCCGGCGTGGCGCCCCGCTGGCGAAGGCGATCAGGCCGCTGCGCAGCAGGCCCTGGAAGTCAATGGCCAGATCGAAACGGTGCTGCCGCAGATCGGTCAGGAAGCCCCAGACCTCAGGCCAGTGGTGGATCCGCGCCCAGCGCTGGCGACGGAAGGGGATGACCTCGTCGACGCCGGAGTAGAGCGAGACCAAGCCGGTGAGGGCGTCGTTGACGACCCAGACGATCACGGCGTCGGGGTCGTGCTGGCGGATCAGGTGGACCGCCGGCAGCGTGTGCACGATGTCGCCAAGGCTGCTGGGTTTGACGATCAGGATGTTCACGGGAACCTGCTCGGCGTGCAGACGGAGGACCGCTGCCGGGCCGGCAGCCAGTCTCGAGCGGCAGTTCTCAACGGCCCACGCCGAGCCGTTGCGCCAAGCGGTCGGGCAGGCCGGCCGCGATGATCTTGCCCTGGGCCGCGTGGATGTCGTACTCGACCCGGTGCAACTGCACCAGATGCTCGTCGGGCACGTAGGTCACAAACGCGGCCCGCGGGTCGCCGTCCCGCGGTTGGCCGACACTGCCCACGTTGATCAGATACTTGTGGTTCGCCTGGACCCGGACCTCCTCGTAAGGCCCGCCGACGACCGTACCGTACTTTTCAAAGGCCAGGGGGACATGGGTGTGGCCGAAGAAGCAGATCTGGGTGAACTGGTAACCGAGGCAGACCTCGGCGCTGTACTTATCGAAGACGTAGCCCCACATGTGCGGCATGTCGAGCGTGGCGTGCACGAGCGTCATGCGCGCGCCGATGGTTTGGCGGTAGGGGAGCCCCGCCATCCAGACGCGCTGTTCCTCGCTGAGTTGGCGCCGGGTCCATTCGATGGCGCGGGCGGCCTGCGGGTTGAAGCCTACCAACTCCATTTCTGAGCTGGCCTGCTCATCGTGGTTGCCCTTGGTGACCACTTCGCAGTTGAGCAGGCGCATGATCTCCAGGCATTCGCGGGGGTTGGCGTTGTAGCCAACGATGTCGCCAATGCACAGATATCCATCCACGCCGAGTTCTCGGGCCTTCTCGAGGACTGCGGTCAGCGCTTCCAGGTTGGCGTGAATGTCCCCGAGAACGGCGTATTTCATCTCGTCATCCAGGTACGTTATCCGGGCCGACCGGGAACTGCGGGCAGATCCAGCCCAGCTCACACTGTATTGTCGCGAGCCCCTCCGGTCAAACGGCCGCCTCGTGGGTGAATGGGCAGTGACTGCAGTCGTTGCTCAGGGCGACGCAGAAGCAGCGGTAAAGCTCCATCAGTCCCTGCTGGTCGGCGGCGCCGCGGACCAGGCTGTGCAGACGGCTGGGCGGGACGAGGAAGCGGTGAGCGGCCTCCTGGATGACGCGGTTGCCTTGCAGGCGCGGCATCTCCAGGAAGGCGCTGCGGGCCAGGTGTGAGAGCGCCTCGTCGCCGCGGCGGGCGGCCAGGGCGTTGAGGAACGGCAGGAGCACATTGGCCAGGATATCATCGGCGCGGTCCTTCCCGATCAGCCGGGCTGGCCGCTGCAGGCGGACGGTGCAGTCCTTGATGGGCTCCCAGGGACTGGCCACGTTCAGTTGCGCCCGCAGTTCGGCGAGCAGGGCGGTGGGGCTCGGCGTCTGGGCGGCAATGGCCAGGATCCACTGTTCCGGATCGAGGGCGGAGGTGCGCAACCAGGCGCTGCCGGCGGCCAGACGGCGGTGCGGGCTGTTGAGGGGGCGGGCGCCGCCGCGCTGCCAGGCCAGGCCGAGCACCACACCGCCCGCGGTCCACCAGCGGTCCCAGAGATCACGCACGCGCTCGGACCACTCTGGAAGCACGGCGGTGGTGCTGGGGTCGGGGAGCAGGCCGGCGGCACCGAAGAGGATCGCCTCCCGCGCCGGGTCATCGGGCAGGTGCCGGAGGCGCTGCAGGGGGACCTGGCGGGCCAGGGCCCGGAAGGGTATGCGGTTGGCCTTGTAGCCGAGCGCCTCGAAGAGGGCCTCATAGGCGGCCTGGGCCGAGCCGACGGCCACGGCGTGGCGCTGCAGGCGGAGGGTCTTATCCTCGAAACGGGCCAGGGCCGCCGTGCGCAGGAGGTGCCGAACGGTCTCGTCGTCGGTCAGCGCCCAGCGCATGGCGCAGACCCCGGGAGAGACCTGGCGGGCATAGGGGTAGACAGTCGCCTGCAGTTCCTCAAAAAGGTCACGGAGGGGGGCGTCGAGGTGGGTGCGCAGTTCCAGGCAGGGCAGTTCAGGGCCGGACCGGCGTTCGCCCGCACGCCAGACCACGTGCAGGATGACGTCGCCGTAGGCGGGGTTTTGCTCGTGACCATGCCGGAACCAGTCCGCCGCCTGACCATGGACCTCGACGGCACCGCGGCACAGTCGGCCACCGAGGCGCACGACCGCGTTGCGGAAATCGGGACCACCCTCAACGTTCCAGACGCCCGGGCTGATGACCTCGAGCGGAAGGCCGTCGACGGTGCGCAGCACGGGCGTCAGGCGCTGCTCGTTCCAGAGGATCTGCAAAAACCGTTCACTGCATTGACACTCCCCACCCGTGTCGCTATTTTCACAAAGGTCGGCATAGGTGCAGGCGCCGCGAACGCGCTGACGCAGGGGTTCATACCAAGCCTGGAGGCGCTGCAGCAGGCTAGTTACGGAGTCCGTGTTGCACCGCATATTGCTGCCCTCGGAGTTCAGTATCTAACTACTTTAAGTAAGCATAAAAGATTGCGAATGTCAAGGGGGTATCCAAGGTTCTTTCTGGTCGTGGCGGCGCTGTGTTGCAGCCGCGGGCTGCTGGCGGGCCGGGAGGCCTCGGCGTTGCGGCGCACGCCGGTCGTAGGCGCGGTGGAGGCGGCGCTGCCGAGCGTGGTCAACATCAGCACCCAGGCCGTGATCCGGGTGTCGGATCCCTTTGCCGTGGAGTTTGAGCGTTTCTTTGCCCTGCAGGCCGACCGGCTGGCGGAGTCCACGTCTGTCGGCAGCGGCATCATCGTCGACAGCCATGGCCTGATCCTGACGAACTACCACGTTGTGCAGCGGGCCTCGAACATCATGGTCCGCCTGTTGGACGGGGACCGTTTCCCAGCGCAGCCGGTCGCCTACAACGTGGACAGCGATCTCTGCCTGCTGCAGCTCACGGGCGACCTCTCGGGCCAAAGCCTGGTGGCGCTCGCCTTCGCTCTGCCGGACGACCTGTTGCTGGGCGAGACGGTGGTGACGGTGGGCAACCCCTTCGGTTTGGAGAACAGTGTCTCGACGGGCGTGCTCAGTGCTCGCAATCGCAGTTACCGGGAGGGCGAGGTGGCCTTCGATGACATTCTGCAGACCGATGCGGCCATCAACCCCGGCAACAGCGGCGGGCCCTTAGTCAACCTGGATGGGGAGTTGATCGGGATGAACGTATCGATCCGCAAGGATGCGGAAGGTATCGGCTTCGCCATTCCGCTGCGGCGCATCGAGGCGGTGTTGGCGTCCTGGCTGACGCCCCCCCGCTTCTCGAGCGGTTACTGCGGGTTCAGTTTTGCGACGGCGATGACCGCGGCGGGGCCGACGGTGCGGGTTGAGCAGGTCTGGGACGGCAGTCCGGCGGCGCGCGCCGGGCTGCGTGCCGGGGATCAGATCGTGGCCCTCAACGGCGAGCGTACGACGCGGGCCTTGGAGGTAGGGCGGGGCCTGTGGCGGCTGGCGGCCGGTGACGTGGCCTGTGTCGAGCGGGCAGATGGCCAGACCTTGAACGTGGCCGTGGAAGAGATGTCCGCCGCGGTCCTGGTGCGGCAACGCCTGGGGATCCGCGTGCAGCCCCTGACCCCGGGCCTCCGTCGCGCCCTGGGTCTGGCGGGTACGATTCAGGGGCTGGTGATCACCGAGGTTTTCCCGGACAGTGAGTTCGCGACGCGCAAGGTCCGCTGGGGCGACATGGTGCGTCGCGGCGACCTTATCGCGCAGGCGGCAGGCGTGGAGACGATGTCAGTAGAGGCGCTGGGACGCGCGCTGGCTGGAACCCGGAGCGGCTCGCGTTTGCCGCTGGTTCTGATCGCCGTGGACACCATCCGCAACCAGGTGCAGAGCTCGTACATCCGGATCGATGTGACCCTGAACTAGCCCCGCCAGGCGGGAGTGAGCCGCATGAAGACAAGCACCATCGTGATCGGGTTGCTGCTGGTTTGCCTGGCGCTGTGCGGCGCCGGCGCCCTCTGGCTGGGTCCGGTCTATCTGGAGAACGGGGCCACCCGCGAGTCGATCGGGCTGCTGCGCACCAGTTTCGAACGACAGGCGCAGGAGATCGAGCGCCTGAATCGTGAACTCCGCGAGCTGCGCACGGACTACCGGGCCATCGAGCGGGTGGCGCGCGAGAAATTTGGGATGTGCCTTCCCGGTGAGGACGTCTACCACTTCGAGGAGCCGCCCGCCACCGGGAAGGATGCGGGGAAGTCCGGCGCCGCGGCTGGCGAGCCGGGAGTCCCGAAGGCGCCCTGAGCGCGTTGCGGAGACCGGAATGTCAGAGCCCAAACGGCTGACGCTGCCTCTGGATGCGGCCGCGGTGAGCCAGGTGATGGTGGGTGAGCGGGTGCTGCTCTCGGGGACGCTGTTCACGGCCCGCGACGCCGTGCATCACTACCTGGCCGGCGGCGGGACCTGCCCCTGCGATCTGCGCCACGCGGTGATCTACCATTGCGGCCCGGTGGTCGTGCGCCAGGGTTCCGGTTGGCGCGTCACCGCCGCGGGACCGACCACGTCCAGCCGTGAAGAGCCGTACATGGCCGCCCTGATCTCGCGCTACGGCATTCGGGGGATCATCGGCAAGGGCGGCATGGGCGCGGCGACACGCCGGGCCTGCCAGGAGTTTGGCTGCCTGTACCTGCATGCCGTGGGCGGTGCGGCCCAGGTTCTGGCAGACGCCATCCGGGAGGTCCGCGGCGTCCATCTGCTGGAGCGCTTTGGCGCGCCCGAGGCGATGTGGGAGCTGCGCGTGGAGGAGTTTCCAGCCGTAGTCACGATGGATGCCTATGGTGCCAGTCTGCACGACGACGTGCTGGCGCGCTCACGCGCGGCCTGCGCCGAGCTGCTGGGGCGGCCGGCGCCCTGAGCCGCGTCGCCAGGTTGTGTCTGGCAGTTACGCATCAGTTGTTCAGGCTGTGAATGGGCGCCGGGATGCGGCCGCCGAAGCGGATGAACCGCGCCGACTTGCCGACGTTCGGCACCGACAGAATGGTGCTCTGACCGAACAGCCCGCCGAAGACGACCCGCTCGCCAGCCTTCTTGTTGGGTACGGGGATGAAGCGGACGGCGGTAGTCTTGCGGTTGATGACGCCGATGGCCATCTCGTCGGCAATCAGCGCCGACAGGGTCTCGGCCGGCGTGTCTCCGGGCAGGGCCACCATGTCCAGCCCCACCGAGCATACCGCAGTCATCGCCTCGAGCTTCTCGAGGCTCAGTTCACCGCGTTCGACGGCGGCGCTGAGGACGGCGTCCTCGCAGACCGGAATGAAGGCGCCGCTGAGGCCGCCGACGTTCTGCGAGGCGAAGGCGCCGCCCTTCTTGACGGCGTCGTTGAGCAGGGCGACACAGGCCGTGGAGCCCGGCGCGCCGATCGCATCCAGGCCCAGGATCTGCAGGATCTCGCCGACGCTGTCGCCGACCTTGGGTGTCGGTGCCAGGGAGAGATCCACCACCCCAAACCGCGTCTGCATGCGCCGCGCCACCTCGCGGCCGATGAGTTCACCGCAGCGCGTCACCCGACAACTGGTCTGCTTGATCTCCTCGGCCAGATCGTCCAGGTCGAGGTTTTCCGCCCCCTCGCGGGCGATCAGGCGCTCCAGGGCCCGTGCCACCACGCCGGGGCCGCTGACCCCGACATTCAGTACCGTCTCCGGCTCGCCGTGGCCATGGTAGGCGCCGGCCATGAAGGGGTTGTCCTCGGGTTGATTGGCGAAAATGACCAGTTTGGCGCAGGCGAAGCCGTCCTGCGCCGCGCTCCCGGCTGCCATCTCCAGGAGGATATGTCCGAGACGGCCGACGACGTCCATGTTGATCCCGGCGCGACTGCTGGCCACATTGATGCTGGCGCAGAGTTTGGTGGTGCTCAGCAAGGCCGCGGGGAGGGTCTCGATCAGCACTTCGTCAGCGGCGCTGGCGCCTTTCTGCACCTGGGCGCTGTAGCCACCGACGAAGTCGACGCGAACCGAACGTGCGGCCTGGTCGAGGGCCTTGGCCACGGCCACGAAGCCATCGCGGTCGTGTCCGGCCGCGATGTCCGCCACCGGACTCACGGCCAGACGCTTGTTGACGATGGGCAGCCCGTACTCCGTGCTCACCGCGCCACAGATATCCACCAGGGCGCCGGCACAGCGCTCGATCTTGGCCACGATCTTGCGGCAGCAGACGTCGACGCTGGGGTGGTGGCAGTCCAGCAGGTTGATGCCCATGGTAATGGTGCGGACGTCCAGATTCTCATGCTGGATCATGCCCACCGTCTTCAGAATCTGGTCTGAACGAATCATCGTGCGTCCCCGCTGCTGACGGCCTTGCCGGAAGCTGCTGTCTGGTCTGTGCTCGTGGCGGCAGAACATACCACCGCGGACGGCCCGGCGCGCGCGGCGTTGACGAGGCGGCGGTCATGCTTTACCTTGGGCTCGCGCCGGATCCGCCCGACGCGCTCAGCACGCCACCGCCGAATCGGATCAGGCCGTTGCCCATGAATACCATCGCCCAGCGCGTCAGACACGCGGCCGCGGCCTTGCCCAGCCACTTCCCCGGCTGGGCGGCGCCGCGCGCTTTCGTGCAACTGGGAGCGGGCTTCGAGCCCGAGGGCCTGTTCGACGAGGTGCTGGGCAGCGCCGCCCTCGACGATCTGGGCCTGGCCGCGCCCGGGCCCTCGTCCGCCGGCGCGCCGCTGCGACTGCTGCTCGGCACGGTCGGCTCGACCCAGCTCCTGGTCGGTCACGGTCACCGCTACGGCTTCGAGGGCGGCGGCCTGCCGGAAGCCCTGCTGCCGGTGGTGGCCGCGGCCTTGGTGGGAGTCCGCGATGTCGTGCTTATCGAGTCCGGCTGCACGTTGCGCGAGGACCTCAAGTGCGGCACCTGGATGGCGGCTACGGACTATATCAACGCCGCGGGTGGCTCGCCGGCGGCCGGCTTCCTCGAGATCCTGGCCGAGCCCTTCCTCGACATGACCGACGCCTTCTCACAGCCGCTGAACGCGCAGATCATCAACGCTGCGGCTCTGGCGGGGATCAGTCCCCGCCTCGGCGTCTACCAGGCCGTCGCCGGCCCGCACTTTGACACGCCTGCCGAAGCCGAGGCGGCGCGCCGCAACGGCGCCGACATGTTGGGCCACGGCATCGTGGCCGAGACCGTGCTTGCCGCCCTGCTGGGCTGCCGGGTTTCGGCGCTGGTGTTGGCGGCCGAGCCGGCCGCGGCCTACCATGGCCGCCGCCTGCAACGCGCCAATGTTCTCGAGGCGGCCCGCTTCTGCTCTCCCGCGATGATGCGCGTCCTGCACCTGGCCCTGGCGTGATGCCGTCGTCCCCAGGGAGCGGCCGGAGCCGAGCCGACGCTCGGCGGTCCCGGCGGTCAGGGCCGAGCCGACGCTCGGCGGTCCCGGCGGTCAGGGCCGAGCCGACGCTCGGCGGTCCCAGCGGGTAAGAGCCGAGCCGACGCTCGGCGGTCCCGGCGGTGCTACAGCAGGCCGCGCTGGCGCAACTCGCCGATCTCCACTTCCAGGTTCGGCGTGAAGGCCGCGGTGCCCAGCGCCTGCTCGATCTCCGTGGTGGTCCAGAAGCGCAGTTCGTCGATCTCGGCGGCCTGCGGTACGAAGGGTCCGTCGTGGGTAAGGCCGAAGACGCGCACGTGTTCCGACTCGATGGGGTTGCGGATGCGCGTGTCAAACAGCCACGCGAGCGGCAGGGCGCCGTCGAGACCGATTTCCTCGGCCATTTCGCGGCGGGCGGCCTGTTCGTAGCTCTCGCCCAGATGCAGGTGTCCGCCCACGGCCGTGTCCCAGCGCCCGGGTTGGATATCCTTGGCGGCGCTGCGTTTCTGCAGCAGCACGCGGCCGTCGCCGGAGCGTACCACGACGTGGGCTGTACGATGCGCCAGGGCCGGATTGCCATGGCATTCGTGGCGCCAGGCCGTACCGATTACGCGGTCCGCGTCGTCGACGATCTCAAAGCGTTCGCTGCCGGGGGCCTGCATAACTCTGTGTCCTCTGCTTGGCGGCCGTGCGCAGCCCCACTATAGTCTCGGGCCATGTCGTTTGTCAGCTACCATTGCCACAGCACTTGGAGCGACGGTCGCACCGGCATCGCCGAGATGATCGCCGGCGCCGCCGCGGCCGGCCTGCTGGAGTTTGGCCTCAGTGACCACTTCGTGCTTACCCCGTACGACGACAGCAACGCCCATGAGTGGTCCATGCCGCGCAATGGCCGGGCGCTGACGGACTGCCTGGCTGACCTGCGCGCCGCCGCGGTCGACGCCCCGTTGCCCGTGCGTCGCGGTGTCGAGGCGGACTACTTCCCCGAGACCTGGCGGCAACTGCAGACGGTCCTGGCCAGCCTCGACCTCGATTACATCATCGCCTCGGTCCACGCGGTCGAGCGCTTCCCGGTTGACACGTCGGCAAGCGACTGGCAGCCCCTCAGTCAGGCCGAGGTCGACCAGCTCTACCGCGGCTACTGGCAACGCGTCCGCGAGTTGGCCGAGTGCCGCCTGGGCGACATCGTCGGCCACCTTGACCTGCCCAAGAAGTTCGGCTTCTACCCGGCCGCCGACCTCTCCCGCGAGATCGCCGCCGCCCTCGATGCCATCGCCGCCGCCGGCATGACCGTTGAACTCAATACCGCCGGCTGGGATAAACCCTGCGCCGCGCCGTACCCGGACGCGGACCTGTTGCGCCAGGTCCACCAGCGCCATATCCCGGTCATGATCAACGCCGATGCCCATCGTCCCGCGGAGCTGGTCCGCCACTACGGCCGCGCCGCCGAGTTGCTGCGCCGAGTCGGCTTCACCGAGATGCGTGCCTTCAACAAACGCCAGCCGCGCGAGTTGCCCATCCCCGGCTGAGGGTTGGGCGTTGCATCCGCCGCCGCGGCGGGCTACGGTGATGGCTGTTTGCGAGCTGCTGACCAGCGTGAGTTGATCCCGCCCATCATCCGAGGTGCACACGCATGACACGCCGTGAACGAGTCCGTAAAGCCCTGCGCTTCGAGCCGACCGATCAGGTTCCGAAGGATCTGGGCGCCATGCTCTCGACCTGTGTGAGCTGCTTCGCCTACCCAGGCCTGGTCAGCGCCCTCGGGTTGCCCTACCGCCCGCCGCGCGTCTTCGACACTGGCCAGATGCTGGCCCTGCCCGACCCCGACGTCCTCGATGCCCTGGACTGCGATTGCGTCTTCGTGGCCGCGGACAGCGCCACCAACGTGCTCGAGGAGCCCGAGCGTTGGCACCCCTACGACTTCAACGGCAGGCTACCGGCACGGGTCATGGCGCCGGCCAGCTTCGCGGCGCAGCCCGACGGCTCCATCCTCCAGCACGGCCAGAGCCTCATGCCGCCCAGTTCCTTCAACTTCAACGTGCCCCACGCCGGCCAACTGCTCGACCTCACCATCGACCCGCCCAAAGAAGACCTCGTCGCGCTGGCCAAGTGGCACGAGAACAACCGCTTCACCCCCGAACGCGTCGCGGCCCTGGCCGACTACTGCCGGCGGGCGCGCGCGGCCACGGACCGCGCCATCATGTTCTCCGGGCTGTACTCCGGCCTCGGCTTCCGCGGCGGCATGGCCCCCTTCTCGATGCTCTGCATGACCGACCCCGGCTACATCAAGGAACTGCACAGCATCGTCGCCGACCATGCCATCGCCCAGGCCGAACTCCTGCTTCCGGCCATCGCCCCGTACGTCGACGTCATCATGCTCACCGCCGATGACCAGGGCACCCAGCAGGCCTCCATCCTGCCGCCGGACACCTTCGCCGAACTGTTCACGCCGGCCTATCGTCGCATCAACGACGCCTGCCACCGCATCGCGCCCGAGGTCTTCACCTTCATGCACAACTGCGGTGCCATCTACGACCTGCTCGACGCCATCATCGATGCCGGCTTCGATGCCCTCAATCCGGTGCAATGGAGCGCCGGCGGGCACTCGTACACCGAATGGAAGGACCGCTGCCGCAAGCGCATCGCCCTGTGGGGCGGCGGCGTCAACACCCAGACCACGCTGCCGCTGGGCACCGTGGCCGACGTCGAGCGCGAGGTCGCCGAGGTGGTCAAGGTCATGGCCCAGGACTCCGGCTACATCTTCTGCGGCATCCACAACCTGCTCGCCGAGATCCCGCCGGCCAAGATCCTCGCCATGTACCGCACCGCCGCCAGCGTGCCGACCCGCTAGCCCCGGCGCGCGGCCACGAAGAAGTAGCGCCCCGCGAGCCGTGTCGACGGCTGCTGCCGCACCGGCACCCAGGCTGGCGGTTCTCAGGGTTCCGCCGTCACCAAGGAGCAGACGATGTCGACGAAGACCGTGAGTGCCGCCGCCTTTGCGCGCGAGGTCGAACGGGTCCTGCCGCTGGAGGCTCCCTACGCCTATCACAAGCGTCTGGCGGAGGACCCGGTGCACGTGGCCAGGCGGGACCCGGAGGCCGCTCTGCAGGCCGGCGAGATGGCGATTCCCGAGCGCGATTGGCGGCTGCTCTGGGATCGGGGCAGTTCGCCGGTGCTGGAGCACGCGGTGCGGGACTTCGCGGACTACCTGGCGACCTCGATGCAGGTCAAGGTCGAGGTGGTAGGCCTGGACTCGCTGGCGGATTGGGCCGGGCAGGGCCGCGCCATTGTGGTCGGGACACGGGAGCAGTTGCCCGGCTGCGGCGCGACGCTGCGGCGCGCGAAGGACTACGAGATCGTGGTCACGCCGGAGCGGCTGCTGGTGTGCGGCTACGACGAACGCGGCGCGCTGTTCGGGCTCTATCATCTGGAAGCGCGGCTGAACCTGCGCGAGGCGCCCTTTCTGCCCGCGGACCTGCAGACGGTTCGGCACAGCCTGTACGAGACGCGGATGGTCCAATCCTGGCTGGGTTGGATGGAGTGGCCGGACGCGATCCTCTCGCATCTGGCCCACGATGGCTTCGACGCCATCTTCGCCTCGGTGTACGCCAATCCGAACGGCGACCGCACCACGGCTGACACCTCGACCGAGTTCTATGCCCGCTTGCTGCACAAGGTGCGCCCGCAGGATCCGGCCCGCATGCGCGACCTGATCGACCGTGCCGCCCGCTTCGGCGTCAAGGTCTACACGCCGATCATCTACCAGTATCTGGGTACCCCGGAGAGCGAGGCCGGCCTGCGCCGACTGGTGCGCGAGATCGTGACGGTGTTCCCCGACATCCAAGGCTATGTGCTGCTGACCGAAGGCTTCTGGTACCAGCAGTGGGGCGGCTGCCATGGGGCCAGCCGCGAGTACGTCCAGGACTGGGCGCGGAATTGGAGCCGGGCGGTCGCCATCGTGGCCGAGGAGTGCCACCGGCTGAACCCCGCCATCGAGATTCTGCCCTGGGAGTACAACATCGACTTCCGGCCGCAGAACACCGAGATGAAGCGCTACTTCATCCAGCAACTGCCCGGCGACAGCATCCCGCTGCTCACCTGGGAGAACGGCAAGGGCTTCGAGATGGACGGCATGCGGGGTTACCTGCGCGACTACTCGCTGAACCAAATCGGGCCGGCCGAGGTCACCGAAGCCCAGATCGCCGAGGCGCGCCGGCGGGGCATGAAGGTCTACAGCAAGGCTGACACCATTGCCACCTGGCAGTTCGGGACCATCCCCTACCTGCCTTTCCCCTACCAGTGGTACGAACGCTACCAGGCCCTGGCGAAGTACGGCATCGACGGCACCCTCGAGAGCTGGAGCACCGGCTACAAACCCAGCTTCATCGCCGAACTGCGGGCCTGGACCTGCTGGACAGCGGCGCCGGGGCTCGCCGAGATCCTCGGCGCCCTGGCGGCGCGCGATTTCGGCAGCGGCGGCAAAGACCGGGTCCTCAAGGCCTGGGACTACTTCAGCCAGGCCATCCGTCTGCTGCCGGACACCGGCCCGCACATGGGGACCAACAACGCCGTCGGGAATCCGCTGTTCTTCGAGGAGCCCCCGGCGCGGACGGTGACCTTCACCCGTTCCTGGACCGACCACGGTCAGTGGCTGGGCTACTTCGGGAGCAGCGTCGTGCCGCAATGGCCCTTCACCGTCTTCTACCTGGTCTTCTGCCCGGATTTCAGCAACCAGACGAACCGGGCCGAGCAGTACGCCCGCGGCGTGTCGGGGGTCGAGGTTGGGGAGGATACCGCGGTGCTGCCAGTCTTCCTGAGCTATCTGCGCCAGGCGTCCGACCTCATGGAGGCGGGGCTCAAGCTCTACCGGAGTGCGGCGCTGGAGAGTCCGCCCGCCAAGCGGCAGCACGCCGTCCGCGAAGTGGTGATCGCCGAGCACGTGCAGCGCATGATCCAGAGCGACCACGCTATCCTTGAATTCGAGGACCTGCGTCTGCAGCAGGCCGCGGCGACGGACGGCCGGCAAGCTGCAGCGCTGCTGGCGCGGATGACGACGATCGTGCGCCAGGAGATCGCGCGGACCAAGCTCTCCCTGCAGGCGGCCACGCGCGACTCGCGGCTGGGCTTCCAGTTCGAGCAGGACTACGTCTATACGCCCTACTCGCTGCGCGAGAAACTCGCCATCCTGCAGGATACCCTGAAGCGGCAACTGCCCGCCGCCCGCCAACGGCTGCCGGCGTGATCTGGCGCCGGCAAGACCAGGGGTTGACCTGGCGCGGTTGGTGGACTATATTACGCGGTTTTGGCGGGTTTCTTCATTCTGCTGCGGGCCGCTCGGCGTGCTGGCCTGCACGTGTGGCAACGGATAGCTCAGCAAGACGGAGGCAGACATTGAACGAGGAATACCTGGCCCTGGCCCGGAAGAAAGTCAAAGACGTCCGTTTTCTGATCAATGGTGCCGCCAAGCGCGCTGCCGAACTGGCGCACGGTGGCAGGCCTCTGGTGCCGACGATGCCGAACGATGAGCGCAGCCACCTCGATATCGCCCTGCTGGAGATCGTCGAGGGGAAGATCGTCATCGTCGAGCAGGAGTAAGTTCCCGATCCGTGTGCCCGCCCGCCGCGCCCAGGCGCCTCCCCCGAGTCAGGGGAGCGCACCCGCGGCGGGCTTGTCATTTCTGTGGCTTGCGACGCCAGCGCGGCGTCGCCCTGCCCCCGCTCAGAGTTCGGCGCCGGTATCGTCGTTGATGATCCGGAACTCCTCCATGTGCAGGGCCGGATCGCCTCTGAAGGTGAGTTCGCCCCCGAACTGAGCCTCGAGACCGGCGAGTAACGCCGCGTCCTCGTTCTTCAGCCGTTCGAGGATACTCGGGTGGACCATCACCCGCAGTTGGGCCGTGCGCCGATTGCGCTGCAGAATCTCCTGCAGGCGGCGCTGGATCTCGACGCTCATGGTGGTGGCGGTCTTGACCAATCCACGCCCCTTGCAGTAGGGGCAGGGACAGTAGACGGTGCTGCGCACGCTCTCGGTTTCACGCTGGCGCGTCATTTCCACCAGGCCGAGTTGGCTGATGGGGTAGACTTTGGTGCGCGCCCGATCCTTGGCCAGGGCCTCCTTGAGGGCGTGGAAGACGGTCATCTGGTCCTTCTTCGAGCGCATGTCGATGAAGTCGATGACGATCAGGCCTCCGACGTTACGCAGGCGCAGTTGGCGGGTCACTTCGCGGACGGCTTCGAGGTTGGCGGTCAGGATGGTTTCGGGATGGTCCTTACCGCTGCGGTTCTTGCCGGAGTTCACGTCGATGGCCACCAAGGCCTCGGTCTCGTCCACGACGATGTGCCCGCCGCCGGGCAGCGGCGCCTGGCGCCGGAAGATGCGCTCGATCTGCTCGGAGAGGTTGTAGCGCTCCAGCAGCGGTTTGGGATTGCGGTACAGCCGCACCTTGACGCGCTCGGCCCGGCTGAGCCTCGAGACCAGGCTGTTGGCCAGATCGAAGACCTCCTTCGAGTCGGTGACCACCTCGTCCACGTCTTCGGTCAGCAGGTCACGGAGCGAGCGTTCGGGAAGACTGGGTTCCTGGTAGATGCAGCAGGGGGCAGGGGTGGTGCGGTTGGTCTCTTCGAGCTTGCGCCAGAGGTCCAGCAACAGCGATAGGTCATCGCGGAACTGCTCTTCGTTACGGCCCGCTCCGACCGTGCGACAGATGAGCCCCATGCCTTCGGGGATGTCCAGACGCTCCAGGATCTGGCGCAGGCGGTCACGCTCCTCCCGACTCTCGACCTTCTTGGAGACACCGACGTGCGTCGAGTTGGGCAGCAGCACCAGGTAGCGGCCGGGGATGCTGAGGTTGGTCGTCACCCGGGCGCCCTTGTTGCCGATCGGGCCTTTGCTGACCTGGACGGGCACGTCCTGACCGACCTTGAACAACTCCGGAATATCGTCCACGGTGAACGTCGGCCGCCGTGGCCGGCGCGGCCGGCGCCGCGGTCGGCGCCCGCCGGCTGGCCGGTCATCCGTTGCCGCCGGCGCCGCCGGGGCGGCAGCGGTGCCGTCGTCTGCGGCGCCCTGCAGGCGCAGCAGTCGCTTCAGGCGTCCGAGCAGCCCTGGCGCCGCCGGGGTGGCATCGGCGCTCGTCTCGGGGACCTCTTCCGCCTCCTCCTCCGGGACGTCCTCTTCGGCTTGCCGTGGCGGTCGGCCCGACGACTCGTCGCCGCCGCCCTCGAGCATGTCCTGCGTGGCTGGGAGCATATCCCAGTAGTGCAGAAAGGCATTCTTCTCGGTGCCGATATCCACGAACGCCGCCTGCAATGACGGCTCCAGGTTGCGGATGCGCCCCTTGAAGATGGAACCGCTCAGTCGGCTGCGGTCAGTCCGTTCGATCTGGAAGTCCTCCAGTTCGCCGTTCTCGACGACGGCAACACTGACCTGCAGGTCCTCGCTGTTGATCAATATCTGTTTCATGGGGGGTACAGGTTTATCCCTCGGCTTCCATCATCGTGATTCCCAGACGGGTTCCTGGCGGCAAGCGCTGACCGCGCCGGAAGGTGGCCGCGGCCATCTCGCTGCGGCCCTCGGCTTTGACGCGCAGGAGTCGCAGACTGGCCTCGCCGCAGGCGACGATCAGGGTGGCAGGATCGGTTTGGAGAATGTCTCCGGGACGGCCGGAGTGCGGTGCCGCGGTGACCTCCGCGGCCAGGATTTGCAGACGGCGCGGGCCCGTGGGTCCTGGGAGGACCGTGTAGGCTCCGGGCCACGGGGTCATAGCGCGCACCTGGCGCTCGATGTGAGCGGCGCCGCGCGCCCAGTCGATGCGGCCGTCTTCCTTCGACAGCTTAGGGGCGTAGGTGACTCCGGCGGCAGGCTGCGGCTGGGGCACCAACGCCGCCGCCACCTCCACAAGACAGGGCACCAGGGCGCGGGCCGCAAGCTGACTCAAGCGGGCCTCCAGCGTCTCGGTCGTATCGTCGGGGCGAACGCTCTCGCTCAGTTGGCGCCAGATCGCGCCGGTGTCGAGTCCGGCATCCATGCGCATGAAGGTGATGCCGCTCTGCCGATCGTCAGCCAGGATCGCGGCGCTCACCGGAGAGGCCCCGCGGTGGCGTGGCAACAGGCTGGCGTGGACATTCAGACAGCCGCAGCGCGGCAGAGCCAACAAGGCCGGTCTGAGGATCTGGCCAAAGGCCGCCACCACCACGACGTCCGGCTGCAGGGTACGCAGACGGTCCAGGAAGGCGGCGTCATTCACCGAGACCAGGCGGTCCGCGACCAGGCCACGCACCGTCGCCAGCGCGCCCACCGCGGTAGACTCGAGGCGTCGCGAGCGCCCGCAAGGCCGATCCGGCTGTGTCCCCACGCCCAATAGCCGGACGCGCGAATCGGAGAGTAATGCATCCAACAGGGGCACGCCGAGTCGACCTGAGGCGAGGTAGTATACCGAAACTGCCGCGCAGCACGCCATGTCGACATTACCCCTGGACCGACTCTGCCACGGGCATCGCGACAGCGCGGGTCCGTTGTACTATAGTTTCGCGCCGGCCCCAATGAAAGAAGCGGAGTAACCATTAGCGGAGCCCTAGCGTGATACCGGTTGCGATCGGGATCGGCGCCAACGTCGGTGACTCACTCCAGGCGATCGCGGCGGCCTTGGAACTCCTGCGGCGCGGCGGCGTGCTCAACCTGCGCCGGGCACCCCTGTACCAGACGCAGCCCGTGGACTGCGATACCGGGACCGCGGAGTTCCTGAACACCGTCGCCACCGGGGAGTGGGGCGGCTCGCCACGGGGGCTCCTGGCGCTCTGCCAGGCGACTGAGCGGTCCTTGGGGCGGCCGGCCGCGCACTCGTCTCGTGCCGCCCGCGTGCTGGACCTCGACGTGCTCCTGATCGGCGAACGCCAGCTTGCTGCGGCCGTGCTCACCGTCCCCCATCCGCGCTTGACGCAGCGGCTGTTCGTTCTCGTCCCCCTGGCGGAGATTGCGCCGGACTGGCGCATCCCCCCGACCCTGGAGACTGTCGCCGCCTGCCGGGACCGGGCTCTGCAACAGCCCGGCGCCGAGCACTGGGGCGCGCCCCACCCGGGCTGACCGGCCGTGGCGGTTGCGGCGGTCCGTGCCACCCCTTATGTTGGCCGGAACCCGAGGCCTGCGGGCTACCGGTGCGCCATCTGGAGATGCGGTTGTGGGTACACGTCCTCTGAACACCTGCCACGTGATCACGCGGATGATCGTGGGTGGGGCGCAGGAGAACACCCTGCTGACGGCACGCGGCCACGTCGAGCGCGGCCACCGCGTCGTCCTGGTCACCGGGCCCTCGCCGGGCCCCGAGGGTGCCCTGCTGGCCGCGGAGAGCGTTCCCGGGCTTGAGGTCGTGGAGATCCCGGCGCTGGTGCGCTCGGTCCGACCGTGGCAGGACCTGCGTGCCTACCGAGAGCTGAAACGCGTGTTCCTCCGCGAACGCTTCGATGTGGTCCATACACACTCGTCGAAAGCGGGCATACTGGCCCGTGTGGCGGCGCGGCACGCGGGCGTGCCGCTGGTCGTCCATACCGTGCATGGTCAGGCCTTCCATCCCTACCAGTCGCGTTGGGTCAATGCCGCCTATATCCTGGCGGAGCGCTGGGCGGCGCGCCACTGCGACCGCATCCTGGCGGTGGCCCAGGCCATGGTCGACCAGTGCGTCGCGGCACGGGTGGCGCCGGCGAGCCTGTACCGGGTCGTCTACAGCGGCATGAACATGGACCCCTTTCTGACGGCGCGCCCAGACCCCGGGCTGCGGCGTCAGCTCGGAATCCCCGCCGGGGCTCCTGTCGTCGGCAAGATCGCCCGCCTTTTCGAACTCAAGGGCCACAGCTACCTACTGGAGGCGGCCCCGCAGATCGCTGCTGCCGTGCCTGAAGTCCGCTTCCTGCTGGTCGGCGATGGCGTTCTGCGCGAGCAGATCGCCGCGCGCGCCGACGAACTGGGGCTCGCGGACCGCTTCATCTTCGCGGGCCTGGTCCCCCCCGCCGAGGTCTGTCGCTATACGGCCTTGATGGACGTCCTCGTCCATCTCTCGCTGCGCGAGGGCTTGCCGCGGACGGTGGTCCAGGCCCTGGCAACGGGTGTGCCGGCGGTCGGCTTTGACCTCGACGGTACCCCCGAGGTCATCCGCGACGGCGTCACCGGCCGGATTTGCCCCGCGGGAGACACGCAGGCTGTGGCCAGTACGGTGATCGGATTACTGCAGGATGGGGAGGCTCGGCAGCGGCTGGGGGCGGCGGGACGCGAACGTGTTCGCAACCAATTCTGCTGGCGGCGGATGGCCGCCATCATCGAGCAGGAATACCGCGACGGCCTGCGCCGTAAGAACGCCCTCTAAGGCCCCTGTTTACGCCCCTCCATGGGGTCCGTCAGGAGGCCTCATCATGGGTCCTTTGAGGATTCCGCAAAAGACTACTAGAAAGACATTTCCATTACTGATTCTGACGCGCGCTAACCTAAGGCCAAGCACTTATGACGAAACGTCTTTGCCGGCCCCCAAAAACCGTTGCCAAGGCTTGCGAACCGCCCCTGTATTCGTTACGTTTGGTTCCGTAATTCCGACCAACCTGGAAAGAGAGGCCGCTGTTCAGCGGCAGGGTTGTCTTTCGCCTTGATTGCCCCTTGGTTACCGATATGACTATGAATCTTGCGGATGTCTGGCAGACGGCGCGTCAGCGCCTGAGAGACTTGCTGAACGAGGACACGTTCAACCGCTGGATCGCCGGTATCGTGCCGGTGCGTCAGGAGAACGCGACGGTCGTACTGGGCGTGTCCTGCGGGGTCTTCAGTGACTGGCTTAACGCGAACTACCGTGACTTGATCGAGCGCAGTCTACGGGACGTGAGCGGCGTCAGCGATCTGGCGGTGGTGTTCGAGACCGGACACGAGGCCCCCGCGGAGCCGTTGCCGGCGGCGCCGCTGCCGCTGCTGGCAGCGCCGGAGTCGGGGCGCCCGCCGCGCAGTCGCAAGCGGGCGGGTACTCCGCCGTCGCCGGCCGAGACCCCCGCCATGAACCGGCGTTTCTCCTTCTCGACCTTTGTCGTCGGTGAGAACAACCGTTTTGCGCACGCCGCCTGCGTCGCGGTTGCCGCGTCTCCGGGCACGGCCTACAACCCCCTGTTCATCCACAGTTCCACGGGGCTCGGCAAGACGCACCTGCTGCAGGCGACGGCTCAGGAACTCCTGAAGAAGTGGCCGAACGCCAAGGTCGCCTACCGTTCCAGCGAGGAGTTCTCCAACGAGTTCATTGACTCCCTCCGTTCCGGGGCCACGGCCGAGTTCCGTACCCGCTACCGGGGGGTGGATCTGCTGTTGATTGACGACGTGCACTTCTTTGCCGGCAAAGAGAAACTGCAGGAGGAGTTCTTCCACACCTTCAATGCGCTGTACCATGCGCACAAGCAGATCGTGCTGACGTCCGACCGCCCGCCGCATGAGATCGCTGGCGTCGAGAAGCGCCTGGTGTCACGTTTCGAATGGGGGTTGGCCACGGACATCGCCATCCCCGACCTTGAAACGCGGGTGGCCATCTTACGGCGCAAGCAGGATGACCATGCCCTGAAGCTGCCCGACAATGTGTTGTTCATGGTGGCCAGCCGTATTCGCAGCAACATCCGGCGGCTTGAGGGCGCCCTGATCCGTCTGGTGTCCTACGCCTCCGTAACCGGCGCGTCGCTGGACCTGGCCAAGGCAGAAGAGGTGCTGGGCCCCCTGCTGGACGAGGAGCCCGTATCGCTGGTGACGGTAGAGCATATCCAGCGCACCGTCAGTGAATTCTACGACATCCGTCTGGCTGACATGGTGGGCAACCGGCGCCCGCAGAATATCGCCATGCCGCGGCAGGTGGCCATGTATCTGTGCCGCGAACTGACCGGCTACTCCTCGCCGGTCATCGGTGAGCATTTCCACCGCAATCACGCCACGGTGCTGCACGCTGAGGCCTCCATCAAGGAGCGGCTCACCGTCAATCCCGAGTTCCAGCGCGAGATCAACATCCTGCGCCGGAAGGTGCGGGCCTGAGACGGGGCTTGGGTCCCGTTTCCCCCTGGGAACGCCGACGGCGGCGTGAACCCTGTGCAGGGCTCGCCGCCGCCGTCGGGAGGAAAACCTGGATGCCGCGTTACGGCTGGGTGGCGCCGCTTTCGACGAGGACCAGGCTGTAGTGTACATCGTGCCCGGTCAGGGCGACGCTGCCTGGTTTCCGGGGTTGCGGCAGATCGGGTGACGCCAGTTGCCAGGTGCTGTCTGCCGCCAGCCGGTCGACCAGTGTCTGGAGGTCACGATCGGTCAGGCGGACGGTAAAGACGGTGTTGCCTTCAGCCGTACCCACCTCGTAGGACCCTTTGGGCAGCATGGCCTGCAGACGGTCACGCTGATCGGCGGCGTTGCCGACGGTCCAGACGTGGCGTATCGCGCGCGGCAGGTTCTGCGGCGCGCGCACGCTGCCATCGGCCTGGACGGGGGCCCTACGGGGATCCGCCGACACCCTCCTGATGGTCGGTTCGGGGGCGTTGGGGAAGGTCTTTGTCTCGACGATCGTGTTCTCACCCGGCCCGGCACCGCTCTTCAGCAGGCGCGCCAGGACGGCCACCGCGGCGGCGGTGATGACCACGGCTGCCGCCAGGCGCAGCAGTGGCGAGAGCCACCAGCGCGCCGCCACGACGGGCGGCGTTGCCGCCGCCGCTTCGTGCACCCGCTGGCGGATGCGATCGGCCAACCCAGGAGGCGGAGCCAAGTGCGCGCGGAGCACCGCGTCCAGGCGCCGCAAGGTCGCGAGATCGCGTTGGCACTGTGCGCAGGTCTCCAGGTGGACCGCGATCTCCTCGGGAACCGAGCCGTCGACGGCGGCGCTCAGGTCATCACTGCCGGGACAGGCGGAGGGACGGGGCGAAGTGCTCATACTCCGAGTCTTTTCCTGAGTTCGTCGCGGGCGCGGGCAATGCGTGACTTGATGGTTCCCAACTTGCACCCGAGCAAATCGGAGATCTGCTCGTAGCTGAGTTCGTCGACGTTTCTGAGCATCAGGGCCTGGCGGTACAGCTCTGGCAGGTTGTCCAGCTCCTCCAGGGCGCGCTTCTCCAGTTCGTCCAGTGAGACCTTCTCGTCGGGCGACAAACGCCCTTCGATCACATCCAAGCGCTTGGCGTCCGGGTCGTCCGTACCGTCCAGAGGCGCATCAATGCTCAGATTGCGCTGGCTACCGCGGCTCTTGTTCCACCGGTACTTGTTACGCGCCAAGTTCATGGCGATCCGGTACATCCACGTCGTGAACTCGGAGTCGCCGCGGAACTTGGGCAAGGCCCGATGTATTCGGATGAACACATCCTGGGCCACTTCCTCGGCATCCTGACGGTTGCCGAGGATACCGTACGCAATCTGATAAGCCCGCCCGGAGTACTTGTCGACCAGCTTATCAAAGGCCCACGTTGCGCCGCTTTTGAACTTTTCAATCAGCTCACGGTCTTCGTGAACTGCCGTCTCGTTGGACATCGCTGTTGTCATCAGGTTCCCGCTCCGGAATGCCGTTTCTGCCGCCCGTTCCGCGGGCTGGCAGTCGCGGCCTTCCGGCCTTCCTCGCTCCTCGACACAGGGCGTCGCAACGACGCCGCGGCGGCTCCCGCCTCAACACCGACCTGCCGCCGAGTCACCATATCGTCCCCCGGCCTCAACGTCAACAGAATGCAGGCGGCGGCGCCCCGGTCAGGGGGC
>CAILUI010000009.1 GCA_903837355.1 uncultured Victivallales bacterium
GGCTCGCGAGTCTCACGTCGGGATGGCCGGCCTGCCCCTGGAAGCCGGGATCTCCGCATCCCGGCCGCGGCATACGGAGATGCCGCGTTCCACCCCGGCAGCCGGGGGCCCTACTGAACCCTGAGCCCTAGGACCAGCGCCCACACCGCGCCGTCGGCGCTGCGCCGGTCGGCAGGATGCCCTACCCAACTGACATGCACCCGCGCCCGACACAGGCGTTGCATCTGTGCGCCCAGCGGGCACATTAGCAGTTGGCCCGGAAGGCCGGCGCCAGGTCACTGCCGCCCAGCCAACGGCGCGGCGGTGGACCGGGAAGCACCGAAGGCGAGACTGAGACTGAGACTGAGACTGAGACTGAGAAGGTATAGCGCCTATGCGTAGAATAGGTCGAGCCGGAGGATCGTTGCAGTACCGGGTTACCGTGGGCGCTCTGCTCGTGCTGAGCGTGGTGCTGGCGGCAGCAGAGCCGGTGCGCGAGTTCATCGTGGGGACCGCCCACTTCACCCGCGGCAACCTCCAGGTCAGCCTGCTGGGGCAGCAGTATGCCACGCGCTTCCCCTGCGTCTGGCATGGTGGCAAAACCCCCAACGAAGTCGAGTACGACCTCGACTTCCCGGTCGCGGCCGACTACCGCATCGATGTCCTCTACACCGCGGCGGACTCCCGGCCGGTGGACCTGCTGGTGGACGGCCGCAAGCTCTGCACCGGCATGGCCGCGGTGACGGGGAGTTGGGAGACCGACCGGGCCACCTGGGAAACCCAGGGCACGGTCACCCTCAGCGCCGGCGCTCATACCATCCGCCTCGAACGCGCGAGTGCCGTGCCGCACCTCTGCGCGCTGCGCTTCGTGTCCAGTGTCCCCTTCCCCGAGGGCTGGACCCCACCGCCGACCGCCTCGCCGGCGGCCGAGTGGCAGGGCGCCGCAAACGTGATCACGGTCATGGCGCCGGACTATGACCGGTCGAACCTGCTGGTCAGCCAACCGGGAGAGATCTACGCGGGGCGCTACGCCTGCATCTGGAACGGCCAGCAATACCCCAACCAGGCCGAGTACGAGATCGACTTCCCGGTCGCCGGCGAGTACAGCCTCGCCGTGCTCTACACCGCGGCCGACTCGCGACCGGTGGACATCCTCCTCGATGGCAAGAAGGTCCACACCGGCCTGGCCAGCCTCACCGGCGACTGGAACACCAATGCCGCCGCCTGGGAGACGCAGTGCAGCCTCACCTTGACGGCCGGGGTCCATACGATCCGGCTGGAACGCCAGGAGTGCATGCCGCACCTCTGCGCACTGCGCTTCGAGACCGCGGCTGCCTTCCCGTCAGGATGGCAACTGCGGCGCCCCGGACTCGAGGTGCGCCGGGCGCGCGAGGCCAAGGAGCGCCGGCTGCGCGCCGGCATCGCGGCGCTGGACCTGATCAACCCCGAGGCCATGGAACGGGCCGCACAGCACCTCGCGACCTGCTTCCCGAACGAGTTCCCAGCGCTGGCCACGGCGCAGGAGCAGATCCGCGCCATCGTGGCGCAGCGAGAGACCGCCAAGGCCGCCCTGCAGCAGGGCGATGAGGCGGCCCTGCCCGCGGTGAGTGAGGTCCAGGCGGCGCAGCGCGGCCTGCTCTTGCGCAACCCGCTGGCCAACATCGATCGGCTGCTGGTGGTCAAACGGGCGGCGAACGCGCCGGCGCTGGGCTTACCGCAGAACTGGCAGAGCAACGGCTGCCTGCCGCGCAGCGGCTATGCCGATGAGCTGGTGTTGCTCTCGCCCCGTGACCCCAACGCGCCGCTGACCACCCTCCACCGACCGGAACCGGCCGCTTTCGTCGGCGATGTCGACCTGCGTCCCGAAGCCGACCGCCTGCTCTTCTCTTCCATCGGCGCCAACGGCCGCTGGCAGGTCTTCGAAGTCAACGCCGACGGCAGCGGACTGCGGCAGGTGACGCCCGGCACGGAAGAGGACGTCGACAACTACGATGCCTGCTATCTGCCCGACGACCGCATCCTCTTCACCTCGACGCGAGCCTACGTCAGCGTGCCCTGCGTCAACGGCAGCAGCCGGGTGGCCAACCTCTTCCGCATGAATGCCGACGGCACCGACATCCGGCAGCTCTGCTTCGACCAGGAACATAACTGGTGCCCGACCGTCATGAACGACGGTCGTGTGCTCTACACGCGCTGGGAGTACACCGATACGCCGCACACGCATAGCCGTCTGTTGTTCCGCATGAACCCCGACGGCACCCAGCAGATGGAGTACTACGGCAGCAACTCCTACTGGCCCAATGCCATGTTCTATACGCGCCCCATCCCGGGGAGTCCGACGCAGGTCGTCACCATTGTCAGCGGCCACCACGGCGTGCGCCGGATGGGGGAGCTGGTGATCCTGGACCCCAAGTTAGGCCGGCATGAGGCCGATGGCGCGGTGCAACGGATCCCGGGCTTTGGGCGCAAGGTTGAGCCGCTGATCGAGGATAACCTGGTCGACAACTCCTGGCCGAAGTTCCTGCATCCCTTCCCCTTGGGTGACGCGGCCCGTCCCGAGGCCGCGGGCCGCTACTTCCTCGTGGCCTGCCAGCCCTCGGCCGAGTCGCTCTGGGGCGTCTACCTCGTGGACGTCTTCGACAACCTCGTCCTGCTGCGCGAGGAGCCCGGATTCGCCCTGCTGGAACCGCTGCCGCTGCGCCCCACACCGCGCGCGCCAGTGATTCCTGACAAAGTGGACCTGAAGCGCGCCGACGCCATCGTGCAGCTCAGCGACGTCTACCGTGGCCCAGGCCTGGCCGGGATCCCGCGGGGCACCGTGAAACGGCTGCGGGTGTTCACCTATACCTTCTCCTACCCCGACATGGGCGGTCCGCAAGGCGTCGTCGGCATGGAAGGACCTTGGGATATCCGCCGCATCCTCGGGACAGTGCCCGTGGCCGACGATGGCTCGGCGCACTTCCGCGTCCCCGCCAACACCCCCATCGCGGTACAGCCGCTCGACGCGGACGGACGGGCGCTGCAGCTCATGCGCAGTTGGTTTACCGGCATGCCGGGCGAAGTCGTGGCCTGCGTGGGTTGCCACGAACCGCAGAACCTCGGGGCCCCCACCCTGCGCTCTGCGGCGGTGACCCGCGATCCCGATGAAATCACGCCCTGGCGTGGTCCCGCGCGGGGGTACAGCTTCGCCCGTGAGGTGCAGCCCGTCCTGGATCAGTACTGCCTGGGCTGCCACAGCGGCAGCCCGGGGACGGACGGCCCGGGCCTGGTCGACCTGCGCGGCACCGAGATGATCACCGACTACGACAGCCGTTACCACTTCGGCGGCACCGACGCCGGGCGCTTCTCCGTCGGCTACGCCAACCTGCAGCGCTTCGTGCGCCGCTCCGGGCTGGAGAGCGACTACCATCTGCTGACCCCGATGGAGTTCCACGCCTCGACGACGGAGCTGGTGCAGAAGCTCGCCGCCGGCCACCACGGGGTGACCATGGGGACCGAGGCCTGGGACCGGCTGTACACCTGGATCGACCTCAACGCGCCCTACCATGGCTCGTGGATCACCATCGCCGGCGAAGCCCGCGTGCAGCCCCCCGCACAGCGCCGCCGCGAGATGCTGCGGCGCTATGCCAACCTCGACGTCGATCTGGAGTGGCTCGGCCCTGAGACCGCACCGGTCCTGCAGCCCATCCTGCCCCAGGCCGGCCCCGTCCCCACCACCGCGCCGGCGCCCTTCGCAGGCTGGCCGTTCGCGCCCGCGGAAGCCGCGCGCCGACAGCACGACGCCGCCCCGATCACCGAGCGCAGCCTCGAACTGGGCGCTGGCGTGACCGTCAAGCTGGTACTGGTGCCGGGCGGGCGCTTTGTCATGGGTGATGTCAACAGCCTGCCCGACCAGGCCCCGCCGACGGCGGTGAGCGTGGCACCATTCTGGATGGCGCGCTGCGAAGTCAGCAATGAGCAGTACGCCCGCTTCGACCCGGAACACGACAGCCGCGTCGAGGTCCGGCACGCCATGCAGTTCGGCGTCCAGGGCTGGCCGCTGAACCGGCCCCAGCAGCCGGTGGTCCGCATCTCCTGGGAACGCGCCACCGCCTTCTGCGAGTGGCTTGCCAGCAGCACCGGCGAACCCTTCTCATTGCCCTCGGAAGCGCAATGGGAATACGCCTGCCGGGCCGGTTCCGACCAGCCCTTCGCCTTTGGCCCGGCGGACAGCGATTTCTCCGCGTTTGCGAACCTCGCAGACATCAAGCTGCGCGATGCCGTAAGCCATCCTTACATGAAGGAAAACGTGCCCCTGCCCAACCCCAGCAAGTACGACGACTGGATCCCCCGCGACAATCGCTTCAATGACGGCCAACTCGTCTCGGCACCGGTGGGCAGTTTCCAGCCCAATGCCTGGGGCCTGTATGACCTGCATGGCAACGTCTGGGAGTGGACGCGCAGCGTGCTGGCACCCTACCCGTACAATGAGGACGATGGCCGCAACGCCCGCGCTGCGGCCGGGGCGCGGGTCGTGCGCGGCGGCTCCTGGCGCGACCGCCCGGAACAGGCCCGCGCGGCGACCCGCCTGGCCTACGCGCCGTGGCAACGCGTCTACAACGTCGGCTTCCGCGTCGTCTGCCCGCAGGCCAAGGCGGTCACGCAGACCGCGCCGGCGGCCGCGGCGACGGCCGTGGCGGCCGCCGCGCGGTGAACGCGGCCTGAAGGCTGGGCAGAGCGGACCAACTCGGCACACTGGACAGGCTGAGGGGCCTCAGCGCACCGGCATGAGCTCGAGTTCGCGCCGAGCCGGGTCCAGACGGGCCGGGGTGACCTGCAGGTGCTGACCAGGCGTCAGCTCGGCAGCGCTGCGGGCGCGGGGCAGCCAGCCAAAGAGGCCACACACCGGCAAGTAGACATCGGCACCCCGTTCGCCAACGCTGGTAACGACCGCAGCGAGGCTCTGGATGGGCTGCCGCTGGGCGGCCTCTGCCAGCCAGCGCAGACGCTTGGTCTCCGAGAGGTGACGTTCGGCGCGCTGCGACGTCCGCTCGCAGTCCGAGCTGGCCGTGGCAATGCGTCCCAGGGCCGCCGCCGACAGGCTGGCCGGCAACCCGGCACCCAGCTCCTTCAGCAGGCGGTGCGTCACCAGGTCCGGGTAGCGCCGGATGGGCGAGGTGAAGTGCGCGTAGTGCGTCTTGGCCAAGCCGAAGTGACCCTGGGTTTCGACCGCGTACTCAGCGCGCGGCAAAGCGCGCAGCACGGTAGCCGTCCACACCGCCGCGTCCGTCCGCGCTGAGATGTCGCTCAGCAGTCGCGCCAAGCTGGCGCGGCAGGCGGGGGGCTCGGCGGTGATGCCCGCCTGCAGCAGACTGGCGCAGGCCTCGCCGATACGGGCGTACTCCGGCTCGGGGTGGACACGGTGCAACTGCGAGACTCCGGCATTGGCAAGCGTCCGGCAGGCGTACTCATTGGCCGCCAACATGCACTCCTCGACCAGGCGGTGCGCCGCATCCTGGTACACCGGGGTGATGGCCGTCAGGCGACCATCGGTCCCCAGGGTAAGCTTGAGCTCCGAGGACGAAAGCTCGAGGGCGCCCTCGGCGCGCCGACGTTGGCCGAGGGCGCGGGCGATGCCGTCGAGAGTGCGGATCGTGTCCACGGTCCGCTCGTCCAGGCCCGTGCTCCGGCAGGCGGCGCTCGCCGAACCCGCCATGGCCGCGAAAGCCTGCTCATAGGCCAACCGGCGGCGCGAGCGGATGATGGACGGCGCAAAGCGCGCGCCTTCGACCTGGCCGTCGTCACGGACCCGAATCAGCGCCGTGAAGGCGAGCCGGTCGACGTCGGGCTTGAGGCTGCACAGGTCGTTGGCCAGAGACTCGGGTAGCATGGGGACCACGCGCGTCGGGAGATAGGTGCTGCAACCCCGGCGGGCTGCCTCGCTGTCGAGCGCACTGCCTGGCCTGACAAAGTGGCTCACATCGGCCACATGCACGGCCAGCTCCCAACGCTCGGCGTCCAGACGCCGGACCGAGAGGGCATCATCGAAGTCCTTGGAGTCCGCGGGGTCGATGGTGATGACAAAGCGGTCACGCAGATCGAGCCGGCCGACCAGATCCGCCGGGGTGATGCCGAGGCCTGCGGCCTCCGCCAGTACCGGCTGCGGGAAGGTGGTCGGCAAGTCATACTCGGCCAGGATCAGACGCTCGTCGGTGGCGGGGTCCGCGGCCTGACCCAGGATCTCCTCGATCTGGCCCGTGGGCTCCTGCTCGGGATCGGTCCAGGGCTCCAGACGAACCCGCACCCAGGAGCCTGCCAAGCGCGCTGCCGTGATCGGCAAGCGCAGGCGGGCGCGGTTGCGCGTGTCCAAGGCCACCGCGACGGCGCCGCGGGCGTCACGGACCACCTGCGCAGTCAGCGTGTCGCGTTGCCGCCTGAGGACGTCGACCACGATACCTTCGGGGAGGCGCCCGCCGCCGCCTGCCGCCGAGACCGGCGGCAGCCAGACACGGACGTCGTCACCCTGAAAGGCGGTGTGCGCGGCGCCGGGCGGAATGAAGACGGTCTCAGCGACCGCCGTGGTTTCCACAAAGGCGCTGCCGCCGCGGGTGAAGGAAAGGCGCCCCTCGAGGAAGCGGCCGGCCGTGTGCAGGGCGCCGCGCGGATCGCGGCGAACCCAGCCACGACGCAACAGTTCGTCGATCTGGGCGGAACCCCCAGGCGGACGCGGGATCGCGGCCGCGGCGGCGGTGGGATCGGCAAGCTCAGGAGTAACCAGAGTCTGGATGGACCGGGCAAGGTCCGTCAGGCGGGTCATGGTGTGGGTACGGGTCAAGGCAGGGCGGGCAGAGGGTCTCATCTTCGTCTTCAATAGTGTGTCCGTTGTCTCCGTTCGCTGAGGTGGTTGCACGGGGCAGGTGCGTCACACGGTCTGGGCAGGGCCGGCCGGTCGAACCGGGCGCGGCGGCTGTGTACAGCTTCCCAGGGGGACAGGTCCAGAGGCGGGATCAGTCTCGCGGCCCTCGGCGTAGAGGGCCTCCAGGGGAGAACCAGCAGTCCGTCACTTGCAGCAATAACCGTCAGAGAACAAACCTATCAGTCATGTCAGTACAACATTCGCGGGATTCCCCGATGGAACCCAGCAACACCGTCTTAGAGTCGGGTTTGCAGGCGAGGTTCCCCAGGACATCCCACGAATCTTAAGATAGCGCTGCGGGCCGCGGCTGCAAGCGCGGCCCGCAGCGGTTACCCGAGGCCAGGTCCGGGCCGGGCGCAAGCCAGCTCTGTAGGGGTTTGCCTGGATGAGGCTCGCGAGTCTCACGTCGGGATGGCCGGCCTGCCCCTGGAAGCCGGGATCTCCGCATCCCGGCCGCGGCATACGGAGATGCCGCGTTCCACCCCGGCGAGCCGGGGGCGGCGGCTGGAGGGCGAATCTCCCCGGCCTGCTTGCAGGCGATGAGCCGTCTTCGGAGATCCGGCCTGCGGCCGGTGGCTCAGCGGCGCGGGCGTCCTGCTGGACAGCAGGACCCTCCATGAGTCCGCGCCGGCGTTCGTTACGCCTGAGTGAAGTCTGCTCGATCCTGGCGTCTACCACGCCGGAAGCGCTGACCGCGGACCCGCCCCGACACGCTGGGCCTGCGCCTGGAAAATGCAGCGGTGGAGGGTATGGTGTGCCCGTCGTTCTTCTCCTGCCGTTCCCTGGTTTGAGCCGTGCATGGGGCCCATTGCCGCTGGCGCGGGTTATCTGCAGAGGGGCGTATGCTGATCACGGTGATCGGTCGAGGCCACGGGGGTACCCGGGCCATGTCGCACACACTGAGCGCCAGCGGCGTGCACATGGGTGCGCCGCTCAACGAGTCCGGCGATCTGTTGCCGCCGGATGACCTGTACGCGGCCTGCCGGGTCATGGCCAGGCACGTGGTGCACCTCGGCGGCCTGCGCTGGGACTTCGCGAAGTTGCACACCCTGCCAATCGACCCGGAGTTCACCCGGCTGGTCGAGTCGTTCCTCTCGTCGGTACTCAGCAGTACGGCGCCGCGGCGCGGCTGGAAACTCCCGGAGACCGCCCTGGTCTTTCCCTGGATTGTACGGCTCTTCCCCGATGCTACCTTCATTCACTGGGTCCGTGACCCGCGCGACAGCATCCTCGGCGCCCACCTGACCGATGACCTGGCGGATTTCGGCATCCCCTACGAGCACACCGACAACCTGCGCCTGCGCCGCGCCATCAGTTGGAAGTACCAGATGGAGATCGTCCGGGCCACACCCAAGCCCAAACGCTGGCTCAGCGTCCGCTTTGAGGATTTCGTCCTGCGTCAGGACGAAACCCTGGCGCAACTGGGTGCCTTCCTCGGCTTCCCGCTGGCCAAGATCCCGGTGCGCCCCGATGCCGTCGGCCGCTACCGTAAGGATACCGGCGAGCACACCTTCCCCTTCTTCGCCGAAGACGAGTTCTATGACCTCAGTGACGCGGCGTTAGGCGGTTCGGTCTGACCAACGGAGTCCATGACATGCAGATCCTATCACCGGTGCTGGACGGTTACCTGACCCACGCCTCCTGGATCCGGCGGATGTTCGAGGCCGGCATCGAGCTCAAACGCACGCACGGCGCCGACAACGTCTATGATTTCAGCCTCGGCAACCCGGATCTGCCGCCGCCGCCGGCCGTCAAGCAAGCCCTGCAGGAGATCGTCGATCGCCTGGACCGACCGATGGCCCTGGGGTACATGCCGAACGCCGGCTATCCCGAGGTCCGTGAGCGCCTGGCCGCCCATCTCGCCAAGGAGCAGAACAGCGCCCTGCGCGCTGACCATGTCGTCCTGACCTGCGGCGCCGCCGGCGCCATCAACGCCCTGTTCCGCGCCGTGCTGACCGCGGGAGATGAGATCGTCTGCCCGGCACCGTACTTCGTCGAGTACGGTTTCTACGCCGGCAATTTCGGCGGGGTTCTCAAACCGGCACTATCGAAGCCGCTGAGCTTCGAGTTGGACCTGGAGGCCATAGCGGCGGCGCTCACGGAACGGACGCGCGTCGTAATCATCAACTCCCCCAACAACCCGACGGGAGTCGTCTACGACGCTGAACCACTGCGCCAACTGGCCGCCCTGCTCGAACGCCACACGCGCAAGATCGGCCGGCCGGTCTACCTCGTCTCCGACGAGCCGTACCGCTTCCTCACCTACGACGGCGTCAAGGTACCCCCGATCCTGCCCCTCTACCCCTTCAGCATCGTCATCGGCTCGTTCTCGAAGAACCTGTCGCTGGCTGGCGAACGCGTCGGCTACCTGGCTGCCGCGCCGACCATGGAGGGCGTTGAGCGGCTGATCGCAGGGGTGATCATGACCAACCGCATCCTCGGTTTCGTCAACGCCCCCGCCATCGGCCAGCGCCTGCTGGCCGCAGCGCTGGGCAATGAGGTCGACGTCGGCATCTACCGGGAGCGGCGCGATGCCATGGCTGGCGTCCTCACCGCCGCCGGTATCCGCTACGCGCTGCCGCGCGGAGCGTTCTACTTCTTCCCCCAGGCTCCCGACGGCGTCGATGATAAGACCTTCGTCGACCGGCTGATGACGCACCGCGTGCTCGGCGTGCCCGGCAGCGGCTTCGGCTACCCGGGGTTCTTCCGCCTGGCCTTCTGCACCGATAAGCGCGTCATCGAGCGCTCGCTGGAAGGCTTCCGCAAGGCCGTCGCCGGCTGAGCGTTGGGTCCGACAACACGCGCCTTCAGCCGCGGTTCAGGCAGACGGCGGTCTCGAAGTGCGCGGTGCGCGGGAACATGTCGAAGAGGGCCAGACGCTCGACGCGGTAGCCGCCCACCTGGACCAGCCGCTTCAGATCGCGCGCCAGCGTCGCCGCATTGCAGGAGACGTACAGCACCTGGCCCACGGGGAAGTCGCAGAGGGCCTTGAGCACCGGAGCGCCGCAGCCCTGGCGCGGTGGATCCAGGAGCACGGTCGTACGTTTCAGATTGGCATCCGCCAACAGCCGCGGCAAAACCGCCTCCGTCGTGCCCCGGCGGCAACGGCACTCGAGCCCATCCCACTGGGTGTGGTTGAACTCGGCAGCCTGCAGCGCCTGATCGTCACTCTCGATGAGGAAGCGTGCCTGAGCGCTCTTGCCGATCGCCAGGGAGAAGGTGCCGACGCCGCTGTACGCATCCACCAGCGTCCGTGTCGGATTCGCCGCAAACCACTCTGCCACCCGCTGTGCCAGCGCATTGGCCACGGCCGAGTTGACCTGCCAGAACGAGCCCAGCGGCACGCTGACCGGCCGGCCCAGCAGTTGCTCATGCAGCCAGGGCACCCGCCGCGGCGCGCGCCCGAAGAAGAAGCTGGTGGTGCCCTCGCTGGTCAGGCGCAGGGTCAGCGGCGCCGGACGTGGCCGAGTGGCGTTGCGACGCCCCTCGCGGCTCTGCGGCAACCGCGGCAGCAGGTCGTTGAGCGCCGACGCCGCCAGCGGGCAGGAGGCCAGCTCGAAGAAGGTGACGTTGTCCCGCTGGCAGTACCCGTAGGCGATGCGCTCGTCGCCAGGCCGCCCCGGCACCGGCTCCACCCGCAGTTTGTTGCGGTAGCCATACGCCGTCGGCGAGGCCTGGGCAGGTTCCGGCTCCGGCAGGCTGTCCAGGCCGCCTACACGGTGCAGGAGTTCGACGAGTTGGCGCTGCTTGCAGTCGAGCTCGGCAGGATACTCCATATGCTGATACACACAACCGCCGCAGGTCGTGTAGTAGGGGCACGGTGCGGCACAGCGGTGCGGGTTCGCCGCGATCACGTCGACCAGGACCCCACGGGCCAGGCGCGGCTGGTCAGACTCGATGCGAACGCGGACGCGCTCGTCGGCCATGGCAAAAGGCACGAAAACGGCCTTGCCATCCGCCCGACGCCCAATCGCGTCGCCGCCAAACGCCACATCGGCCAGGGTCAGTTCCACCAAGGTTTCAGTCTGCTTCATACCCGCAATATAGCCCCGCAATAGACGCCCACGCAGCGGCGGCCCGCCGGAGGGTGCATGACAGGAAGGCACGGCTGACACACATCGCCCTCATCTCCGCTTTTCTCTGCGGCCTCACGTCTCTGCGCGCTGACCATCCTGCACCCATTCCCGTCTGTGAACCAGAGCTTGATCAGACGTCGTCTGGCGGTATGGTCGGGACCGGGTGTGGCCAGTGTGGCCAATGTGGCCAGGCGGGAGGTGGCGATGCAGTCCAGGGTCACGAGATGGCAGGACGGGGGCCGGAGCCGGGCGCGGCTCGGGGTACTGGCGACGTTCCTGCTGGGTCTGTGGTGTAACGCTGCGGAGGTTCGTATGCTGACCCTTGTCCCCAGTCAACCGCGGAGTGTGACCGGAGCCGACGATGTCCAGACGCTGCAGCGGCTGGCCGCCGGCGTGGGCTGGGAGTTCGAGCCCAATGCGGACACCAATGCGGCCCTGAAACGTATCGGCATCCGCGCCCTGCGCTGCATCAACGTCGATCCCCTGCCGGGCGAGTTCGATGCGGCAGGCACTTTCCAGGTCGGGCAGCCAGACCGCCTGCTCGCCCACCTGGCCACCTGCCGGGCCGTCGGCGCGGCACCGCATATCATCATCGCCCAAGGCGTCCACCCGAGCCTACGGCTGACCGCCGAGGACATTCCCGAGGCCGAGCGTGGGGTGATGGGCAACCAGACCGCCGAAAGCGTCTTCGGCCCCAAGGATTGGCCGCGGTTCCAGCGTTACTGCGAGGCCTACTTCGACTACATCCTGGTGCAGCAGGGCTTTACAGAGGCACGTTTCGAGGTGGGCAACGAGCCGGATATCGGCGGCGCGGTGCACCCGCGCCCACCCAAGCCAGCCAATGGCACCAAGGCGCTCTACGCCGGCTACTTCGAACTCTATCGCAACGTCGCCATCGCCGCCGCACGGTTCGAGGCCGAGCATCCGGCGTTGAAGGTGCAGCTCGGCGGGCCGGCGCTGGCCTGGGCCTTCACCTTCCGCTATGGCGAACTCAACTGGGCGGACCGCTTCCTGCAGGACTGCGCCGAGCAGACGCTCAAACTCGACTTCATGAGCATCCACTTCTACGGCAACATCACCTCGCTGCGAGGCCAGTACGAGGCGAACTTCCCGTCCTTCGTGGAGATGCTCAAACAGACCCAGGCCAGCCGGGACCGCTATTGCCCGGGCGTGCCGATCTGGTTCACCGAGTGGGGGCCATCCTATCAAACCTGCAATGAACCCAAGGCGTCGGTCAATGCCAGTCATATCGGCGCAGCCTGGTCCATGGACTTCCTCAACACGATGCTGGAAAACGGCATCCGGGACGCACTCTACCTGGTGACCACGGATCTGCGCCAGGCGCGGGCGGCGGGCGGGTGGGAGGATATCTGGGGCTGGCCCAGCCTGTTCACCAACCCCAACGCCCTGGGCAAAGCCTGGCCCAAGGCCCCCTTCCACGTCCTCGATATGATCTCACGCCTGGGCGGGCAGCGCATCACGGTCGAGAGTGACGGCTCAACCCTGGCCTGCTTCGCGGCCGCAGACCCCAAGCGCCGCCGGCTGACCGCCATCCTCTGGAACTTCGCAGCACGCCTCCCGGAGTTCGCCGAGCCGGTGGAGAACGCGCAGCCGGTCGAGGTGCGCCTGAACGTGCGCGACGCCGAAGGTCTCTTCCCGGCGGGCAGCGCCACGCTACGGCGCTGGCTGGTCAGCGCCGACACCAGCAACGCCTACGCCATCCTGGCGGCTGGCGGCACCCTGGACGCCCGCGCCGAACTCCAGCAAGTGCAGGAGAGCAGACTGACAGCAAACGCCGGCGAACTGACGCTCGACGTCGTGCTGCCGCCATCAGGAGTCAGCTTCTTCGAGGTGACCGAAAAGTAACAGCCCTGCCGACCCGTGGGGACGGCAGGGCTGAACACCGGGGCCGCTGGCCCCGTTCCGCCAGGGACCTGGCGGTCAGATCGTCTTCGCCTTCTTGGCCTTCTTCTCTTGACGCTTCTCTTTCAGCGTCTTCTTGGGTTCCTTCTTGGCATCCTTCTTGACATCCTGGGACTTGGCCATGGGGCACCTCCTGCTGTCTTTCCCTGGTCTCAACGGCGTGTGCGTACAGCTCCGGGAGCACTCTGGCCTGCCAACGCCGGCTACAGGCCCAGCCGCGGTCACCCGCACACGCTATGAATGTACCGAGATAACCGCGGCGGCGCAAGTGCTGGCAGCAGGCGCGGGCGCAGGTCTGCTGGGTAGGGCATCCTGCCGACCGGAGAGCCGCAGACGGCGCGGTGTGGGCGACGGATCTCGTGGTACAGTAGACAGGTGGGCTCTGCGTCCGTCCACTGCTACCGCGAGGTCAAGGCCATGTTCGAAACCCGCCGGTCCCCTTCGTCTGCCTGCCGCGGTACCGCCGCCGTGGCGGGGCTCGCGCTGGCAGTCCTGACCGCGTTTGGGCAGGCGCCCCCGGCCCAGCCCGCTGCCGACCCCGCCATCGCGGCCCGGCTGCAGGCGACGGCCCAGGCCTTCCGCGACCGGGACGGTGAGGCCGTGCGGCGCGCGTTCGCAACGAACTTCGCCGGCCCGCTGCGTATCCCAAAACTGGCACGCAGTACCCTGGACCAGGTACTCGATGCCGCGCAGACCGTAACCGCGGACCTCACGATCACGGAGACCCACGTGGAGGGCGCCCGCGCCTTGGTCCGGGCCGACCTCGCCCTGGGCTTTACCTTCGAGGGCGGCGGCCAGCGTGAGGTCAAGGGCCCTTACCTGTTCTGGCTGGACAAGGGGCCCGAGGGCTGGACCATCACTGACGCCGAACCCCTCGCCACCGACTGGACCCTCGCCGCCGACAGCACCACGGTGCGCTGGGAGGACGACGGCATCGGCTTCGCGGTGCCGCCGGGCTGGGGCCGCTTCGCCCTGGCGGGCGCCGACGTCCGCCGCAGTGCGCTGTTTGTCACTCCTGACCTGTCCGGCACCATCGGCGTCGCGGTCATCGTCCTGCCCATCCCGGTGCCGGTGAAGACCGTGGCTGCCAATCACCACGGCATTGCCGGGATGTACCCCGGCTCGCGCTTCATCGACGAGGCCGAGACCACGCTGGCCGGCCAGCCGGCGGTGGTCACGCACATGGAGCTTGCCCTCGGCCCCGAACCGGCCTGGGTGGAAACCGCGATGCTGATCCGCGACGGACGCCTGGTGGTGGTCAGCCGCAGCGTCACCCCCGCCAAAACCGCACCACGTTTCGACAGCGAATTCGCGCAGGTCTGCACCAGCCTGGTCGTGGAGGACCGGAGTGCGGCCGCGACCGGAGCGCCGCCGGTTGCGGACAAGAAGGCCTACAGCAACCAGCGCTTCGGCATCGGCTTTCCCGCCCCCGCAGGCTGGGTGCTGCAAGAGATGGACGAGGCCACGGCCCTCAAACAGGGCTGGGCCTTCGGCGTCCATCTGCGTCCAGCCACGGGAGAGAGCTATATCCTGTTTGGCGCTCGTGAGTTACCTGCAAGTATCGCGCTCAATGTTCTGCAGGACGCTGAGATGAAGAACGTCGCCGCGGTTGCGGACGGCGTGACCGTCCAGGACGTCAAGGAACTGCAGGTCTCGGGCCTGCCGGCACGCTCTTGGTCCTACACGCTGAACCTCGGCCAGGAACGCAAGCGCCGCGAGGTCTTCATCACCCGCCAGAACCTGCTCTTCTTCATCGTCGCCGATGCCATCCCGCCCGCCGCCTACGACAGCGTCTCCGCGGCCGTAGACCGCCTGCTGGAGACGCTCTCGCTGGCCAACCCGTAGATGCCGGCGCCGACGGCGCCGGCGGGGGCCAACGGCCCGTTCTGGAGACCGGCCTGGCCCTCCCCAGCACGGCAGAATGACACCATGGATGGCCACGTCTGCGGAACCGCCCCCCCGCACGGCTGTCGGAAGGACAGGTATCACCATGCATGAGATGTCTATAGCGCTGGGCCTCGTCGAAGCTGTCCGTGCGGAGATGGGCCGCCACGACTCGAAGCGGCTCCTGCGGGTCGGCATCAGCATCGGCGAGTTGGCGGGCGTGGACCGACAGAGCCTGAGCTTCTGCCTGGATGCCACCTTCGCCGAGGAGCACTGGGGGCAGGTCGGGACGGAGTTCCGGGCGCAGGCGGTCGAGGTACGCTGCCGCACCTGCATGCGTTGCTTCCAGCCGCCCCGTGACGATTTCCGTTGCCCGGACTGTCAGACGGCCGCAGTCGACGTGCTCAGCGGCGACGCGGTCGAGATCGAGTGGCTGGAGGTGGAATGAAACGGCTACGTGCAACCCAGCGTGTGCTCTCCTCAAACGACACGGCGGCGGCGGCCCTGAGACGACGCTTCGCCGAGCACAAGGTGTTGGTGCTGAACCTGCTCAGTTCTCCGGGTTCGGGCAAGACCAGCCTGCTCGAACGGACCGCGGCGGCCCGGCGCGATACCGTCCGGATGGCAGTGATCGAAGGGGATCTGCAGACGGACCGCGACGCCGAACGCGTGCGCCGCGCCGGCGTGCAGGCCGTGCAGATCAACACCGACGGGGGCTGCCACCTCAGCGCCGACATGGTCGCCGCGGCGCTGGCCGAGATTGACCTCAGCGCCCTGGATGTGCTCTTCATCGAGAATGTCGGCAACCTGGTGTGCCCGGCGGCGTTTGATCTGGGCGAGGATGCGGCAGTCCTGCTCTTCAGCGTGACCGAGGGCGACGACAAGCCCGGCAAGTACCCCACCGCCTTTCTGAAAGCCGACGTCGTGGTGGTCAACAAGGTCGACCTGGTCCCGTACACCAACTTCGATACCGAACGTTTCCGGCAGGACATGCAGAAGATCAAGAGCGGGCTGCCGCTGCTGGCGGTATCGTGCACGCAGGGGCTTGGGCTGGAGGACTGGTATGGCTGGCTGGAAGACCGCCTCCGTGCCAAGAAAGGACTGGCGCGGTAATGCGGCGGCGCGTGCTCACGGTCGCCGGCGTGGTGCAGGGGGTCGGCTTTCGACCCTTCGTGTACCGTCTCGCCGTACGGCACGCGCTGGCCGGGACGGTCTGCAACACGCCGGACGGGGTCCAGATCAGCCTCGAGGGCGAGGATGCGCAGATCCAGGACTTCCTAGCCGATTTCGAGCGTGAACTCCCCCCCTTGGCGCAGATAACCCAGCGGCGACTCGACGAGGCGCTGCCCCGTGGCGATACGGCTTTCCGCATCCTTCCCAGTACCGCCACGGCCACGCGGACGGCGCTGGTCCCGCCGGATGTCTCCGTCTGCACCGAGTGCCTGCGCGAACTCGAGGACCCGACCGACCGGCGCTTCGCCTATGCCTTCGTGAACTGCACCGACTGCGGCCCGCGCTACACCATCGTGGCCGATGTGCCCTACGACCGGGCCGCAACGACCATGGTCGACTTCCCCCTATGCGCAGCCTGCCATCGGGAGTATGTCGACCCCACGAACCGGCGCTTCCATGCCCAGGCGATCTGCTGCCCGCACTGCGGCCCCGTGCTGCGCCTGCTTGACCACCAGGGCGCCCCGCTGGCCGTGGCCGACCCGCTGGCGGCAGCCCGCGACCACCTGGCCGCCGGGCGCGTGGTCGCCATCAAAGGCGTGGGCGGTTTCCATCTCGCGGTCGATGCCCTCAATGCAACCGCTGTGCAGACCCTGCGACAGCGCAAGAATCGTGGCCGCAAACCCTTCGCCCTGATGAGCCGACGCCTCGACGAGATCCAGCGCTACGCCGAGGTCTCCCCGGCGGAGGCGGCCGTGCTGACCTCGGCCGTCCGCCCCATCGTCATCCTGCGCCAACGGGCCGAACACCCCCTCGCTGCCGAGGTCGCGCCCGGCAACCGCGATGTCGGCGTCATGCTGCCCTACACGCCGCTACACCACCTGCTGCTGGGGGACCGCTTCCTGGCGCTGGTGCTGACCAGTGGCAACCTCGCGGACGAGCCGATCGTCATCGACGACCGGGAGGCCAGCGCTCGCCTGGGCCACGTGGCCGATGTCTTCCTGACCTACAACCGCCGTATCCTGCACCGGGCCGACGACTCGATCCTGAAGCTGGACGGGGCAACGCCGCGGCTCTGGCGGCGCTCGCGTGGCTTCGTCCCCCGGCCCCTGCATACAGGCCTCCGCCTGCCGCCCATCCTGGCGGTCGGCGGCATGATGAAAAACGTCATCGCGCTCAGCCGGGGCGCGGACGTCTTCCTCAGCCAGCACCTCGGCGACACGGACAGTCGTGACGGACTGGCTTTCCTGGAAGACACGGTGACGCATCTGCAGCACTTCCTGGGCATCACTCCTGAGCTGGTGGCCCACGACCTGCATCCCGACTACCTCTCGACCCGCTTCGCCTTGGAACGCCCGGCCGTGCCGAAGATCGCGGTGCAACACCACGAGGCCCACATCGCCAGTTGCCAGTGCGAACACCACATCCTGGAGCGCGAGGTCATCGGCTTGGCGATGGATGGCACCGGCTACGGGCGCGACGGCGCAGTCTGGGGAGGCGAAGTCTTCATCGGTACGGCTGGCCAGTACCGGCGTGCCGCGCATCTCGAGTACGTTCCCATGCCTGGCGGGGAGTTGGCCATCCGGCAGCCCTGGCGGATGGCCGTCAGTTGGCTCAGACAGAGCGTTGACGAGTACCGCGCGCTGCCTCTGGCCCTGCTGCAGCGCCATGCCGCCAGCCTCGAGGCCATCGACACCATGGCTGGCCGCGGCCTCAACTCGCCGTTGACGTCGAGCTGCGGACGCCTCTTCGATGCGGTGGCCGCCCTGCTGGGGCTGGCAGATACGACCAGCTTCGAGGGGGAACCGGCGGTCTCCCTGGAGATGGCGGCCGACGGACCCGGCGAACCCTACGGTTTCGACCTGGTCGAGGGCGCTGACGGCAGCCTGGTCATGAGCCCGCGGCAGACCGTCGTCGAGATCGTCGCCGACCTGCGCCGCGGTGTGGCGACCGCCCGCATCGCCGCCCGCTTCCACGCCACCCTCGCCGCCGGCTTCACCGCGACCGCCCAGCGCCTGCGGCAGGAAACCGGGATCCGCACCGTGGTCCTGGGCGGCGGCGTCTTCCTCAACAGCCGGCTCGTCACCGATCTGCGGCAGCGTCTGACCAGCCACGGCTTCGAGGTCTTCCAGCCCCAGGAGGTACCCCCGGGCGACGGGGGCCTGAGCCTGGGACAAGTGGCGCTGGCCAGCATCCTGGCGGCCGGCTCGCCGCCGCCGCCCAGGATCCAGTATCCAGTGTCCAGTCTCCAGTCTCCAGTATCCAGTCTCCAGTCTCCAGTCTCCAGTCTCCAGTCTCCAGTCCCCAGTCTCCAGTCCCCAATGACCCAATGACCAATGACCAATGACCCAATGACGAGTAACCCCCGATGTGCCTAGCAGTCCCCATGCGGCTTGAGTCGGTCAGCGGCAGTCGCGGTGTGGTCGCGTATTCCGGCGGGCAGTACGATGTCCGCCTCGACCTGGTGGAAGACGCCAAGCCGGGCGACTACGTCATGGTTCACACCGGCGTCGCCATCGCCAGGATCGACGAGGCCGAAGCCCGCGAAACCCTCCGGCTCCTGAGGCAGATGAATGAAGTACCAGAGTGAGTTCCGCGATCAGGGCCTGGCCCGGGGGTTGCTGACGGCGATCCGGGCGGCGGCGGCACGACTGCCGCCGATCACGATCATGGAGGTCTGCGGCAGCCACACCATGGCCATCTGCCGCTACGGACTGCGCGCAGTGCTGCCCGCGAACGTACGCTTGCTGTCCGGCCCCGGCTGTCCGGTCTGCGTCACCGCGGGCCACTACATCGACCAGGCTGTCGCACTGGCGCGCCTCCCCGACGTCACCCTGGCCACCTTCGGCGACCTGCTCCGCGTCCCGGGAAGCTCGTCATCGCTGGAAAAGGAGCGCGCGGCGGGCGCCACCATCGACATCGTGTTCTCGCCGCTGCAGGCGGTCGAACTGGCCCAGGCCCAGCCGCAGCGGCGGGTGGTCCTCCTGGGAATCGGTTTCGAGACGACGGCACCCGGGGTCGCGCTCGCGCTCCGGGACGCCGCCGGCCTCGGGCTGCGCAACTTCTTTGTGCTCTGCGGCCACAAGGTCATGCCGCCACCGCTGCGTGCCTTGGTTGCGGGACGCACACACATCGACGGCTTTCTGCTCCCGGGCAACGTCAGCGCCATCCTCGGGTTGCAGCCCTACGGCTTTCTGGCCAGTGAGTTCGGCACGGCCTGTGTGGTCGCGGGTTTCGAGCCCCTCGACGTGCTCGAGGGCATCCACCTGCTGCTGCACCAGGCGATCAACCGTAAACCCATGGTGGAGAATCAGTACACGCGCCTGGTACGGACCGATGGCAATCCCGCGGCGCGGCGGCTGGTCGACAGCGTCTTCGAGCCCCGTGACGCCGTCTGGCGCGGCATCGGTATGATCCCCGGCAGCGGCCTGCGCCTGCGTGAGGAGTACGCCGCACACGACGCCGAGCGCAGCATCGCTTGCCACACCGAACCGACGGTCGAGAAGAAAGGCTGCGTGTGCGGCGAGATCCTGCAGGGACTGAAGCAGCCCGAGGACTGCCCGCTGTTCGGGCGTGCCTGCACCCCTGCCGACCCGGTCGGCGCCTGCATGGTTTCCAGTGAAGGCTGTTGCGCCGCCCACTTCCGCTACCTGCGAGGGACTCCCGGTGAATGACCTGATCACCCTGGCTCACGGCAGCGGCGGACGACGGACTCGCGACCTGATTGAGCGCCTGTTGCTACCACGCTTCACCCACCCGGCCCTGGCCGAACTGGGCGACGCGGCGACCCTCGAGATCGGCGGCACCGGGCTCCTGTTCACCACCGATTCCTTCGTCATCAGCCCGCTCGAGTTCCCGGGCGGCGACATCGGCAAACTGGCGGTCTGCGGTACGGTCAACGACCTGGCCGTCTCCGGCGCCCGCCCGCTCTGGCTGAGTTGTGCCCTGATCATCGAGGAGAACTTCGCCATCGCCCGCCTGGAACGCCTCCTCGATTCGCTGGCTGCAACCGCCCGGCAGGCCGGCGTGGCGGTGGTCTGCGGCGACACCAAGGTGGTCGAGCACGGCAGCGCCGACGGGCTCTTCATCAACACCGCCGGCATCGGCATGCCCGTCCCGGGTTTCCGGCCCACGCGACCGCGCCCCGGCGACTGTATCCTGGTCAACGGCACCCTCGGGGACCACGAGGCAGCTATCTTCCAGGCCCGTGAGAAACTCGGGCGCCACGAGGCCTTGTGCAGCGACTGCGCCCCACTCAACGGGCTGGTGGCCGCGATGCTGAACGCCGACGCCGGCGGCGTCCGGATGATGCGCGACGCGACCCGCGGCGGCGTGGGTACCGTCCTCAACGAACTGGTCCGCGGCAGCGGCTGCAGCGCCATGCTCGACGAGGAACGACTGCCCGTGTCAGCGCCGGTGCGCGGCCTGTGTGAAATCGTCGGCTTCGATCCCCTCTACCTCGCCAACGAAGGGAAGCTCGTGTGTATCGCCGCCCCGGCGACTGCCACCGCCCTGCTGGCCGCCATGCGCGCCCACGGCCTCGGCATCGACAGTGCCATCATCGGCGAGGTCGTGGCCGATACCAAAGAACGCGTCTACCTGCGCACCGGCTTCGGGGGCAGCCGTGTCGTCTCCGTCCCGGAGGGCGCCCAGTTGCCCCGCATCTGCTGAGACGCGTCGACAGACCGGGGTCGAAATCGTGCCTGGCTGAAGCGCTACAGACGGCCGGCGGGCGGCACGGTGGCCAGTCCCTCACAGCGTCTCAGCGGCAATGGCGCCGCAGCGCGGGGCGGCGAGGCGGGCCGCCTCGGCGAGAACAATCTCGATCAGTCGCGGAATCAACGCGGCAACCGTCTCCGAGAGCCCCAGTCCGAGGCTGACCTGCTCGGGCTGTACCCCGAGCACCAGGGTCTGGCGCGGCGCGCAGCCCAGGGTCCGCGCCATCTTCAGGGTCTCCAGCAGACCGAACTCGTGCAACGAGAGGGGCGTCTCGACCGCATCCAGCAGGTCATCGGCATCGCACCAGGTCAGGGTTCCCGGAGCGTCACCGCCGTCGGCCGCGTCGATCACGATCACGGCCTCACGATCCGCGACATGGTCCACCAGATTGCAGCCGGAGGTGCCACCATCGAGAACCTCCACGTAGTCCGGCAGCGGCCGCTGTGCCAGGCACTCGACCGTCCGCACGCCGATCCCCTCATCGTGCATCAGGATGTTGCCGATGCCAATGATGATGATGGGTTTCCTGTCCACGGCCGAGACCTTCCCCAAACGTCACCGTAAAATCGGGGACGGAGCCTTACGGCCCCGTCCCCACGGGCGGTGCTCCGGACCTCGGGCAAATGCCGTTTCAGCCGCTGCCCGGGTGGACGCACCACGCGGTCTAGTCGTCGTCCTCGTCGCCGCCGCTCGCGATCCTGACGGACTTGCTGATCGAGACCCTGCCACCGCTATACTCGAAGTCAAGCCGCAGGGTGACCGTGCCGGAGAGCGTGCGCGAGCTGGAACCGCTGAGGCGCAGAGTCGGGGTGAGCTGGGCGCCGGCGGCGACGTCGCCCAACGTCACATTGCGGACCTCGTAGCGGTCGAGGCGCGCCCGCACCAGCCGCAGGTTCCTGGCATCGCCCGGGCCTTGGTTACGGAGGTCCAGAACGACCTCGTAGGCACTGCCGACACGACGAGCTGTAGCCGAACGGACGCTCAGGGCCGGTTTGCCGGTACTGACCGCGCGCACCGTCAGAGTCACCGTCGCCGACGCGCTGCTGGCCGTGCCATCGTTGGCACGGTAAGTGAAGCTGTCCGGGCCCACGTAGCCGCTGGCTGGGGTATAGGAGAAGGCGCCGTTGGCACTCAGGTTCAGGGTGCCATGCGCCGGTGCCGTCACCAGCACCGCCGTCAGCACGTCCCCATCGGCGTCGCTGTCATTGCCGAGAACCCCCGGAGCGCCCACGCTCAGGACCACGCCCTGGTTCACGCTGTAGGCATCGGCCACCCCCTGCGGGGCGCGGTTCACCGCCGTGACGACGAGAGTCACCGCCGCCGACGCGCTGCTGGCCGTGCCATCGCTGGCACGGTAGGTGAAGCTGTCCGGGCCCACGTAGCCGCTGGCCGGGGTATATGCGAAGGCGCCGTTGGCACTCACGCTCACGGTGCCATGCGCCGGCGCCGTCACCAGCACCGCCGTCAGCACGTCGCCATCGGCGTCGCTGTCATTGCCGAGCACGCCCGGAGTGCCCACGCTCAGGACCACGCCCTGGTTCACGCTGTAGGCATCGGCCACGGCCACCGGTACCGCGTTGCCGCCGCCCCCGGCCTCGGGCGCAGCCGCCACGCGGAAACCGATGAAGGCCGACTCGAGCGTCGGCAGGTCGCTATCGCGGTAGGCCGCCTGCAGAAGCAGTTCGTAGTCCTTCCAGGAGCCGCCCCGAATGACCCGCTCGCTGTCGTACTCGGTGTCGGTCCATTCCCAGACATTCCCGGCCTGATCGAAGGTGCCATAGGGGCCCGCCGATCCGGGGTAGGAGCCCACGGGCGCGACGCCGCCAACCACGCCGTCGTAGTTGGCGCTGGCCGCAACGGCGGTCGGAGCGGCGGCCGTCGGCGCGGTCATGCCGCCCGTCGGGTACTCCCAGTAAACGGCCGTGGCGCCACTGTCGGAGTAGTAGGCAGCCTTGTACCACTCCTCCTCGCTGGGCAGCCAGAAACGCGCGCTGGCCTGCCGGGGTCCCGCCGCCGCGGCGCCCGTCAAGGTGTAGGCGCCAGCCTCGGTGGTGGCCGCGTTCTGGGCGCCGCTCGGCTGGCCGTTGTGCAACCAGTTGGTGAAGCGCACCGCGTCGTACCAGCTCACCTGGGTCACGGGCAGCGTCGGAGCGGTGGTGCTGTAGCGGTAGGCGCCTGCCGTGCCGCTCCGCGTGATGGCCATCGCCGCGTTGTACAGGCCGTACGTGTCGGTCGCGGCTACCGCATTCAGAAACTCCGTGTACTGCGCCTGGGTCACCTCATAAGTGCCGATGCGATAGGGGACGGCAACCGCACCGTGGCCGAAGCAGTCCGCCCCGTTCGCGGGCCCAGGCACTGAGACCAGCGCCGGCGGCAGTGCCAGGACGGCTGTACCGAAAACCAAGGCGGCCGCGAGAACGCCATGCAGGCGTGCGAACCGCAGCCTGACGGGTATGCTGACCTTCTTCATCCGTTTGCCTCCTTCTGGGTGGAAAATCCCGTCAGTACGCCGCTTGAGTAAGGCCGGCCTGGACCGTCGCCAGGCGCCGGGCCTTGGGTCCCGGATGGACCAGATGCACGGAACACGCCAGGCACGGGTCGAAGGAGTGCACCACGCGCAACACCTCGACCGGTTGGGCGGCGTCGGCCACCGGCGTACCGAGCAGGGCTTGCTCGAGGGCGCCCAACTGCTCCATGTCATCGCGCGGAGACGCATTCCAACCGGTCGGCGTCACCATCTGGTAACGGCTGATCTTCTGAGCACCGATGCCGACCCAGTGCCCGAGGGCACCGCGCGCCGCCTCGGTCAGACCGATACCGACCGCCGTCACCGGGGTGGTGGACGGCTTGTAGACCACGCCCCCGGGCACCAACTGGTTGAGCCAGCCGTCCATGGCGTCGGCCACCTTACGAGCCTCGAGGGCGCGGGCCAGTATACGGTCCATCGTCGAGACGCCGGCACGATAGTCGCCGTTGACCCACATGCGGGCCAGCGGACCGACCTCGTGAACGGTGTCCTGGTAGCGCGGCGCCTTGATCCAACTGTACCCGCCCGCCTTGTCGGCGTTGGGCTCGGTCACGCCGACGGCCGGGTTGAGATCGCCGCTGCTGGCCGCGAACCAGGAGTGGGCCACATACTCCTTGATCTGACTGGCATCCACCGTGCCGTCGGCGCCAGCGGTGTAGCGCCCGCGTTTCAGCAACTTGCTGGTGCCGGCGGCGTTCAGGTCGAACACCCCGTAGGCCAGGAGGTTGCCGCAACCGCGGCCTAGCTCCATGTACTCGGGAAAGGCGGCCATGACCGCGGAGCCGTCCGGGATGTAGACGTTGTTGATGAAGGCGCGCAACTCCGTCAGCAGGGCGCGGAAGCTGCTCACCGCGCTGGCGGTGACCGTCTCGCTGGTGCCGCCGGGCACGAAGCTGGCCGTGGTCGGCATCCGGCCGGCAAAGATAGCCCCCATCTGGTGCGCCTTACGGCGCATCTCCAGGGCCTGCACGTAGTGCCCCACCAGCGTCGCCGCCACCGGTCCGGTAACCATGTCGGAGACCGTAAAACGCGGCTTCCACGGCGACATGTCGAGGATGCCGGTGGTATTGATGTAGTCCGGGGCAGCCAGGTGATAGAAGTGCAGAATGTGCGACTGGATGAAGTTGGCCCCCAGAATCAGGTTGCGCATGATCCGACCATTCTCGGTCGGCGTGATCCCGAAGGCGTTCTCCAACGCCAGGCTCGAAGCCATGGCGTGTGCGATCGGGCAAACGCCGCAGACCCGCTGGGTGTAGTGCACCGCATCGAGCGGATCGCGGCCAACCAGAATGCGCTCGAAACCGCGGAACATGGGCGCCGTGGCGCGGGCGTCGATGACCTCCTGGCGACCGCGTACGGTCTCGACGGTCACCTCGACATCCAGGTGACCCTCGACGCGCGTCACCGGACTGATATTGATCACGCTAGGCATGAAATGGTCCCTTTCTACTGATCCTTTACACACGGCCTGCCGCGGGCAGGGCGACCCAACCCCCCACCAGGCTGCCGCGGCAGCCGCCCTTGCTCAGTCCCCGCCCAGGCGGTAGAACGGCGATTTGCCATCTGGGAAGTTCGCCTCGGTGCAACCGATGCACGGCGAACCGGCACCGACGCACCAGTTGATCCCGATCAGGCCTTTGGCCGGCGCGTTCCAACGCCGCGTCGGACAGTCGGCACGCGTACTCGGACCCCGGCAACCAAGCTCCTCCAGACAGCCCCCGACCCCGAGCGTGTTGGCCTCCTCGGACTCCCGGTACGGACAGCGCGAGTGCACCGTGGCACTGAAGTACGCCGTCGGCCGGCCCACCGCATCGAGGGCCGGAGCCGCACCGGTGCTGAGCAGGGTGGCAACCGTGCCAACGATCCAGTCCGGATGCGTCGGGCAGCCGGGAATCTTGATGGTCCGCTTGCTGCCGTAGTAGTCGGCCAAGCCCTGCGCCCCCGTCGGGTTCGGGCTGCCGGCGGCCATGCCGCCATAGCAAGCGCAGGTCCCCACCCCAAGGACAAAGGCGGCACGCTCCGCGTAGCGCTCCACCGCCTCCTGGAAGGTCAGCCCCGGCCACAGCCGGCAGTACTTCCCCTGCGCCCCGGTGGGGATGGCACCCTCCACCACCAGCACGTAGCCACCCCGCCGATACGTCTTCTCGGCCGCGGCCACCGCGATGTTCCCTGCCCCCGCCGCCAGCGTGGGATGGAAGTTCACGTCGAGCGTGTTGATCAGCAACTCGTCGATGGTCATGTAAGTGATGCTGTTCAACAGCGAGACGGAGCAGCCAGAGCACGACTGACCCTGCACCCAGAGCACGGGAACACCACCGGCCGCGGTCTCCAACGCCTGCGCCTCATCCGCGCCCAGCCAGGACGGCAACTGCACCCCCAGCGCCGCCGCCAGCGCCGAGGTCGCCTTCATGAAGTCCCGTCGGTTCACGTCCATGTTACTGACCTCCTTGAACGATTACCTGTATCCCCGCCTGCAACCAGACCCCGGACACCGTCAGAAACCCGCGGATAGAATGTCACATTGTGATATACGCAGTATCACTGCGTGATATTGACTGCGACCCGACCAAGCAGGAATGGTGCCACGTGGTGATACATCGCCATGCTTTCCCCCGGAAACCGTGGCGCGTGGCGCTGCCGGCATGCCTGGCCCACGACAAAGCGCCGCCGGCGCCAGAGAGCGCTGGACCTTCTCACGAATGAGACCGTTCCACTGGTGTTTCGCGGTTCTGCGAGGACGGCGGCAGCTTCCGCCCCGTCGCGCCAGACCCACGGGCAGGGCTCCCAGGGAGCTGGGGGTACCGGCAGGTTACAGGATCAGTCGCGCGCCGCCTCTTCCCGCGCCAACTGCACCCAGCGCGCCAGACGTCCGGGCTCGTTGTGGAGAGTGTGGACGTCCTTCATGATGATCTCGGTGGGGCAACCGTGGCGGGCGGTGAGATCGAGGGTGAGCCGCAGGTCGGCGCGGATGGCGGCTTCGTCAAAACGCGTCGTGCTGATCAGGGTCGGATTGGGCTTGCGCGAAAACACGTAGTCGCGGCCCATCGCCTCGGCCATGATCTCCTGGCTGCATAGCGGCGCCACCGAGACGGCGCGCAGGTTCGGCAGGCGGCGCACCACCTCCCAGCGCGTATGCACCGGCTCGCAACAGCCGTAATAGACCAGGCCGAACTCGCGGGCAATCTCGTGCTGATAGGGGAAGATGAACTCGGCGAACTGCGTCGGGCTGACGCCGACCGTCTCCTGGCTCTCCAACAGCACCCACTGGTCGCACAGAGCCGCCGGCCCGCCCGGCCGCCAGGCCGGCGACGGCAGGTCCCGCGTGTAGCCCATGCTCCCCGAACCAATGTAGTCGTTCTCGTGGTTCAGCGACAACAGCCCCTCCGTCTGCAGCCAGCGGGCGAAGGCAAGGTGGTCGTCGCAGAGAAAGCGCATCAGGCGGTGCAGGCCGGCCGGGTCGTCGTACATGAACAGCATCAAGGGCTCCAGCCCGATCAGGTCGATCGCCGGGTTGGTCATCCCCAAGGTCCACCAGAAACCGCCCCGGCAACGCACCGGCAGGATGTCGCCCAGCACCGCCGCCACCTGCTCCTGGTAAGCCCGCGTGCCCTCGCGGTTGACGCTGAAGGCGCGCGGCTTCAGAAGCTGGAAATCGCGCGCGATGTCGGTGATCGGAGCCTCCCAGCTACGGGCGTTGAGAATGCCGCCGTCGTTGACCTCGTGGCTCGTCTTCTCCGCCCCGTAACCAGAGGTCGAGACGGCCCAGTTGACGTTGAAGAAGGGCTCGATGACGTGATCGTCGCGGAGTTCCTCGAAAACCCAGAGCTGCTGCCGCAATCCAGCCTCGAGCCCGCGCGCCAGAGGATCCGTGCAGACCAGCGCCGGCGCAAAAGGCGGCCGCGGATCGCGCACGCCGCCCCACTCGGCCAGAATCATGGGCCGTCGGGGCACACCCGAATGAACGTCGAGCCAGGCAGCCCGACGCTCTGCATTCAGCGGGTCGTGGGCACGCTCCAGAACGCGCTGGGCGAGGTCGCGGACGAGGGTGCGGTCAGTGCTCTCCAGGGGCATGCGCGGCTCCTTGGTTTGGGTGCGCCGGGCGCTCACAACCGCCCGCAGGCAGTAGGATACCCTGCGCCAAGCACGACTGCAATGCCGGGACGGCGGCAGGAGGGTGCATGACTGCATTGCCGGAAGGATGGAACCTGAGGGGGAATGCGCCAGCACACCCTATCACCGCCGATATCCGCAGCCTGGTCAGAATTCACAGCCGCGAGGCGAGCAGACCGTGGAACTCCCCACCAGAACGCCCGAACTCCCGGTCCCTCCTACCCGTGGCCTCCGCGCCATCCGTGGCCAATCCGGGTTCCTGGAGCGGAGGTAACACGCGAAGGTCCACCACGGATGGAGCGGAAGGCACGGAAGACATGATCGCCATCGTTGTCGTTGTCGTTGTCGTTGTCGCCATCGCTATCGTTGTCGCGGTCGCCATCCCAGTCGGCACCACCTTCAATCCCGATGTCGATACCGACAGCCCTCCCGCAGGCGCCATGAACGACATCCTGGCGCTCTTCGCCAACATTCACTATGGGGTTACTCGCAGTCCGCACCACGATTCCCCATCGCGGGGCGCGTGGTGTATAGTAGCCGGCCACGGCGCTGCGCCGGACGGCAACTCGTGCTGAAAGCGAACCGTAAGCAGTTGATAGGTGGAGTCGCCGGGATCTGGGAGGGTGTCCCCGCCAGACCCAACGCAAACCCAACGAACCGGGAGTCGTGGCATGGACTGGAGCACATTCATCGTCGTCGGCGAGAACATCCACTGCACGCGCATCGTCAAGCGCGAAGGCGCCCGGACGACGACACTCCCCGACGGCCGGACCGGCGTCGTCTTCGGCAATCAGGCCATGCCGGTTCCCGGCACCTGGCAGACCCTCTCCCCGGCCTACGCACAAGGCAACATCAAGCACGCCGCGCTGGCCATCTGGCAGATGCGCAACGGCCAGGGCGACGACCGCCTGCTGGGCGAAAAGTACCTGCTCTGGATGGCCGAACGCCAGATCCGCGGCGGCGCCTTCTTCCTCGATGTCAACGTCGACGAGTACTCCACCGACCCGGTCGAAGCCGCCGAGGTGATGGCCTTCGTCGTCGACTTCCTCGGCCAGCACGTCAACATACCGCTGAGCATCGACTCCTCGACCCCCAACGTCCTGCGAGTCGGCCTGCAGCACTGCCGCCGTGACATCACGGCACCCATGCTCAATTCCGTCAGCCTCGAACGCCCCGCGGTGGCCGAGATTGCCGCGGAGTTCAAGGCCAACGTCATCGTCAACGCCGCCGGCGAATCCGGCATGCCGGCCACCGCCGACGAGCGCCTGGCCAACCTGCGCCGTATCATCGCCATCCTGCGCCAGCTCGGGGTTCCGGCCGAGAAGATGCACCTGGACCCGCTGGTGCTGCCAATCAGCACCGACGCGGCCAACGGTCAGCACTTCCTCGAAGCCACTCGGCGCGCCCGCGCTGAGTTCCCCGGCGTGCACCTCAGCGGCGGCCTGAGCAACATCTCCTTCGGCATGCCCAACCGTAAGCTCCTCAACATGGTCTTCGCCATGATCTGCACCGAGGCCGGCACCGACGGCGGCATCATCGACCCCGTCTCCATGTCCCCCAAAGCACTGTCCGAACAGGACCCCAACTCCGAGCCTTTCAAACTCGCCAAGGCCGTGCTCACCGGCGAAGACATGTTCGGCATGGAGTACATCACGGCACACCGCGAGGGGAAACTCGAGTAACCGTCGGTTGACGGCGCTCGCCAACGGCCGCTGACCGGCCATGCTGGGCACATGCTGCTGCTGCTGACCGCATCGCTGATCTGGGCCTTCTCCTTCGGCCTCATCAAGACGCAGTTAGCAGGGCTCGACCCCTTCCTGGTCGCCGCCCTGCGACTGGGCCTGGCGCTGCTGCTGTTCCTGCCCTTCCTGCGCCTCGGTGGCCTGTCGGGACGGCTGCGCCTGCAACTGGCGGCCTGCGGGGCGGTCCAGTATGGCCTGATGTACGTGGCCTACCTCGCCGCCTTCCGCACTCTGAGCGGCAGCGACGTCGCCCTGCTGACCACGCTGACGCCCGTCTACGTCGCGCTGCTCGCGGACGCCGGCGAACGCCGCTGGCGCGGCCGCCACCTCCTGGCCGCCCTCGTCAGCGTCCTGGCCGGCGCCGCGGTCCTGCTGGGCAACGCGACGCCCCGCGCGGCCGTGCCCGGCTTCCTGCTCGTGCAGGCCTCGAACCTGACCTTCGCCGCCGGGCAAGTCTGGTACCGGCGCCTGCTCCCGTCCGGCCACGGCGGCGGCGACCGCCAGGTCTTCGCCCTGCTCTACCTCGGCGGCGTCCTCACCGCACTGGCCGCCATCCTGGCCACCGCCTCCTGGCAGTCGGCCAGTTGGGCCCTGAGCCCGCGCCAGGGCTGGGTCGTACTCTACCTGGGGCTCCTGCCTTCCGGACTCTGCTTCTTCCTCTGGAACAGCGGCGCCCGCCGCGTCAATGCCGGCACCCTGGCCGTGCTCAACAACGCCAAGATGCCGCTGGCCGTCGCCGTCTCACTCCTGGTCTTCGAGGCGACCCCCTCGGCAACGAAACTGCTCCGCCTCGCCGCGGCCCTGATCCTGATGACCGGGGCGGCCTGGTGGACCACCCGCACGGCGGCGGCACCGCCCGCGTCGACCTGCTAGAGGCCGCAAACCGACACGTACAATCACAGGGATGCCCACGATGCTGCCAACCCCTTCCTGCACTGCCCTCCTCGCCCTGGCCGCCATCAGCCTGGCCGCCGCGGAACCGCTGACCGTCCTCGACTTCAGCGGCGACACGCACGGCTGGAGCGGTAACCGCCAGGTACGCAGCGTACAGGCCACGCCCGAGGGCCTGGCCTACGAGTGCACCGACGCCGAAGATCCCTGGCTCGAAGGCCCCCCGGCCGAACGCCTGCCCGTGGGCACGCCACTGCGGCTGCTCATCCGCCTGAAGGCCGAAGGCGGCGACCCCAGCGGTCAGGTTTTCTATGGCACCGCGTTCAGCGCTGAACAGAACGTGAGCTTCGGGATCACCAACGACGGCCAGTGGCATGACTACACCCTCGTCCTGCCGCCGCTGCCCAAGGGCTGCCGGCTGCGCCTCGATCCCGGCAACGGCGGCGGCCGCGGTGTCCTCGCCAGTTTCCGGGCCGTACTCCTGGCGCCCCTGACCGAAATCACCTTCGCACCGCCACCACCACTGCCCGCGGCCCTGCCCTATGCGGTCGTCTCCGGCGACCTGACCCTCCGCCACAGCGGGGCGCTCTGGAATGGCTTCAGCCTCGAGGTGGCCGGCACTCCCATGGCCGCCGGCACCGGCGAGGCCCGCATCGGCTACCGCGCGGCCGCCGCGGCCGCCTTCCTGCCCATCGGCCCCCACGACTCCAGCGCCCGTCTGGAAATGGGCATCCTCGAGATCCTGGCACGGGTGCGAGACGCCGATGGGGTCGCCTGGACCCTGACCCAGCGCTTCGAGCCCCTGACCGACGCCAGCACCGGCAGCATCCGCGTCACCACCCGCCTCGCGGTCGAGCGCGACCGCGAACTCTTCCATGTGCCCTGGCTCACCCTCTTCCCCGGCCTCGGCACTTTCGGCGAACGCAAGACCCAGGCCGTGCTCCCCGGCATCGAGTACCTCGACGATGAACCCAGCAGCAGCGAGGCCGATGTCCGCGGCCGGGGCGCTGTCCGCCGCCTGGTCAGCGACGTCAAGCTCTGCTTCCCGATGATGGCACTCTGCCAGGGCGGGCGCTACCTGGCCGTGTCCTGGAGTCGAGCCGACCATCCCGCCGCGGTGTTCGATTCGCCCGATCGCACCTTCCGTTCCGGCGCACACCTGCTGGCGCTCTGGTCCCCCGGGGTCGGCCCCAGCCGCGAGGAAAACACCTTCGCGCCGCATGACAGCTTCACCCTGCCGGCGGCCACGCCCCTGGAGTTCGCCTTCACTCTCTCCGGCGGCAGCGGCGACACCATCGTCCCGGCCGTACAGCACTGGCTGCGCCTGCAGCCCCTGCCACCGCCCCCCGAGTTCGTCGGCGGCCTGCCCGCAGCGAAGCGCCTCCTGGCCCAGGGCTGGGTCGACTCGGCCGCGTACCAGGACGGCCGCTGGCGCCATGCCGTCTGGGGCAAGAGCTTCGGGCCGCAACCCGCCACTGACGCCGTGGCCTTCATGCAGTCGCTGGTCGGCCAGACCGGCGACGAGGCCCTCGACGAACGCCTGCGTCAGGCCTCCGCAAAGGGGCTCAGCGCGGCGGACAGCGACTGGAGTGCTGCCGTCTCCCATGTCCCCCTGACGCCGCTCGCCGCCCTGGTCTTCGGCGACATCCAGACCCTGCTCGGCAAGCGCGCCGCGGAGGCCCGCCAACGCCTGGCGAGCTTCCCGGCGGACGGCATCGTTCGCTACCACCGGCGCGACGATGCTCCGGACTACGCCAGCACGCACGTCACCAACCATGCCAACGGCCTCGCCGCCATCACCCTCACCAGCCTGGTCGAGGTCGCCTGCTGGACCGGCGATGCAGCCATCACCCGCACCGTCCTGGCCCTCCTCGATCGGCAGACCGAACTCTACGCCAAGGGCGTGCCGCGCGGCGCTCAGACCTGGGAAATGCCGCTCCATACGCCCGATATCCTGGCATCCGGACGGCTCGTCCACATCTACGTCCTCGCCTACCTCATCGCCGGCGAACCGCGCTACCTCGAGCAGGCCCGCTACTGGGCCTGGACCGGCGTCCCCTTCATCTACCTCGACCCGCCCGTCGCTGCCCCGGTCGGCCTCTACGCCACCACCGCCGTCCTCGGTGCCACCAACTGGCAAGCGCCCTACTGGATCGGCCAGCCCGTCCAGTGGTGCGGCCTGGTCTACCGCTCCGCCCTGCTCGAACTGGCACGCGTCGATGCCGATAACGCTGCCACCTGGACCCGCCTGGCCACCGGCATCACGCGCTCGGGGCTGCAGATGACCTTCCCGCCCGCAGACGCCGAGCGCCGTGGCCTGCTTCCCGATTTCTACCACTTGCGCGAACAGCGCAGCGACGGCCCCGCCATCAACCCGGGCACCGTGCAGGCCGGCCTCCCCGACGCCTATGGCCAGACACCGCTGCTCGACCTCGTCAGCGTCGGGCCGCGGCGGACCCGTGTCCTCGCCCCAGGCCGCATCACGCCCAGCCCGCAAGCCCTGCCGGCAGGCCGACTCCAGGTCGCCATCGAGCCCTGGCCAACCGGCGCCTACGACATCCATGTGGCCGCCGTGCCCGCGGCCCCGACCCAGGTCACCTGGAGCGGTACCGGCACCCCGACCCCACGCTACAACGCCGAACTCGGCTGCCTGACCGTGCGCGTCAGCGGCCGCGGCGAACTCATGGTGCAGGAGTGACCCCGATGAAGCAACTCGCCCTCGCCCTCTGGCTCACTGCCGGGGCTCTCTCGGCAGCGCCGTACTGGGTGGCGCCGGATGGTGACGACGCGGCCACCGGTACCCCCGAACAGCCCTGGCGCACGCTCCAGCACGCCGCCCAGACCATGCAGGCCGGCGATACCTGCCACGTGCGCGCCGGCACCTATGGCGAGACCGTGACCCCACCGCGCGACGGCACCGCCGAGGCCCCCATCGTCTTCCAGGCCGAGGGCGACGTCGTCCTCTCCGGCGCTGACCCCGTCTCCGGTTGGGAAGCCCTCGACGGACAGCAGTGGCGCGCCCCCCTCGACGCTGACTTCGGCCGCAACACCCAGATCTTCTGCGCCGGGCGCATGCTCACCGAGGCCCGCTGGCCCAACGACCGCGACGGCGATCCCTTCACCCCCGACGGCGCAGCGTTCGGCCCAGGCAGCAACCAGGCCACGCTGGCGGCCGCGGCCTTGACCACGGCGCCCTTGGCCAACGGCTGGCAAGGGGCCGTGGTCTGGGTCATGGCCGGGGCCAAGTGGAGCAGTTGGACCGCATTGGCCACCGGCTTCGACAGCACGGCCGGGCGCCTAACCGTCGTGCCCTCGACATCGTCCTGGATCCTGACCCACATGAACCCGGCCAACGGCGGCGAGTTCGTGGTCACCGGCGGACGGCAGCGGCCCGATGCCGACAACGAGTGGAGCTATGACCCCGAGGCCAAGGCGCTGACCCTGCAACTTCCCGCCGACCAGGATCCGCGCCGCAGCGAAATCCTGATCACGCGGCGCTTGCTCGCCTTCGACCTGCGCGGCCGCAAGCACGTCCAGGTCCGCGGCCTCCGCATTCTGGCGGCCAGCATCGACCTGCGCGAGGCCGAAGACTGCCTCCTGCAGGGCCTGCGGCTCCACTACCTGTCCCAAACCCGCGGCGGCAACACCGATGGCAGCCTGAAAGAGCCGACCGGCATCCCGGTCTCCGGTCGTGGCAATACCATCCGCGACAGCGAGATCGGTTACAGCAGCGGCGCCGGGATCGACCTGGCCGGCGCCGGCAACGCCGTCATCAACTGCTGGATCCACCACATCGATACCATGGGCTGCTATGCCGCACCGCTGAACCTGAGCGGAGTGGGGCACCTCGTCAGTCACAACACCCTGGAGCTCTGCGGACGCGATGGCCTGCAACCGGGCGGGCGCGAGCACCTCATCCAGTACAACGAGATCCGCGAGGTCGGCCTGCTCACTCAAGACTTGGGCATGGTGTACCACGGCGGCACCGACGGCGGGGGCACCGAAATCCACCACAACTGGCTCCATGGCAACCGCGCCAAGGCCAATGCCAGCGGCCTCTATCTCGACAACTACACGCACAACTTCCTCCTCCACCACAATGTCATCTGGAACTGCCCCGGCCTGGCCCTGCAACTCAACCGACCCTCGGGCTACAACGTCGTCGCCCACAACACGGTGCTCGGTAAGGCCTCACACTGGGGACGCTGGCCGGGCACCGAGGTCGATGGCATGTTCGGCGACCGCGTCGTCAACAACCTGGTCCGCGACGCGCTGGAACTCCAGCCCGAAGTCTTCGCCGCCAACAACCTGGCCGGACTGGCGGCCGCCGTGCCGCCTGCGCCGCGCCTGCTCATCCCCGACGCCTGCATCGACGCCGCCGCCCCCCTGCCTGGCCTCAACGAGGGCTTTGCCGGCGCCGCCCCCGACATCGGCGCCTACGAGGCCGGCATCGACCCCTGGCACCCCGGACATGACTTCGCCACCTCCCCCCAGGTTACCCACCGCCTCACCCGGCCACCCTGCGCCAACCTCATCCGCAATGCCTGCTTCGAGTTCTGCAGCCGTCAGTACGGCGGCCGCGACGACGCAGCCATCGTCCCCTGGACGGCAACGCCGGCGACCTCCGCCAAGGCCGTCTACGCCGGCGGCTTCGAGGAGTCGCCCGAGACCCGCACCAGTCGCTTCGGCTGCAGCCTCGTCCTGGGTGACCCCGGCGAAGCCGGCGTCGAGCAGGTGGTGGAGGGGCTGCAGCCGGGACAACGGTACGAATTTGGCGCGTTCGCCAAGTGCACCACGACCGCGACCCCCGTCCGCCTGAGCGTGGACCCCGTGGCGGACGGCGAGACCGGCGCCGCTGAGGCCGCCTCCCCGACCGCCTGGAAACGTCTGGCGGTGTCGTTCACGGCCACCTCCGCCACCGCGACGGTCCGCATCCAAAAGTCCGGTGCGGGTGCCGCTTACATCGATGATACCGGCCTGGCGCTCACCCTGACCGCGCCCCCGCAACCCGAGGCCGGTCCCGACCAGTACCTCCAGCCCGGCGCGCGCACAGCGGAGGTGTCCGGAGCTCTGCCCGACGCGCCCGCCTTGCCCCCTGGCAACGTACTGGAGTGGCGCTGTGCCAGCGGCCCCGCGCCGGTGGCGTTCACCACCCCGCAGGCCCTGGCGACCGCCGCACGCTTTGAGCGCCCTGGCCACTACCTCCTGACGCTGACGGTCCGCAACGACGCCTTCGCGACCACCGATACGCTCGCCGTCCACGTCCCCGACCCGCAAGCTCGGCAGACGGACCTGACTCCGACCGTGACCGTCGTGACCACGGCTGGGCCCATCTCCCCCGTGCCGCCCCTGCTCTGCGGCAACCCGACCACCGCCACCGGCAACGACCGCCGCGCTTTCCTGAGCTTCGACCTGCGCGCCCTGGGAGACACCCCCGTGACCCGCGCCCAACTCCGCCTGTTCGTCCGCCCGGGCCCCGGCGGCAGCGACCGCTACGGCTCGTGTACCCTCTGGCAGGTCGCGGCGCCGGCTGACGCCGCGCCCGGCTGGGATACCCCCGTCGCCGCCGCGCCACTGGCCCAGTTCTCATCCCCCACCGACCCGCGCAACACCGTTTTCGAACTCGATGTCACCCCCTTGCTGCAACAGGCATTGACCAGCGGACGCCTGCTCCTCGCCCTGCGCGGTAGCGAAGGCTTCACCGCCACCGCACGCTTCTTCGACGCCCCAGGCGCAACGAACCCGCCCACACTGCGCGTGCTCCAAGAGCCGTAATGCCTCCGCAAAGTCCGCAGCCGGCGCCTTTGCAGCCACGCCGCGGGCGAAACTGAACTCGATATTTATGCAGTCTGGATTCCCTAGCCTAAGTATTTGTCATATAGTATGTTGAAGTGGCTTTGGCAGGAGTTTCTGTAGTGTACCGGCGAACGGCCCCTGAGGGATACGGACTCCAGCCAGGTCAGCGCTCCTGCGTTGCTGCGGCGACAGTTCGGTGATGACAGGCTGGGCTTCTCCGCCGACCTCGATCTCGTTGACGGCGA
>CAILUI010000010.1 GCA_903837355.1 uncultured Victivallales bacterium
CAGCCCACCTTCACCCTCTCAACGGATACAACCCTTTGCACTCCGGATTCACTGCCCTTAAAACATCCACCATTATTACCATCACCAAATCCTGAATACCATCAGCCTTGCTTTCCCGGCTCCCTGCTACATTCAGCACACAGTTCACAGGTGGTTGAGCCTGGTACTCATCATGGTCATAATCACCCCGACCTTCCAACCAATCCACAACTATTTTGACGATCCGCTCCCTGGGTAAATCGACATCGACATGCATCCAGGGCTTTTGATGAGTGCGCTAGCGACCAGATAATGGGACTAAAGAAAGTGTAAAAAAGGGTAACACTCCTTAGAAAAGAAGGAGTGTTGACCATGAAGGGCAAAGCGGTAGCAGTCGGTGGAAAGCAAGTTCATCCGCCCCCTAGGGGGCGAGCGCGGCCCGGGCAGAGTGCCGGAACCACAGCCGTGCGAAGGCGATACCCATTCGAACTCAAACGCCGTGCGGTGCAGCTGTTCGTCGAGGAAGGGATCCCGGCGCGGATGGTGGCGCAGGAGCTGGGGATCAACCCCACGACCATATGGGAATGGGCCAAGCGGTATAAGCAATACGGGGAATCCGGGTTGCAGGCCGGCTACAGCCAAGGCCACGGGACCGGGGTGGCCGCGCCGGTCAAGGCGCAGATCATCCAGCTGAAGACGGAGAATCCGCAGCACGGTGGCAAGCGGATCTCGCAAATCCTCCGCCGGATGTTCGGCTTCAAGGCCAGTCCGGAAACGGTGCGCCAGCACCTGAAGGTGTCGGGGATCGGGACACCGAAAGCCAGGGTGCGGAAGAAACCGGAGCCGCCGCCACGGCGCTTCGAAGCCTCGACGCCCAACCAGATGTGGCAGACGGACATCACCTACTTCCCGATCCTGGGCAAGATGGCCTACATCATCGGGTTCATCGACGACCACTCGCGCTACATCACCGGGCTGGGCGTGTACCGCAGCCAGACGAGCGAGAACGTGGTGGAGGTGTACCGTCAGGCGACGGGCGCGTTCGGGGCGCCGAAGGAGATGCTGACGGACAACGGCCGGCAATACGCCAGCTGGCGCGGGGTGACGAAGTTCCAGCAGGAACTCAAGCGGGACCACATCCACCACATCCGCAGCTCGCCGCATCATCCGATGACGCTGGGCAAGATCGAGCGGTTCTGGCAGACGCTCAAAGACGAGTTTTTGAGCCGGGCGCGGTTCGACACCTTTGAAGAGGCGCGCGAGCGCATCGCCTATTGGGTCAAATACTACAACCACAAACGCACCCACCAGGCGCTGGAGGGGATGACGCCTGCGGACCGCTTCTTCCGGATCCAGGATGAACTGCGCAGTGCCATCGAGCGGCATGTGGCGGGCAACGTGGAGGAGCTGGCGCTGCGCGGCAAGCCGGTGGAACCGTTCTACATGGTGGGCCGTGTGGGCGGGCGCAGCGTGGTGATCGAGACGGACAAGAAGCGGGTGAGCGTGATGGTGGACGGGCAGGAGATGCGGGGCGGCGAGTCGATGGTGTATGACGTCAACGGGAGGAAGGGCAATGAAGCAGGAAACGGCGGGGATGGAGATAAAGCAGCGGCGTGCGGTGCGGGTGCTCAGCGCGAAGGAGAAGAGCCAGGCGGTGCTCTCGCTGTGGAGCGGACGGCGGAACGCGGCGGTGCTGATGAAGGAGCTGGGGGTGTCGTGGGGCATGCTGGACAGCTGGGAGCAGCGGGCGCTGACGGGGATGCTCACGGCGCTGGACCCGGCGTGGAAACAGGCGGCGGACCGCTCGACGGTGCTGGCGCCGCGTCTGGAGAAGCTGATCGCGGAGACGGTGAAACCCGCCGCGGCGAGCGTGCCGGCGGCGACAACCTGAGGAGGCCGGAGGACCATGAAAATGCAAGAGCAGGACAAGTACGGAGCGGTGGAGAAATGCCGGGCGGTGCTTGCGGTGTGGACGGAGAAGAAGAAGGCCTCGGTGCTGTGCCGGGAGCTGGGGGTGAGCGCCACGCTGTTATGGCAGTGGCAGGACCGTGCGCTCTCGGGTATATTGGAGGCCTTGGAGCCCAGGGGCAGACGGGAGTGCGCGGCGGGGCCGGCCCTGCCGCCGCTGGTCAGGCGCCTGCTGGACCGCAAAGTGCGGTCGAACGAGCTGTGCAGCGTGGGCCGCAGCGTGAGCTGGCGGCAGAGGCGGAGCCGTTCGTCAGCGGAGGGCTCGCCCCCTGCGGCATCCTGAGCGAGGAGGTGATGCCAGGTGATGGAGGAAGACATCAAAGCGCGGCAGCGGATGCAGGTCATTGTGGAGCATCTGGCGGGGCGGATGAACGCCACGCAGGCGGCGCAGGCGCTGGGGGTGAGCCGCAAGACGTTCTACGAATGGCTGGAACGTGCGCGGGCGGCCATGAGCGAGGCGCTGCGGGACCGTGCCGGGGGCCGACCGGGGAAGCCGGAGGATGCGCAGAAGGCGCAGCTGCAGGCGGAGCTGGAATCCTTGAAGAAGGACCGGCAGGTGCTGGAGGCGCGGCTGATGCTCAAGGACGTGATCCAGGAGACTCTGGACGCCATGCAGGGGCGCTGGCCCGGGTCTAAAAAAAAACGAGATGAACCGTCATAAGGTTGAAATCGTGAAAACATCAAAACATAAGACCGGGGCGTCGTACGGGCGGGTATGCGGTGAACTGCGCATCGCGTACTCCAGCCTGATGCGGTGGAAAAGCCGCGTGGAGTCGGGCCGGCCGGTGGTCAACCGGCCCGGTCCGGCCAAGGTGGAACCCCTGGACCCCGAAGCGCTCCATGAGGAGGTCCGCCAGCTCAAGGCAGGGGCGCAGCGCACCCATGGGACGGGTGCGCTGCTTGCCCGGTACAGCCGCCAGATCTCGCGGCGCGACTTCCAGGCCGTGGTCGAACAGGTCCGGCGCGAGGTGAACATGGAGCGCGACGCGCTGGAGCGCCGGGTCGAATGGCTGGCCCCGGGGCTGGTCTGGTCGATGGACGACACCAAAAAGCACTGGCTGCCGGATCGGTTCGGGCATGTGAACCTGGTGATGGACCTGGGCAGCAAATACAACCTGGGGCTCTTCGGCGACGAGGTCCAGATGAACGGCTGGCAGGTGGCGTTGAAACTGGAAGAACTCTTCAGCCTGAATGAAGCGCCGCTGTTCATGAAGATGGATGGCGGCGGCAACTTCCGGCATGAGGCGGTGTCGCGGATGTGCGCGCAGCACATGGTGATCCCGCTGGTCTCCCCGCCGTACTATCCGCCGTACAACGGGGCGGTGGAACGGGAGCATCAGGAGATCCTCGGGCAGCTGGAGAAGCGGATCGGGGAGCAGAAGGTGACGGCGCAGGTCCTGCGGCTGGAGAGCGAGGTCAGCGGGCATGAGATCAATCACAAGCGGCGCCAGAGCCTGGGAGGCCGCACGGCCTGCCAGGCCATGGAGGCGGGCCGGTCACTGGCCCGGTCCTTCGGGCGGCGCAAACGCGAGGAGGTCTACGGGGAAATCAAATCGTTGGCGGTTGACATCGCCATGCAGTTGGTGGAAACTAAAACCAGTGTAACTGAGACAGCGTTTCGTTATGCTGCCGAAACATGGATGCAGCTCAACGGGCTTATCCGCGTGTCTCAAAACGGGAGAGTGTTACCCTGTTTATATCAAATTTAGTCTCATTAATAGGAAGCCATGGCAATGTATATGGGCGCAAGGAGTGATAATCGAGGTTACTTGCAAATAGAAGCGAATGCTATCCCCCAAGAGTTCGGCCTTGTAGGCGTCAGGCACAAGAGTACAATTTTGGACAGCGATTCTATTCAACAGCCCAAGACGCCGTTAGATTTTGCAGAGGCGGGAAGTCGTCAGGAATATGAAATTGTCGGAGGTATCGACCTGAATGGCGATAAACAATTGAAGAACAACGAAATCTGTACAAACTTTTCACCTCGCGTCTTGGTTATAACTCAGGCTGACTACATTGTTTCATATGGTATATTGAATGCCTATAAGTGGATC
>CAILUI010000011.1 GCA_903837355.1 uncultured Victivallales bacterium
TCCGCAGGGCTTCCTCGACGACCTCAAGCTGCCCGTGATCCTGGACGAGATCCAGAACGTGCCGCAGTTGTTCAACTACATCCGCTCGCGCATCGACGCTGCCCCGGAGCGTTTCGGCCAATGGCTGCTGACCGGTTCGCAGGAAGCGCCGCTGATGCAGGGTGTCACCGAGTCCATGGCCGGCCGCGCGGCCGTGTTCCATCTCCTGCCGCTGTCGGCGGAGGAATCGCCGCGGGTCTCGCCGCTGCACGGCGGCTTCCCCGAGGCGCTGGCCCGGCCAGCAGCGGCAGACATCTGGTTCCGGTCGTATGTACAGACCTATCTCGAACGCGACGTGCGCGCGGTTAGCTCGATCCGCGACCTGGCGACCTTCCGCCGGTTTGTCGGCCTGCTGGCGAGCCGCTGCGGGCAGATGCTGAACAAGACCGACCTGGCCGCGCCGCTGGGGGTGTCCGTACCCACCATCGGGGAGTGGCTAAGTATCCTGGAGATCACCGGACAGATCCTGCTCGTCCCCCCCTTCTACGAAAACTTCGGCAAGCGCCTGGTGAAGTCTCCGAAGCTGTACTTTGCCGACGCCGGGCTGGCCTGCCACCTGTTGGGAGTCGGCGGCGATAGCGCCCTCAGGGCCTCCCCTTTCCTCGGACCGGTATACGAAGGCTTCATCGCCGCCGAGATCGTCAAGCATCGCCTGAACCGCGGTCAGGCGCGGGGGTTGTACTACTTCCGGGACCAACAGGGGCTGGAAGTGGATTTCGTGGTCGACGACGGCAACCGTCACCTGACGCTCATCGAGGCCAAGGCCACGCGCACGCCGCTGCCCGAAGCGGCGTCGTCCCTGCGGCGGCTGGCCGGCGCCATCGCCGACTACCAAACCGCAGCGTGGCTGGTTCACGCCGGACAGGGCGGCGAGGCCCCGGCCGCGGCCCTCTGCCCCGGCGTCCGGGCCGTGGGCTGGAAGAACCTGCACCCCGTCCTGGAGAAGGCGCAAGCAAAGGGATAGCAGCGGAGGAGTGGCCGCAAAGAGGCGCAAGAGGCGCAGAACGTTGAGGCGGAGGAGAGGGAGTGTTCAGGTGTCAGGTGTCAGGGGCAGGCGGGAGTGGTCAGGGGTCAGGGGCGGGACGGGAGTGTTCAGGTGTCAGGTGTCAGGTGTCAGGGGTCAGGTGTCAGGGGTCAGCGACCGGACTGGAGATGTCAGGCGTCAGGGGTCAAGGGCCAGGGGCAGAGCCCGAGGGGTCAGGTTTCAGGTGTCAGGGGGCGATGCGGGAGTGATCAGCAGACAGGAGTCGGTAGTCGGATTGGGGTGCTCAGGCGTGGGCGGGATGACCAACGTTGGGATCAATGGAGTTCGGTGTTGGTATGCGGGACTCGCTGAAACCTGAAACCTGGTCCCCGACACCTGAAACCTGTGCTGACACCCGAAACCTGTGCTGACACCTGAAACCTGTGCTGACACCTGAAACCTGTGCTGACACCTGAAACCTGTGCTGACACCTGGTCCCCGACACCTGAGCTCTGTGCTGACACCTGACACCCGACACCCGAAACCTGTCCACACGTTCGTCGTCGGCGATACTGGAGGTTGGAGCCGTGCCCGAGAAGAGCTACCTGGCCGTTGAGGACTTGGACGTCTATCGGCGGCTGTGCCAGTTGCACATCGACGTCTGCGACCTGAGCCATCGCTGGCCGCAGGAGGAGCGCTACGAACTCGGGTCTCAGGCCAGGCGCTCCTCGAACAGCTCTCCCGCGCAGCTCGCCGAGAAGAACGATGACCGCCATGTCCGCAACAAGGTGGAGGGCGTGAACCGCAGCCGAGGCGAAGCGGGGGAAACGATCCACCACCTGTTCATGGCCAGACTCAAAGGCTATATCACACAGGAGGCGTACCTCGCGCTTCGGGACCGGTACAAGGAATGCATCCGTATGCTCAACGGCCTGGAACGGGTCCTCGAACGCAAACTGCCCGCCGCCGACCGTCGTTGGGAGATGGAGGAGCCAAAGGCGGATTACGCGACCGACCCCGAGGCCTGCCCCGCCGGCTGGCCCCCGGCACCCGACGCCTTCCTGACACCTGACACCTGAACCCTGAAACCTGTCCCCCGTTCCCCTGACACCTGAAACCCGGAACCTGACACCTGAACACTGAACCCTGAAACCTGTCCCCTGTTCCCCTGACACCCGAAACCCGACACCTGAACACTGAAGCCCGTCCCCCCTGACACCTGAAACCTGTCCCCCGTTCCCCTGACACCCGAAACCTGACACCTGACACCTGGATCCCCCCTAATGTCCGATATCGTCCAGAAACTCTGGGGCTTCTGCCACACCCTGCGCCACGACGGCGTAGACTACGGCGACTACATCGAGCAGCTCACCTACCTGCTCTTCCTCAAGATGGCCGATGAGCGCGCCGCCGCTGTCCCCGCGGGCTGCGACTGGGCCAGTCTCAAGGCTCTTTCCGGCACCGCCCTCACCGACCACTATGCCGGCATCCTGCGCAACCTGCGTGACGCCGGCGGCCTGCTCGCCGATATCTTCGCCCAGGCCACGCCGCGCTTCAACAACCCGGTCAACCTCAAGCGCGTCATCGCCATGATCGACGAGGAAGACTGGTCGGCCATGGACGTCGACGTCAAGGGCGCCGCCTTCGAGGGCCTGCTCGAAAAGGCCGCCAGCGAGGGCAAGAAGGGCGCCGGCCAGTACTTCACCCCCCGCGTGCTCATCCAGTCCATCGTGCGGGTCATGAAGCCCGATCCGCGCCTGCCACACGGCAGGCAAGCGGCCGGGTATGAGTTCACTGTCTGCGATCCGGCGTGCGGGACCGGCGGTTTCCTCGTCTGCGCCTGGGAGTGGCTCCTGGCCGCGAGCGGCGGCGCCCTCGGCCGCGACGAGGCCCGGCGCATCCGCACCGCGACCTATCACGGTCAGGACCTCGTAGCCCGCCCGCGCCGCCTGGCCCTGATGAACCTCTTCCTGCACGGCGTCGAACCCCACATCGCCCTCGGCGACACCATCTACGAGCCCGACCGCGGCGAGCGCTTCGACGTGGTGCTGACCAACCCGCCCTTCGGCACCAAGGGCGCCAACCAGGCCCCCGACCGCGACGACTTCACCATCGAGACCAGCAACAAGCAGCTCAACTTCGTCCAGCACGTGGCCAACAGCCTCAAGCCCGGCGGTCGCGCCGCCATGGTCCTGCCCGACAACTGCCTGTTCGAGGGCAAGGCCGGCGAAGTCTTCCAGATCCTCATGCAGGATTGTGACCTGCACACCGTGCTGCGCCTGCCGCGCGGCACCTTCACCCCCTACAGCCAGGGCGTGAAGGCCAACGTCATCTTCTTTCGCAAGGGCCTGCCCACCGAACACGTCTGGATCTTCGACGCGCGCTCCAATGTCCCCGGCATCACCAAGAAGGACCGGCCGCTGGCGGCGCCGCACTTCGCCGAGTTCGAGGCCGTCTACGGCAACGACCCCAACGGCCGCAGCCCCCGCACCGACACCGGCGACAACGGCCGTTTCCGCCGCTTCACGGTTGCGGATATCGCAGCCCGTGACTACAAGCTCGACATCACCTGGCTCAAGGACGACTCGCTCGAGGACAGCGATGACCTCCCCGAGCCCCAGGACCTCGCCGGTGCCGCCATCACCGAACTCGAAGCCGTGATCGCCGACCTCCGCGACATCGTTGCCCTCGTCGAGAAGGAGGAGGGCGTGGAGTCATGAGCGAGGAACTGCCAGAAGGATGGGCGACTGCAAGGCTGGGTGAGTTGGCGGTGATCAACCCACGACACCCCAAGGGGCTGGACGACACCATGCCCGTTACGTTCGCGCCGATGGCGGCGCTGAGCGAGTCCGAGCCCGGCATCCAGGTCCACGAAGAGCGGCCGCTGGGCCTGGTCCGCAAGGGCTTCACGCACTTCGCCGAGGGCGATGTCCTGTTCGCCAAGATCACGCCCTGCATGGAGAACGGCAAGGGCGCGGTGGCGAGCGGACTCCGCAACGGACTCGGGTGTGGAACTACTGAACTCCACGTGGTCCGCCCACTCGCCGGAATCGACGCCCATTACGTCTACCATTTCCTGGCGCAGCCTTCAGTACGCCGTGCCGCGAAAGAGAACTTCACGGGTACCGCTGGCCAGGCCCGTGTCCCCACAAGCTTCATCGAGGGACTCGAGTTCCCCCTGCCGCCCCTCGCCGAGCAACGGCGGATTGTGGCCAAGCTGGAGGCGCTGCTGGGCAAGGTAGACGCCTGCCAGAGGCGCCTGGCGAAGATCCCCGCCCTCCTCAAGCGCTTCCGCCAATCCGTCCTCGCCGCCGCCTGCTCCGGCCGCCTCACCGCCGACTGGCGGGAGGCCTGCCCCGATGCCCGGTTCGTAGTCCCGCCTTCAGGCGGTCCGAAGGCCAGAGGTGGACCGCGTGAACGCGTAGCTACAAACCAGAACGCCGAGGCGGACCAAGTCATGTCGGATGTCCCAAACGCGTGGCAGGTCACCCGCCTAGGCGAACTGACCGCCCTGGTGACCAGTGGCTCCCGCGGTTGGGCCGAGTACTACGCTGACTCCGGATCCATCTTCATCCGGGCGCAGAACATCAGCACGGACGCCCTCGATCTGGGTGATGTCGCGTATGTTCAGTTGCCACAGCGCGCCGAGGGACTGAGAACCAGGGTGCGTCGAGACGATATCCTTGTCACGATCACGGGGGCCAACGTCACCAAGTCAGCACTGGTCAGGGGCGAGATCGCAGACGCTTACGTCAGCCAGCACGTCGCGCTCGTGCGGCTTGTGGACCCGAGCAACGCGCCCTTTCTCTTCCTCTGGATCATCAGCCCATCGCAGGGAAGAAGACAATTGCTGGCGGCAGCCTACGGACAGGGAAAGCCGGGGCTCAACCTGGGCAACATCCAGGATGTGGTCTGTGCTCTTCCTCCCCTCCCCGAACAACGCGAAATCGTCCGCCGGGCGGAATCCCTCTTCGCCCTGGCCGACCGCATCGAGGCGCGCTTCGCGGAGGCCAAGGCCCAGGTCGACCGCCTGACCCAGGCCCTCCTCGCCAAAGCCTTCCGCGGCGAACTCGTCCCCCAGGACCCCAACGACGAACCGGCCAGCGCTCTACTGGAGCGGGTGGGAGCCCAGAGCCAACGGCCGCCACCGCGGCGGACCCGGTCCTGCGAGGAGAGATCAGCCGGTTGCGCGCCGCGTCTGCCCGCAACGTCAGCCCCGCCCGTCAGGAATCGTTAGCCCCAAGGAGCAACTGAGTGAAGATCGACTCCATAACCATCCGTGGTTTCCGTTGCTTCGACGGTGCGGGACAAACCATTCGTCTGGATGACCTCACCTGCTTCGTCGGGCCGAACGCCTCAGGCAAGACTGCTGCCATGGTGGCGCTGGCGCGGGTGTTCGGCGAGTCCAAGGCCCAACGCCAGATCGCGCCGTCCGACTTCCACCTCGCCTCGGGCGAAGAGCTCAGGGCAGCGCCAACCCGCACGCTGCTCATCGAGTGCCGTCTGGGGTTCCCCGAGCTTGAGGACGGCCACGGAGATGGATCGCCAGCGGTGTCAGAGGTGTTCAACCAGATGGCGATCGACGAGCCCGGGGGAACGCCCTACTGCCGCGTCCGACTTGACGCCAAATGGACGGACGACGGGACTTCGACCGGTGATGTTGAGCAATCCGTTTCATGGATAGTGACCAGTTCGGACGATCCCAAGATAATTGAGGACGGGCACCGCCGCCCAGTCCAGCCTGGGGATCGCGGCAAGGTCCGCGTCGTCTACGTGCCAGCCACCCGTGACCCCGACCAGCAGATCCGGGGAACGACCGCAACCACCTTCGGTCGGTTGCTCAACGCGCTCTCATGGAACGGAGCGGACAAGACCATCAAGGAGGAACTACAGGGACTGCAACGCCAAGTTGCTGCACTTCCCGGCGTCCAGGCTATGAATACACACGTCCAGACGGCGTGGCATGGCTTCTACGACGGCCGCATAGCACGCGAGGTGGCATTCCAGGCGCTTGAGGAAGACCCGGCTGCGCTACTGAGACACATCGTCCCGACCTTCCGGCCCGGAGAGGACGGGCGCACGATGGTGGCGGCCGAACTGAGCGACGGCCTTCGGTCGCTGTTCTCACTATCCCTTTCCCTGGGCCTCTATCGTATCGAGAAGCTCCTGAAATCCGCAGCGCCGACTTCGGGTTTCAAGCCCGAGGTTGGCGACGGCCTGCCCTCTCTGACGGTGTTTGCGGTCGAAGAGCCCGAAAACCATCTCTCTCCCCACTACTTGGGTCGTGTCGTGGCGGAGTTGTCTGGCATCGCCGACGACGACCAGGCGCAAGTCGTACTGTCGAGCCACTCACCCTCGATCCTTGGTCGAGTCGAACCCGACGCCGTCCGCTACTTCCTTGGGCATGAGCAGACGCGAGCAACAGGGGTGAAGCCCATACCACTTCCGGAGGACATTACGGATGAGGCGTTCAAGTACGTTCGTGAAGCCATCCGCGGCTTCCCGGAGCTCTACTTCTCTCGCCTTGTGATCCTAGGCGAAGGTGCGTCCGAAGAGGTGGTTCTACGACGGCTTCTTGCCGCAAGTGGCACCCCGCTTGATAGACACTTCATCTCGGTTGTCCCTCTCGGCGGACGACATGTGAACCATTTCTGGCGGCTGCTTCACGGGCTCGGGATTCCGTTTCTGACCTTGCTCGATCTTGACCGGGAAAAAGAAGGGGCGGGTTGGGGTCGCATTCAGTATGTCCGCGACCAGCTCGTGGCCCGGTTTGGGGCGGGGCACAAGGCGCTGGAGTTTTCGTGCGGCGGTGGCAAGACCGGGCGGCTTGATGATCAGGTATGGGACAACCTCGGAGGGAAGCTCGATACCGATACAAAGACCATGGAGGTCTGGCTGGGGTATTTCCAGAGCAGGTTCGACGTCTTCTTCTCGTCTCCCCTTGACCTCGACCTGGCCATGCTGGAAGCGTTCCCCGTGGCGTACAGGGGGCTGGCAGTACCACCGAGGAGGGGACCACAGTTGCCTACGGCAGGTACCCTCGAGTACAATGCGCGTGTGACCGAGAGGATGAATCAGGTGCTGGCGGCCGATCCCTCTCATCCCCCGGCCGGGCTGGGATCGACCTACACACCGGACCAACAGGCGCTCTTCGCCTGGTACAAGTACTTATTCGTGGACGACTCCAAACCTGTGACCCACATGCGTGCGCTGTTGGCGATCAGTGACACAGAGTTTGTGGGCAAGGCTCCGGCAGTGCTGACCCAGCTTGTCCAACGAGCCCGCGGCCTTGTTGCTTGTGACGACGGGCCCTTCTGATGCCGCTCATTCACCCCGATCAATGGCTCCCTGTTGGCGTCGACTCCCTCGAGGCCGCCGCCGAGGCAGCAGTCCGCTCTGACTGGAATGCTCTCGTCGTGGCAGGTCCGGGCGCAGGGAAGACCGAACTCCTCGCCCAACGCGCCTGCTTCCTCCTTGATACCGGGACATGCCCGGCGCCCCGCCGAATCCTGGCGATCTCCTTCAAACGTGATGCGGCCAGGAACTTGGGGGATCGCGTGCAGCAGCGGTGTGGTGACCGGGCCAAGCGCTTCGACTCATTCACCCTTGACGCGTTCGCGAAGAGCCTGGTCGACCGTTTCATGCCCGCTCTGTCCGCAGACTGGCGCCCCAAGGCGGGCTACGAAGTGATGGTGAAGTCGCTACGCCCTGGCGATATGCGGGAGTGGATACAGGCCGCCGGCGCGCCCCCGGGCCAAACGCCGATCGACCTGCACCAACTGTCCGATACGGACATCAGACGCACGTTCGACCGCCTCTGCCATGGGTTCCGCCTTCCCTACGACGGCGACGAGGTGAAGCCGTTTGCAGCCCATCTTGGCCTGCGATGGTGGCGCGAGCAACTCAGCGTTCCGGAAGGGACACCCAGTCTGACCTTCCCTATGCTGTGTCGCCTGGCCGCGTTCCTCTTGAGGCAGAACCCGAGGCTGACGTATGCGCTGCGCGCGACATATGGCTTCGTGTTTCTCGACGAGTTTCAGGATACAACTGCGGCCCAGTACGATCTTGTCCAGGCAGCGTTCCATGGATCGACAGCGGTCCTGACTGCTGTCGGGGACCGCAAGCAACGGATCATGGTCTGGGCGGGAGCAATGGTCGAGGTCTTCGAGGCCTACCAGGCTGATTTCGGCGCCAAGTTACACCACTTGGTGAGCAACTACCGTTCGGCGCCTGAGTTGGTGAGGATGCAGCATGTCATCGCCCAGGCCCTGGAGACTGGAACTCCCCCCGCGAAGGCGGCGAGGACGGGGCTCTCCGGCGGCTGCGTTGTGCTCGAGTTCAGCAACCCCGAAGAGGAGGCGGCCCACGTAGCGGCCATGATTGGGCGGGGGGTCGGTGAGGGCATGGGACCTCGCGATTTCTGCATCCTGGTGCGCCAGCGCACAGCTGAGATGATCGGTCCGCTGAAGACCGAACTCGGCAAACAAGGCATTCGGCTGCGTGACGAGTCCGAACTCCAGGATCTCCTGGCAGAACCGGTGGTTGAGTTCCTGCTCGCGGTTCTGCGCCTCGCTACGAGACCTCGTGACGCAGAGGCATGGGAGCTGCTCACGAGCCGCATCATGATGCTGTTGGGCACCGACGATGGCGATGACGGCACCATGGTTGAGCGGCAATCGAGACTGCTGGTTGAGCATGCCAGAGCTGGGATGGCCCTGGATCATTCGAACCCGGCTCTGCCGGCCGAACTCGTAGGTCTTCTCGGGGCAGATGTGTTCCGGGCCGCACATCGCCAGTACAGGAGCGGCTCTTTCCTCGACGATGTACTTGGTCGCCTGGCCAAGGCATTGCAGACGTCGGCAGGAATCTGTGCCTCCGCACGCGAGGCGGTAGATGATCTGATCGGCGCGAACGTCGTTCCGGCCATGACCATCCACAAGAGCAAGGGACTCGAGTTCCACACGGTGATCTTCCTTGGGCTGGAGGACTCACAGTGGTGGGGGTTTGCGAACCAACCTGACGAAGAGAAGCGAGGGTTCTTCGTTGCTTTCTCTCGTGCTGCTGAGCGAGTGTTCTTCACCTTCTCAGATCTCCGTGACGGACGGTGGCGGCGCGAACCGCAGGCCAGAGATGGCATTGGCGACTTGTACGCGATCTTGCAGAAGGCCGGCGTGCCGACTGAGGACCTACGGCTTTAGGCACTAACAGTTCGGGAGGTCTGCGCTCAAGGGCTGGGACGACAGACCTGGAGAGGACTCTGCAATGGGTGACGACTTGGTTGACGTGAGCTTGCCGATTGGCCCGATATCAGTGAGCGTCAATGGGCTGCTCCGGAAGCTGTTTGGTCGGCTGAAGAAGGGCCCGGCAGACGTGGTGGCGGAGCGGTTCCTCGCCCTTTTCGGCGCACACGGTGTCGCGGTCCAGCAGATTCCACGCCTGCTGCCGCAGGTGACGCTCGCCGGACTGAACTCGCATGATGCGCTGGTTGGCGCCCTGACAAATGAGGTGCTCGATGGCGCCGCAGCGCTCTTCGGGATCCAGCGGGACTGGTTGGATGGAACCACCGACGAGCTCTACCAGTGCCGGTGGTGCTACAAAGAGCCGGCGCGTCTCTTTGAGGATCTCGCCACGCTCAATCCAGACACTTTCCGCGAACCGCTGCTGGCCCTCTCCTGCACACCGCGCCTAAGCGCAACAGGTGGCCGGGGTCAGTGGCTGGTGCTACTGCTGGCGGAAGCGGCTGCGGAGTTGGGTGAAGGGGAAGTACTGCGTTTCTGCATCTACGGCGACTCTTGGGATTGGGGGTATGCTCCGTCTCGCATTCAGGTCAAAGCCATGGTGAGGCTTGCCTACCTGCACGCGGGGAGGCCAGTGCCCCTCTTCCGTGTGAGCTCGGAGGAGCTAGAGGCCGTCCGGGACGGCAAACGAGTGCCTTCCGCATGCGTCAGCGGCCACGGGCTCAATGGTGTGTCCCTGGAGGACTACGGGCTCTCGTCACTCGAAAGCGTCCAGGCGAAGGAGGTCGAGGAGTTGCCCGCGGTGCTTCGCTACATCGAGGAGAATGGGCTGGAGGCCGCCGCGGCGAGGGCTGTCGAAGCCCGGCGCAGAGAGGGCGCAGGGTTCCCCCCGTGAAGGACCACTACGTCGGCGATATCAACGACTACCGCAAGTATGGGCTGCTCCGGCTGCTCTCCGGCCACGGCGCACTGAGCACCGCGGTGTGCTGGATGCTGACCGCCGGCGACGGCCGCGGGGACGGGGAGAAGACCGCGTACCTGCGGCAGCCCGAGAAGTACCGAGCCCGCGACCCGGAGCTGTTCGACCGGCTTCATGACCTGGTTGTGCTCCGGAACGCCCGTGACGTCCAGGCCATCGAGCAGGCTGGAGTCCTGCCCGGGGCCAAGTTCCAATCCGCCCTCCTGGCCGATGACCCCGAGGCGCGCCGCCGGTACATGGACGACTTCCTCACGCTGGCGAAGGGCTGCGACCTGGTATTCTTCGACCCCGACAACGGCATCGAGGTGAAGTCGGTGCCCCTGGGCCGGAAGGACTCGGCCAAGTACCTGTACTGGGCGGAGCTGAAGCGCGCCTTCGCCGCGGGGGCCTCGGTCCTGATCTACCAGCACTTCCCGCGCGAAGAGCGCGCTTCGTACGTGGCCAAGCTGGCGCGCAAGGTCACGAACCGTACCGGCGCCGGCACGGTGTACGCCTTCAGCTCCGCTCACGTGCTCTTCCTGCTGGTGGTCCAGGAGACGCACGCACGGGCCCTGGATGAGGCGGCAGAGCGCGTGCGCTCCGCCTGGGGAGGCGAGTTCCGCGTCACGATCCACAGCAAGTCCGCGACCCCAGACACGGGAGGTCTGGAGGGCCAATGGTCCTCCAGCGGGGGTGCGGGGGCAGAGCCCCGCGCGCGTCTGCTAAGCGAGTTCCAGGCGCTGCACACGGGGCCACCGGAATGGGCCTGGCCCTACGCCCCGTCCATCCCGTGCATCGGTACGGAGTACGCCGTTGGGAGCGGGCTGCTGGTCTACGCCAGCGCCGAGAACCTGGCGTGGATGCACGGCACGGCGATCCCGGAGCGCTTCACCTCGGCACGCGCCTGCGATCGCTACCGGGCGGTCTACGAAGACGAAGGCAGGCATTCTGACCGCTTCTTCCCTATCGTCGGCATGGCGCCGGTCGAAGATGGCGGGCTGCTGGCGGCGGCGCTGTTCATCGCGGGGAAGCTGGGGCTGCCCACCGCCGACGCGCCGCGAGCCCTTCTGGAGACGTTGGCGGTCACGAACGGGTGCAAGTTCTCCATCCGCTCAGGGACGAACCAGGACTACATCGACAAGCCCGACAAGCTGGCCGAGTCGCTGCCCTTTGTGGTGGCGGAGCTTGCCGCCCTGCGGCCGGCCGTGACACTGGTCCCGCGCAGCCTGTGGCAGCAACCGCTGCTCGCCGCCGCCATGCGCGGCGCAAGCCCGCGGACCAGGTATATCGACGTGCCGCAATTCAACGCTACGGTGGTGAACTGCCAACGGGCGATGACCGACTGCCATGCGCATGGGCTGGCACTCCGGGAACGCCTGCAGGCGACGCCCTTGGGCGAGTGGATGCGCCACCTGGTCGGGTTCCGTGAGGAAAACGCCTGGCGCTACATCGCCTGGCTGGATGGGAACATGGGGGTCTGAGGCAGGCGAGCCGGCCCGCGCGCCGCTGTCGCCAGGCTATAGTTGTTTGTCAGACACCGGCGTCCGTGCGTCGGTGCCTGCGGGGAGCTGACTCCATGGACCCTTGCAGGAGCTCCTTGGGGACCACTGACACCATGAGCATGCCACACGCCTTCCGCCCGGTCTTTCATATCACCAACTCGATGACCGCCGGCTTGACGCGGATCGAGCGGGCACGGGGCTTCCTGGAGGCGGCGCGGCTGTCCGAGGACTGGCTGACGACGATGCGCTCGCGGGCGCTGTTGCTGGAGGCGCACCACACCACGCATATCGAGGGCACGCGCCTGACCCTGGAGCAGGCCGAGCGCCTGCTGGCGGGCGAGACGGTGGCCGGGGCCGATCCCGACGATGCGCGCGAACTCCTGAACTACCGCACCGCCTTCGAGTTCGTCAGCGGCTATCTGAACGATGGCGGGCCGGTTACGGAAGGTCTGGTCCGGGAGATACACCGGCGGCTGGTCACTGGGGTGCGGGGCGGGTCGGCAACTCCCGGCGAGTACCGGCGGGTGCAGAACTACGTGGTGGACTCGGCCACCGGGAAGGCCGTCTACACCCCGCCGCCGCCCGGCGATGTGGCCCCACTCATGTCCGAGCTGGTGGCGTGGCTCAACGCGACATCCGACCTCCATCCGGTGCTGGCGAGCGGCACCGCGCAGTTCCAATTGGTGCATATCCACCCGTTCGTGGACGGGAATGGCCGCACCTCGCGCCTGCTGTCAACGCTGTGTCTATACCGGGCCGGCTACGACTTCAAACGCCTGTTCTCGATCAGCGAGTACTATGACCGGGACCGCGCTGCGTTCTACGCCGCCATTCAGGGCGTCCGCGACGCCGGCATGGATCTGACGGGCTGGCTGGAGTACTTCATCGAGGGCCTGGCAACCCAGATGGATGAGGTAACCGACCGTGGAAAGCGGGTGATCCGGCGTGACGTGATTGCCCGCGAGCATAGCCTCAGCATGCGGCAAGCGCTGGCGGTAGGGCATCTGCTGGAGAGCCCCGAGTTGCGCATCGAGGACATGGAGGCGCTCTGCCCCGGTGTGACCCGGCGCACCTTGCAGCGCGATCTCCAAGGCCTGGTCAAGGCTGGTGTGCTGAAAGCTGTAGGCGCCGCCAGAAGCGCACGCTACAAACTGCGGGTAAGAGGCTTATGACAGTATCGCGACAAAATCGCGACACGTATTGCGACAGACTCGCGACACGTATTGCGACATCCTTGCCGCAGGGATTCCGGTCGCCGTGCGGGTACGGAGCTTCCATCCGAGCTGTGACAGGGTACAAACCACAAGCGGAGCCGTGGTACTCTCTATGAGAGCACTGATCGCGAGTCACCCAGAGATGGCGGAGGAGCTTCCGCTTATCCATACCAGCCGCTGCGAACACCTGGCCGCCATTGCCGCGACCCACACGCTGGAGCCACGTGAGTGTACGGTGTTCAGTGAGAGTCTGACGTACCTCTTCTACGGCCGCCCAGCCTACCGGTCTAGAGTTGGCAGTCAGTTCGGCGAGCCGATTGCGCTCTGTCCAGTCTGCTTCGTGTTCAAACCGCGAACGGTTTCACGCACGTTACACCGCGTCTTCCCTTGCGACACGGGAGCCGTGGCGTCTGACCGTTTCGCGCCAGAGATACCCGCAAGCGACCTCGCCGCCCTCGAGCTGGCGCCTGAGATCGAGAGTGCTCGTCGTGCGGTCAGCCTGTTCTTTGAGCACAACGGGGCCTACTTCGCAGGCAGAGTCATGGCTGGCAGATCGTTCGTCGGGGGAAGCGTCGCGGCGCGGTTCTACGATCTGCTTCAGCGTCCAGGACCGGCGGACTATGATGACCGGAAGTCCGCAATTGAGGTGCAGGTGAACCAGGCAGTTCCTCTTTCCGGCCAGTTGCTCTTTGTTGTGCTGCCCAAGGAGTTCCTGGAGGAAGCCCCAGTTCGGGACGCGATCATCAACATCTGGAACTGCGATCCTGTCACGTACCCTACGTTCCACGGCGACGCCCCGGCGGCATACTACGCAGTGGTGCGTCAAGAAGTCGCCAAGCGGTTCACAGAGGCCACACGCATATGAACGGACCGACAACGCTGGAGTTCGTTGGCGTTTTTCGGCCCAGGGGCCGCGGACCCGGCTTCGGCATCGCTGTCTTTGAGGGACTGGGGTGCTTCTGGGCACAGCAGGTTGGGGAAGATGGCCGCATCGCCCGCTTCGTTCCGTGCGACGTAGAGGCTCATGGCCTGAGGGTCCGGCCAAGAGGCACAGAGGGAACTCGTAGCGTTGGCCAGCAAGCCCTCCATGCTTTCGAGACGCTTGATGGCACGCTCAGCGTTGAAACAAGAGAGGCGCTGGCGGCCCAGTTGCGGGCCCACCTGTCCCTCCTGCGGGACACTCCCTTTGTCATGCATGACGTTGCCACTTTTCTGGGTAACCGGCGCGCGCTCGCGGACGCCGAGGCTCTGTGCCAGAGCGTCTTGGCCCAAGTGAGAGGCAGTCACAGCGGCGTAGCCCGGTCTCCGCAGCGGCAAGCATCGGGTAGAGCACTCCAGTGGGAGCGCGATCTGGTCGAGAGGCCCTTCTGCAAACAGCTCCAGACGATGGGCTGGCAGTGGATCGAGGGTGACCCGGACTTGCCCGAGTCCACGGAGCGCACGAACTCGCGCGAGGTGTTGCTCCGGGGGCGGTTGGGGGCAGCCTTGCGCAGGATCAACCTGCGTGACGGCCAGCCCTGGATGGATGAGGCGAGAATCGCCAAGGCGATTCGGGACCTGGAGCAGGCCGCCGGCCACCGACTGCTGGAGGCCAACCAGTCGGCCACCACGCTATTGCTGAAGGGTACAGTGGCCGAAGGGTTGCCGGGGTGGGACTACGGACGCCCGCAGCCGATCCAGTTCATCGATTTCGAGACCCCGACCAACAACGACTTCCTGGTCATCAACCAGCTCAAGGTGGAACTGGCGAGTGGACGGGGACACGTCATCCCTGACGCGGTGCTTTTCGTGAACGGCATCCCGCTGGCGGTGGCGGAGTTCAAGAGCCCCGGAAGCGAGAATCCGCTGCAGGAAGCCATCAACCAGCTCCTGCGCTACTCCAACCAGCGCAAGGAGCTGTTCCCAACACTCTACACCGAGAACGAGGGCGTAGAGCGGCTTTTCCACACCAACCAGCTTCTCATCGCCAGCGACTTCTTCGAGGCGCGTGTGGCCACCGTCGGAGCGCCGCCGGAAGCGTACCTGGAATGGGCGGACACCAGTCCTGTGCCGCTGAGCACGGTGGCCGAGGAACTGGGCGCGCTGCCCGCCCTGGCCGAGGAGGCCGAGGCGGAGCAGGAGCTGGCGACGGTTGGAGCAGATCCGAGCGGACATGCCGGCACCCCGCTTTTCTTCCGGACGCAGGCAGAACTGTCGCCTCCCCTCCGCGGCGCAGGCAAGGCTCTGCACAGCCAGCAGATCCTGGTGGCCGGCATGCTGCGGCCGGCGCATTTGCTCGACCTGGTCCGCAGCTTCACGGTCTTCCAGCAGGAGGACGGCCGGACGCGCAAAGTCGTGGCGCGGTACCAGCAGTTCCGCGCCGTACACAAGGCCGTCGCGCGCCTGCAGAAGGGGCGCACGCGGCGGCAGGGCGCAGAGCGCGACGAGCGTGGGGGCATCATCTGGCACACTCAGGGCTCCGGGAAGAGCCTGACCATGGTGTTCCTGGTGCGCAAGATGCGCACGATGGAAGGACTCAAGCGCTTCAAGGTGGTGGCGGTTACCGACCGCACTGACCTTGAGGGGCAGTTGCGGGAAACGGCACGCCTGAGCGGCGAGACGCTTCGGCCAGACGACCAGGACGCCAAGCTCCGGGAGTCCCCCACCGCGCTGACGCAGCGCATCCTCAGCGAGACGACGCCAGACATCGTCTTCGCCATGCTCCAGAAGTACCAGGATATCGCCCGCCGGGAATGTGCCGAACCCGTGGCGATGACCATCGTGCGCAGGGAGAAGAAGCCGGGCACCGACCAGCCGGTGGTCGAGCGCGCGGTGACCTTTGAGGACGATATCCACTTCGAGGACTTCCCGGTGCTCAACGAGTCCGCCGAGATCCTGGTGCTGGTGGACGAAGCGCACCGGTCGCATTCGCGTGCCTTGCATCGCAACCTGCGCAAGGCGCTTCCCAATGCGGCCATCATCGGCTTCACGGGCACGCCCATTCTGAGCAAGGACAAGACGGAGACGCGCGAGATCTTCGGCGACTTCATCGACAAGTACCTGCTGCGGGATGCGGAACTCGATGGCGCCACGGTGCCGATCCTTTACGAGGGCCGTACGGCGGATGGGATGGTACAGAACGCGTCTGGCCTTGATCAGCTCTTCGAGGACCTGTTCAGGGATTACTCGCCCGACGAGATGGCCCTGATCAAGGCGAAGTACGCGACGCAGGAGGATGTGCTTGAGGCGCCGCTGCTCATCGAACAGAAGGCACGGGACATGCTGCAGCACTACGCCAGCGTGGTGCTGCCCGAGCGCTTCAAGGCACAGGTGGTGGCCTGCAGCCGCACCGCGACCGTCATCTACCGGGAGAAGCTGGAGCAGGCGCGGCGCGAACTGGTTGCTGCGCTTGAGTCAGTCCCGTTGACCACGCTGGCACTGCCTGATGACGAGGTCGAGAAACTGGAACCACGGCTGCGTCTGCTGGTACGCTGCCACCCACAGCTGCCATTGCTGCGCGTGCTGGAGACCGCCGCCGTGTTCTCCGGCGATCACAACGACCCTGAGTCATGGTGGGACTGGGCCGACAAGGAGAAGCAGAAGGAGGTTGTCGCACGCTTCAAGCGCAAGCTGGCGCCGGGGAAGACCGACCGGACCGATCCGCTGTCCATCCTGGTCGTCAACAACATGCTGCTGACCGGCTTCGACGCTCCCGTCGAGCAGGTGCTCTACCTGGACCGGAAGATCATCGCCCACGACCTGTTGCAGGCCATCGCACGGGTGAACCGCACCTGCGGCTCGAAGAAGCGCGGCTACGTGGTGGACTACATCGGTGTCGGGCGCCACCTCAACACCGCGCTGCAGGACTACGATAACGAGGACACCAAGGGAGCGCTGACCAACATAACCGTCGAGCTTCCGAAACTGCTTGACCGGCGGGCGCGGGCCGTGGCGGTCTTCGCCGACCGTGGCATCACGGACCTGCTTGGGCAAGTCGATGCCTGCGTGGAGTTGCTGAGTGACCTCAAGGTCCGCGCCGCGTTCATCAACCGGCTGCGGGAGTTCTACGAGACGCTGAACACCCTGGAGCACCGGCCGGAGGTGCCTGCCGACGTCTTCCGGGACGCAAAGCTCCTCGGCTTCATCAACAAGGTTGCTGCGAATCTCTACCGCGATCCGGCTTTGGACCTCCTGGGGGTTGCCGAGAAGGTGAAAGCGCTCATCAACGCGCACGTTTCGGCGCGCGGTGTGGACCCGAAGATCCCACCGACCGCCATCACCGACGCGGAGTTCGAAAAGGTCCTGGCTGCCCAGAGCAACAGCCGCGCTCGCGCCGCCCAGATGCAGCACGCAGCGCGCTACCACATCACTGGCTTCTCGAACCAGAATCCCGCCTATGCCCGCAAGATGAGCGAGAGACTGGAAGAGATCCTCAAGCGCTTCAAGGACGACTGGGACGCACTGGAGCGCGAACTGCGGAAGCTCATCGGCGACCTGCGGCGAGGCGACCGCAACGACTTCCCGGACCTCGACCCCCGGGCGCAGGTGCCGTTTGTCCGACTGGTGCTGGATGAGTGCGGCAGAGGGCGTACGCTAACTGCGGATCAGCGTACCACAGCGCTGGCGGCGACTCTGGATATGGTCGAGCGCATCCGGCAAGAGATTCGCAAGGTCGGCTTCTGGAAGAACTCAGACGCACGCGAATTGCTGACCAAGGCGCTGGTGCGCGACCTCGACACGGCTGGCATCTGCGCAGCAGGGGGGGAACGCGATCTGGCACAGCGGCTAGTGGCACTGGCCAAGGAAAACCATGAGGTCCTGGTGCGCCCATGAGCGAGACACTCGAAGTGGGCGGACTGACGTTCGCGGTTCGGCGGAGCCAGCGCCGCAAGACCCTCGGCCTGGTCGTGGACCGGGGTGCGGCGCTGGTGGTCCAGGCCCCGCAAGACACAGGGTCTGACGAACTCGCCCGCTGGGTGCAGTCGAGACTGCTCTGGGTACACCGCAAGTTGGCGCTCAAAGCGCAACTGGCACCGAATGCCCGTGAGCCGGAGTTCGTCACGGGCGAGAGCTTCGGCTACCTGGGCCGGACCTACCGGCTGGTGATTACAGCCGGCCAGGATAGGCCATTGCGCTTCGACCGCCAGCGCTTCCATCTTCGTGCCGACGCCCGGCCATGCGCCACTGACCACTTCAGGTCGTGGTATGTCTCTGTCGGCAGACCGTGGGTCGACAAACGGGTGGCGTTCCTGGCGCCCAGAGCAGGTGTGGTCCCGACCCGGATCACGATCGGCGACCTCGGATACCGATGGGGGTCATGCAGCAGGGATGGTCTGATCTCCCTCAACTGGAGGTTGCTCCAGCTCCCGGTGCGGCTAGCTGACTACGTGATCGCGCACGAACTGGCCCACCTGGTCGAGCCGCACCACGGCCCGGCGTTCCTGCGCGTCCTTGACCGATCCATGCCGGATTGGGGCGCCCGTAAGGAGGAACTGACCAGAAAGGCACGCGAGGTCTACTGGTGCAGCGCGGGAATGGCACAGTGACCTTGGCGTGAAGCTGGCCGCGCCGAAGGAGGTTGGGGGAGGTTCCATGGTGGCAAGGGGGGGCCTGGAATTGGCCGCCCGCCTCGGCGAATACCTGCGCGGGAGTGCCGGTATCCTATCGACGCGTGAGGGGCGGCAGCAGCGGTCCGGCGGTGATGCCCGGAGGCCTATGGGGGGAGTGCAGATGGCGAGATGAACAACGCAGCCAGACTTGACGCAGACGAGATCCGCGCCCGCCTGGTGAGCGAGTTTCGAGGCCTTCACTCCGGGCCGCCCGGGTGGGCCTGGCCCTACGCTCCGTCCATTCCGTTTATCGGCACGGAGTTCACCGTGGGGACAGGGTTGCTGGTCTACGCGAGCGCCGAGAACCTGGCGTGGATGCACGGGACGGCGATCCCGGAACGTTTCACCTCGGCACGGGCCTGGGATCGCTATCGAGCGGTCTATGAGGACGAGGGCAGGCACTCTGGCGACCTCTTCCCGATCATGGGCATGGCGCCGGTAGAGAAGGGCGGCCTGCTGGCCGCGACGCTGTTTGTCGCCGACAAGCTGAGCATGCCCATAGCGGCGGCACCGCGGGCGTTCCTCGAGACGCTGGCGGTCAGCAACTGGTGCAAGTTCTCTATCCGCTCGGAGACGAATCAGGACTACCTCGGCGATCCCCACAAGCTGACCGCATCGTTGCCATTCGTCGTTGCAGAGCTTGCCGCGCTACTGCCGGCGGTGGTCCTGATCCCGCGCAGCCTGTGGAGGCAGCCGGCGCTCGCGGGCGCCATGCGCAGGGCGAGCCAGCAGACCAGGTTCGTCGGCGTGCCGCAGTTCAACACCACGGTCGTGAACTGCCAGGCAGCAATGCAGGACTGCCATGAGCACGGCCAGGCACTCCGGGAACGCTTACAGGCGACGCCATTGGGCGAGTGGATGCGGAACTTGGTCGGCTTCCGTGAGGAGAACGCCTGGCGCTACATCGCCTGGCTGGATGCAGAGGTGGAAGCAGGCCCCCCTGGGCGGCCGCTGTAACGTTGTGGCAGGGCTGGGATACGTTCAGGCCGGCAGGAAGGCATCGAAGGGATGAAGGTGGCATGTCGAATCCCATCATCAGCAGTATGCTCGACGCTTGGATGCCGGTGATCAAGAAGCTGCCCACGATGCCGATTGCGTGGCTGGCGCTGGTTCCGTTCGTTCTCGTCGCCATCTTGAGGCTGCGACTGGCGAAGGGCTGGTTCGGCGAGAAGGTCGTCAGCCTGATGCTGAAGCTGTCCCTGGACAAGGGCTGTTACACCATCATTGACGACGTGACAATTCCCGACGGGGAGGGCGGCACCACCCAGATTGACCACCTGGTTGTATCGCCCTTTGGCGTCTTCGTCGTCGAGACCAAGAACATGGGTGGCTGGATCTTCGGGACCGAGAGGGAGGCGACTTGGACCCAGAAGTTCCGTCGGGCCCCCGCACGTTCGTTCCAGAATCCAATGCGGCAGAATTACAAGCACACTGAGACCCTGGCAGAGGCGCTGGGCGTCCCGCGCGAGGCGCTGTTCTCAGTGATCGTGTTCGTGGGCGACAGTCACTTCAAGACGCCGATCCCGCCGAACGTGACCTACGGTCTGGGTTGCGTGCGGCCCATCAAGGCCAGGCGGGAAGTGCTCCTCTCACCAGAGCAGGTGACCCAACTGGTCGGTGCCATCGAGCAGCTTCGCCTTACCCCGGGCGCCGAGACACACCGCCAGCACGTAGAGTACCTACGGAGCCGCGAGCGGGCTGCCGCGCCGCCACCGGCGGCACGCCCGCCGCCAGTAGCGAGACCACAGCCTGCCCAGGTGCTACCGGTCTCAGCGGAGCGTCGCTGCCCGCAGTGCGGCAAAGGCCTGATCCTGCGCACGGCGCGGCAGGGCGCCCACGCCGGCAGCCAGTTCTGGGGCTGCGCCGGGTTCCCGAGCTGCCGGTACACGGAGAAGACGGGGTAACCCATGGCAGCCTTCTGTACGTCACGACGGTTCCCGCAGATCGCATGAGAGAGTGTTTGCCAGAACTATCATGACACCAGCAGACGAGCATGCAGACCGGAAGCGGGCGACGGGCACTCAACCAATATCCTCGGCGGCTGTGCCATGGCCGCCAGCGCTGAGGATGCAGGGCTACCGGGCGCCCAGGAGCCCCACCAAGTTCCTACGCTGGCGTTGCCGCCTCGCAGAACCCCGACGCAAGGCACGGCGCACAGTCCCGCCGCAACCGCCGCGAGAGCCCGGCTTGCACAGTCGTGTTGCTGCGGCATCTTGAATGCTACATCCGGGACGAGAGCTTGCACTCAGGGGGGGCTTCTGTGGCAGGCAGGGCACAAGGCTACTACACCGTACAGGGCCGACTTGGTGACCTCCTTTGCATGTACCCGGTGGGCCGCGGAAGCCTGTGGTACGTTGTGGAGGATGTGTGGGAAGAGGCAAACCCGTCCTATGCCGCGGTTCGCAACCCGGAGCGCAATGGACATCCCGGCCTTGCTGGCGCAGCTCTGACGGCGGTGCTGCCGACGACTGTACCGCTGTTCCATGGGCATAGTGGCAAGCGGAACCGTGAAGACTGGTTCCATCTCCGGGTGACGGGCATCAGTCCTGACAACCCATCTCACGAGACGTGGTTCGACGTCTGGCACCGTTACCCAGTGGCATGGCGCGAGTTCTTCACAGAACGTGTCCAGCGCAATCTTGACAAGAAGGCGCTCTCCGGTGAAGAGACGCTCCGCTTGGATGATATCGAGACCCTGATCAGAACCAGAACGCAACTGGACTGCAGCCGCGCCATCAGCGAGTATCAGCGCCATCCAGCCTGGAAGAAGCACTTCCCCGAGTCCCTATCGGCTCCCCCGCTTGGCGCATCGGAAGGGGCAGCGCAACGATGAAGAGCCCACGGTCAGGCTCAGGGGATTTCATGCGGGCGGCAGCGGCGGCAGTTGTCGAGCTGCTGTCTGGAACTGATCCGGCGATGCCCCCCAATCTGGCTTTGCCAGATGCTGTGCAGAACGCTGCACCTGACGGTATCGAGGATGGACCCGCCTGGTTTGAGCAGCAGTGGGGGTGGGTGGCACTGACATGGTGGTGTCGGTACTGCCTTTCGTCAGGACAGCGGGCAGGGCTGCAGCGGCAGCACTACGACCTCAACGAACTGGGGATCGATTTCTTCCAGTTCATGACCTGTTGCAGCGACGCTGACGGAGACCCGTGCAGCCCCAGGTCTTCCTACGTCCTTGGCGCGGCCTGTCCGCCTGCAGTGCTGAGGGAATGGTTCGGCCGATTCCTGACCGCTTCCGACAGCCCATTTGAAAAGTCACTCTGCTGGAAGCTGAAGCGACGGTTCGACGACATCCTTGAGGGTGACAGCAGATTCACGCGAGTTGGTGACACGTGGAAACTCGTCGCCAATCGTGGAGATCCGGGGGATGCAGGGGCAAACTCGACTGAGAACCTGCATGAGCATCTTGCCCGTGCCGTGGGTCGCCTCAAACCGCTCCTCTACAAACAAAGCACCGAGGACCGGGAGCCAGAGCCGAAGAAGAGCCAAGGGAACAATGGGAAGAAGCGAAAGAAGCGCGGGGATCCGATCATCCGTAAGATTGACGCGTTGAGAGTGGCCCAGGAAGCCATTGCGTTTGCGGGGCCGGTGAACTCCAAGGGGCTGGCCTTGGCCTGTCTTGAGTTGCTGCCCAAGGCCCTGTGGTGTGAGATCATCCGGGATCAGGATACCGAGAGCGGTCCTGGCACAGATGGCTCGAGAGCTGATCGCGATCATTGGAACGCAGTACCTGACGGGGCCGAGGCCGAGCCTCCCCCAGGCGCAGACCATTCCGGGGCAGGTATTTCGCTCAGACAAGAGGATCTGGCCTCGCGTGCACGGCAAGCATGGGAAGGGCTGTCCCCGCACCAACGCATCGTCGCGGCGGCGCGCCTGGTCCTCGATCCGCCTTGGACGTTCCAGGAGATACAGGACTGGACTCTTGCCCGTCTCAGACCGGAGTACCACCTCAAGCTCCAGCGGGCCTACGACCGGGCCGGCAGAGACGATACCCGGATCAAAGCTGAGCTCCGAGCAGCGCTTCCTCCTGACCTTTGCGAGGACGGCAATGACAACGCGCTGGCGGAATTCCTGAAGGCAATGGCCGACGAAGCCCGGAAAACGCTCGCGTCTCCCCCTTCACATTGGATGAACGATGAACCGCAGGAGAGGAGACCTCCTGCCCATGAATAGGCACCGAATGCCGATAATGATCCCCAACGCGCTCCGCAACTACGCTGCGAGCCTCTTCGAGTCACCTGAGCAGGTCCGCAATCTGAGGAAGGCTTTCCCCGATGCCGTTGACGGGGAGGTCTACGATTTCTTGGAGCGCTGCGCCCGCAAGGAGGGGGCCGCCCCCGGTGAGCGACGTCCGCCAGCCGCTGAAGCCCCAGCGTCCGCGGCGCGTCTGGCCGCCATAGAGAAGTCCGTGAGTCGTTTGGGTGAACTAGTGTCTTCATGGCGTTCAGCGCCCACCAACGTCAGACGCACCGACTGGCCGGGCACCGAGGACGTACCGTTGTTGTTTGGCTCCCTATGGACAGTTCGCGCTCACACTTCCATGGAGGCGGAAGACTGGGGCGTGACCAAGAATCTGCCGATGGTCGTGCTGGCGGAGACCCCCGATCCGGATTCTGTCCCGCCGACGGTAGTTCAGGTCTTCCCCCTGTCCATCTGGCCCGAATTCGCCTCCGACCTTGATCTCCTGGTGAGCGGTCCGCCTCTACCCCAGCCCATGACCATCGAGGTCTGGAACGAACAACCCACACTCCGGGGCCAGCTTTTCCGCTGCTTTGGGGCACTGCCTGCAGAGAACCTGCGGCGTCTAGCCGATGTGGCTTCCGCGGTTCGCGCTGGAACACCGGCGGTTGCTGACGAGCACACCGGCACGACTCACTGTGGCGCGCCCCTCGGGGGGGACGACGACCCCAGGCGCCTGTTCCAGCAGGTTGAGTTGCTCCGAACACTGCCCCTCCGGGTCCCAGCTCTCGCCCGACTAGCCCAACCATCCCAACTTCTCCTCGTGGACTTCGAGAAGGAGCTCGACAGGCGCCGGGATGCCGCGATGGCAGCGGAATCCTGTGAACCCGAGCGCTCGCTGCACAGTGTGGTCCTCCGGTCGGATTCGCCGCCCGTCCGCATCACGGTTAGTGAGTGTGTGTGTCCCGAGCACCTGGCTATCGAAGTGGTAGAGGACCCCCATGGGGTTACGTGTGGCGCAACGGTGCTGGGTGAAGCAGGAGTGTTCCTAGGAGTCATTCCGGAGACCCGGACCGTAGTTGTCCCTTGGCCGGGCTCATCGCGGCTGGGGATCCAACTGACGAACGGACGACCTCTCCATCTACGGAAGGAGGGGTGACGCATGATCGTCTCGTGGCGCGAGATCAGGCAACGCCGAGCGTTGCGTCGCCTACTCGATCCAGCTCACCTTGTGAAACTGCTTGAGGTCCCCTGCGCTGATGAGGCCTTGCTTGCCCAAGTCGGAGCCGAACTGGTTGTCCGCGCCTGGTTGCTGTCAGGCAGCGCGGCGGGGCTATCTGCCGAGGCCAAGGAACACCTGGAGCGTGGCCTGCACGCTCTGGGCTTGGGAGTCGAAGAACTCACCACGGCCACGGCATGGTGTGCCGGGCAGTCTAGACAACGAACATTCACATTGCCCGCACGCCTGCTCCACTCGTCCATCCCGTTGTGGGAGTCTGTTGCCTTTGACGTGGAGAACTGGCGGACAGCCCACGGTTTCGTCGTGTTCGTACCGAAGGGGGGTGCGGTCGAATGCGGTTACGCCCGCGACGGCGTGGCATTGCCGTTCATCCTAGACGATACGGCGACGGCCCGTACCGCGCTGCTGCGCTCCGCCGATGACCAACTCGTCGGCGATGAGTTGATGAGCCGGGCGATCAGTGTAGCCCATGTACTGGCACGGAGCGCCGGATGGCTACGCTCGGACCAGAGCCCAGCCGCCAGACTTCTGACCGTGCGCGGCGCTGGCCCCCTGCCGATCGAGGGAGAAAGCCTTGGATTGCCTGTGTTGCTCGCATTGGCGCTACGTGCGGGAAACCGTTCGCCAGGAGCGCCTCTTGGGGTGGGGGCATCGGGTGTCATTGCCGACAATGGATGCATCGTCCCTGGCGCGCATGGCAGAAACGAGCTTCTCGTGAAGGAGCGCTTCCTCTGCATGATGGGTGTCAGGCATCGGTTCCTGCCCTGCGGCCCCAACTACGCTCACGCTGACACGATCCGCCTTGGGCCAATGGATGTCGTGAGTGCGGTGCGGGCTGCGTTGGATGCCATCGCCCCGAGTACCACCGCGGGTCCGGGCGACGGCAGCTTCAGCCTGCAGCAGATGGAAGACTGCCTGGCGGGGCTTGAGCGCGGCATGCGGTACGGAAGCGCGACTGCCGCCCAAGCTGAAGCCCAATGCGAGGAGATCATCGCGCAGGTCGCCCGTTCGGCTTCTGTCCGGGCAACGGATCTTCGTATTCGCGCGACAGCCAACCTTGCCTCGGCGGAGTGCCACCTTGGGCATCCCGAGCGATCGGCAGAGCTGTGCCAGCAGCTTATCCAGGAGCCAGCGTGCGGCCCACGTCTCAAAGCACAGGTCCTCGTCCGGCAAGTCGTCAACTTGACCGACATGTGCCGTTACGAGGACGCAGCACGAACGGCTCATGAAGCAGCGTCTCTCGCTGGCAGGCTTGATCCCGCCACTGAGCGCCTGGATATGGAACTCCAGGTCACCGGCTCCTTGGGCCAGGTGCTTGGCTTCTGGGCGCTGATCGATCCTGGCAAGGCAGATGAAGCCTTCCGGCAACTGGAGAGAAGCTGTTACCTCGCGCGGCAGCTCGACGGAGACTGTCCCACCGAAACCCTCGACCTGCCGCGGAACCTGTGCTACTGGTATCTCGCCCATGCCCTTCTCAGGCCGACCGAAGCGGAGACGGTTTATCGTGAGGTCCACGACCTGTGCCTGGATGATCCCAAGACGTGCGAGTACCTATTGCGGACACGATGGCTTTCCGCCTACCGGATGCACCTGTTGGGGCTGCCCCTGCCGCCGGACCTCGTCGCTCTTGACATGGACCTACCGTCGCCGACAGCCGAAGGCGGTTGGCTGAACCAGACCGCGGCTAAGTACCGGGGCACACTGTGTGCCGCTGCGGGCGACAATGACGGAGCTATCCGCGACTTTGAGGTCGCCGCCAAGCTGATCGAGCATGGTGATCGTGCTCCCCTCCTGGAGTTCATTGGGGCCACTGCCTGTCTCCAGGCGGGCGAGAGCCTGCTTGCTGCCGCACCTCACATCGCCGGCCCTCACCTCATCCGGGCTGCTGCGGTCTTCGAGAAGCGCCGAAACTGGTTTGCCGGAGTGATTAAGGGGGAAAAGTGGGCGGGACGCGCCCAAGCGCTCCTCACATCTCAAGTCTCAACGAAGCAGGCGCATCCTCAGTTGTGCTATCTGTACTGAGCGGAAGGCGGACAAGTTGAAGTACTACGTCTACATCGATGAAAGCGGCCGGTTTGACGAGGCCATCAGGACCGCGGGCGCAGGCCAGGAGGAGCGCCCTTCTGTCGTCGGGGGTGTTTGCTGCCGTCTGTCGACAGAGGAATGGGAGTCGGTTCACCGGGGAACTCTCGAACAGTTTAGCGCGGCTTCCCCGATCAAGTTCGCCTACCCGAAACACTTCCACTGCGCCCCTCTGTTGGGAAATAGAATCCCGACGGACGGGCTGGTCCGGCAACAGGATCGCGTGGCCTTGGCAAGGGCAGTATGGGATGCGGTTGCCCACGAAGCCACCTTCCTGTTCGGGTCGCGCAACCCGACGGGGCGGTTCGAGTTCTCCCCGCAGGCGACTTACGTCCTCAATCTGGTGACGGCGCTGCGAGGCTGCATGGAGCGGCTGAGCGGGACGGAGGGGGGCGTAGAGCAGTGCGATATCCTGGTCGCGCAGCGGACGATCACCGAGACCGCCGACTACGACCAAGGCGAGTACATGGCCGCGCTCTTTCGGTTCATCAAGGAGCAGTTGCAGGCTGGCGACTCTCCTGGAGTGTCTCTCGCGGGACGCCTCATCTCCAGCGACGCTCTTCGTATGCGTTCCGGAGTGGGCGAGAGAAGTGCGGGACTCATTGCCGCTGATTTCGCCTGCGCCGCGATTCGGTATGGGACGAAGCTGGCGGCCAAGCCCATTGTCCTACAGCCGGAACCCAATCTCGGCGGGGACTACCGCAAGTTCTATGAGAAGGAGGTCTTGCGCCTCACCAAAGCCCAGCAGTACGCGTCAGCGGCTGAGTTCCTGCGGCGCTACTTCCCGCATCCGGGTGGGGCGCCGGATCTTGGTCCTCTTCTGCATGCACTGCGTCGCGAGGACGATCACGACATCCTGCACCGGGAACTGAACGCGCTCTTGGCGGGAGCCCAGTGTCTTGTTGAGAAGCGAACGCTGCAGGCAGATGCCCTGAAGGCCGCGACGTACCTACTGGAAGCGCTCGACCAGATCGCCTCTTCGGTCCTTGAAGGGAAAAGCGGACCTGAGGTGGTCCGGCAGTGGGCCGACTTGGACGTACATGCGTTGGTTCTACTCGGCTCCTGCTACTGCCATACGGGGGCCGTGGGGCCTCAGCGGGTCGTGGAGGATAAGCTGGATTGCCTCCTGAAGACGTACAAGCCGAAGATGTCGTTGAGCTATCTACAGCGTGGAGAGTTGGTTCTTGAGGCGAGAACACGGAACCTCAACCTGCTTTTCAACGACTACCGTTTTGCCGAAGCTATGGATATGATCGAGGCGGACGCGGCGAAGAGGGAGGGCGCTGTGCCGAAAGGTGAGACGGACGAGTTGCTAGGCAAGATGCAGGGCTCCCTTGGCCAGGCGTGCGCATTCCAGGCGCGCCAGGACCCGTCCTGGTCGGAGATGGCGCGCGACTACTTCCGCCGGAGCCTTCGCCATTTCCAGCCAGGTACTGTGTTCCATGCAATGTCCGTCAACTTCCTTGCCTCTCTGGCCTGGCAGGAGAACAACCTGCCGCTGGCGATCGAGGAGATGAACGGCCATGCCGGGGCCATTTGCATCTCTGGGCCAGAGGAGCTTGCCGTCAGGCTCTTCGACGTGGTTTCGGTTGAGGGAATCTCGCCCTTCAACGTCGTGAATTACCTCCGCATCGCGTCTGCGGCCTCCGACGCTGGCCAAACTCCTTCCGCCGAGGTACTCACGGAACTCAGCCGGTACTGGGAGCCAAGGCTAATCAGCGACCACCCCCATGAGCAACTGGCGAAGTGGATGGGGTACCTTCTGTCCAGACAAGGCGCATGTGACCAGGCTGAACGAGTGTACTCCCGCGCCATCACGATCTGCGCGTCGCTCTCATTCGCGGTGGAGACCATCTGCCTCTCGATCACTGGATTGCAGGCCCTCAGCAGGTTCGCCCAAGGCAACACCGCAGGCTATGCAGACGGCCTCAGCCGTATTCGCCAGATGGGTGTAGCGCTTGAGGGTAGATCCGCGCCGTTCGCCGAGTACCTCGCCCACTTCGGGGGTACAGAGGGTCTTGCTGCTATGGTGAAGAAGCACGACGAGCAGGGAGCCAGCGAAGTGGCTCGTTGCCTGCCTTTCAACTACTCGTGACATGCGAGTCGATGCACGCAGATGCGGGTGCGATATGGAAGATGGAATAGCCATGGCGCGCTAGAGATGGACGAAGGTCCCGTGGCCGGAACCCGGACTCGGACAAAGACGCCACCAGTGCTGCAAGGGTTCGACGAATTGGCGAGTCGGTCAAGGCGGGAAGAATGGGTGTGAAAGAGGAAACCAAACAAAGGGGTGGCCGCTTTCGCGCCGAGGTCCTGAAGGCGATACGTGCCAAGGCGCCAGGCGCAGCGACTTTCGAGAGTCTGCTAATCCCCTCCGGCGTCCAGGACGAGGAGACGCGGCTCGAGTTGGTGGTCGCGGTACCTCCTGCGATCTACCTGCTTGGAGTCAAGAACTGGCATGGCGTCATGGGAGTGCAGGAATCCGGGCTGCTCCGTCTTGTTGACGAGCATGGTACCCATCGCGTTACGCCGGATCCCAGGATCCCCATGCGGCGTTCGCTTGCCCCTCTGATTGCCCACCGTGATCGCATGGCTCACGGGCAAGTTCCAGACTCTACCTCAAGGACTCCTCTCGATCAGTATATCCCGGTCTCCGCCATCATCGTCCCGGACGACCTCGACATCATGCCCCAAGACCGTGACCCCGGGACGGTACCATTTCTCGGGTTGGTGGCTCTCCTAGACGGGATCAGAGACAGCGCGGCTTCATCGGCGGTGGCAGTCCAGCGAAAGGATACCGCATAATGCAAACTACTAGAGCCATTGGCTGCCAGGAAGACAATGCGCCAACGTCGCAGGCGACGCCTGCCGTCGACAGTCCTTCCGAGCCCATCGGGACCTGCCGGGCGATGGAATGCCGAGTCTCGAGTATCGCCGACCTTATCGCCCAGGCGGATGTCCTGCACGAGATCCACCAGCGTTTTCTGAAGGACGCGGAGCAGTTGGCACATACTGACGAATTGGCTGCCTTCGGTGACACGGGCCACGCCTCGTCCGCCCTATCGGCGCTGGGCTCCGATAGGTCAGAGATACTCGACAAAAGTGGCGTGATTCTGCATCTGCTATCCGCGTCGTGCAAGGACGCCACCAGCCAAGGGTGTGAACTCCAACGGATCACCGGACAAATTCGGGACCGGCCGCCGAGCACCATTCCTGAAGTCCTGGTTTGTGTGACCGCGATGCGCGAGAAGGCTGAAAGAGTTCAGTCTAGCGCCCAGTGCGCGATACGAGCCCTTGAGGACCTGAACAAGGAGGCAGAGGGACTCACGGGACTCCTCGGTCGCGCACCCATATGCACGATGCCATCGGGGGCACCGTGTCACGCCATCGAGGCCATGAATGAGCAAAAACGACTGGTGAATGGCCTCCGCCAAGAGCTATCCGCCGAAATCCTGAAGAGGCGGGAACTGCTCGGCGGCGAGTGCGACGAGTTGGGCAACCAGTATGGCCTGGGCTCTGGCAGCCGCCAGAAAGACCTGGCCGCCCTGTATGCAGACCTGAAATCACGTATTGCCGGTGCCAAGGACCTCGATGATACCGGGGTATGCAATGCGCTCCTCCAAGAACTAAGGACACAGTGCAGTGCGTCCGAGCGGTGCGACCCGCGCAGATTGGCAAGCCAGCTGCAGAAGGATCCGGAGGCGTTCCAGACTCTCCTGGATCTCTGCCGTGCTCTCCTTAACCAGGGGGTACCCGAGGTTGCCTACCTGCTCCTGCATGTGCGTCAGCACATGCACCCTCTTGAGGAGATAACCGCTGCTTCTGACCAGGCTCTGTCCCTCCTGATTGAGTCTGCGTGTGCGGCGGGGTCTCGTGACCTGCCACTCCCAACGGTCTGGCAGCAGCTCTGCCGAGATCCCTGGCTGCTCGGCATTCAGCACGGAGATGTCGACTCCGCCGACCTTCGCGAGCGCATCATCGCGGCCCTACTGATTGCGGCCCTTGGCGGCCAGGCCGAACCTGCCGCAGCCATCCTGGTCAGAATTGGTTCCTGTGATCTTAGCCAGCCGCGATTCCCTCAACCGGTTGACGAAGTTCTGCAGGCACTTGTCGCCCGCCGAGGAATCCGAATCGCTGCCCTCGCAGACCTTACAGAGAACAAGAAGCAGGAGATTGGCATCCGGGAGAGCGTGGCTTCGGAGGGGGGGAGATTCCGGCATGTCCAGTGCCCGCAGGCTCGCCATTTCGCACATTTTGAGTCGGTTTCCGTCTTCCCGGCACTTGTCCGTTTCTGGGAGGAAGTCTACACGGACTTGCGCTCCCGTCGCTATGATGCGGCGCTGAGACGCGTCAGTGACATCGACGTTACCGAGTGGTACGCAGAACTCGTCCGCAATGCGGATGACCCCGTAGAGGAACACCCACGCTATTCAGCCAAGATTCGCGCGTTCGTGCAGTCATTTATGGCACGCGTCGAGACCCACGTGAGGAACTGCCAAAGTATCTGGGAGGGCGATGACCTGGTCATTGTGGAGGCCGACTTCCTTGAGGCGCTCAAACAGTGGGCAGGAGCCCAAGAACTCCGTACTGCGTTGATGGCCCTGGCGACCAAGCAACTCGGACAACAGACCACGGTCAATGCGCAGCCCAACTCCGTATGGCAGGCATTTGCGCTTTGCCCGTCAGTCATATCACGGTGCCCTCGTTTCGTCACTTGGTTTTGCGCCCAACCCGAGCCAGAGGCTACCACGCAACTCGAAGATGTTCTTCTGATGGACCTCACGGAGGACCGGCCCATCACGGAGGTGGCGCGAATCCTCGATGAAGGGTCCGCATGGCGGTACCTCGCGATCCTGCCACCTGACACCGGACTCGCTCCGAACCCCAACTGGAACAAACGCCTCCAACAGGAGATTGACGAACTAACATCTCGACGCGGCGACGTTCAGAAAATGCAGGATGCCGGTCTGCTTGGGGTGTTTGAGTCATGCATGGCTGAAGGTCGCCTCCCCGCCGCTCGCCAGCTCGAAATGCAGTGCATCCAACGAGGCGCCGAGGAGCGTGAGCAACAGAGGGAAGGCCTGTGGGCCTTTGTGGGGCAGACATTGTCAGCACTGGATGCAGTCAAAGACCGCGCCGCCTCAGCAAACATGCCAACTACGTGGATTGAAGCCGTGTGCACACTGGCTGCAAAGGCCGAGATGCAGCTGCGCCGCCTGAAGCGGTTGGAGGACTCGGACGAAACGCTTTCCGCTGATCTTCCCCGGCTCAGCAGTGCAGCGGCCGCGCTCAGTTTCGTTGTTGACCAGCAGACACATTCATTCGACGAAGCCGAACAGCTCCTGCACCCCCTGCTGGCACCCAATGCACTGCAACCTGCTCCCGCCGTCGACAAGTCACTCGCACTTAGCAGATGCCCGGACCTGCACGGGGCGTGGGCTGAGCTGGCACGCGATGACGCATCGGAAGATCAGGAGATGAGGAGAGTGTGGGCGCAGTTCGTCGGCGAATTTGCGAAGGCCTGTAACTTGTATCACGACGAACGTGATGAGAAGAAACGTTTCGCGATGGTTCCCTTGATCAAGTATCCCTTCACCGTCTACCAGACTGCGTTCTACAAACCACAGAGCGAGTTCCTTAAGCGTCCGGTTCGCCTGTACCTATACCGCCAGCGCGACGTCGATCTCCAGGCTCTCCAGCGTTTGGAGGCTGAGCTTTCTGGAGATGGTGCCGCTGCCTGGCTGCACATTGTGTTCGCGCCGCAAGGCTACGACAGAATCCAACGCTTCTTCAAGTATGACACAGGGTTCAAGGACTTCCTTCTGCTTGACGAGGAGTTCCTCTTCCATGTCAGCCTTGCAGAGAAACACGAAGTTCCCGTACGCCAGGCGCTGCATGCGTCCGTGGTCGACCTCGCAAACTCGAGCCCTTTCGTGGCTCAAGGATACTGTCACCAGACCAACAACATCTATGTTGGCCGCAAGGACGTCCTCCAGAAACTTCTCATCACGCCGCAATCCATGATCTGGGGCGGACGACGTATCGGCAAGACCTCGGTTCTGCATGCTCTCGGGAACTCACTGCGCAACCGTGGCTACCGGGTGGCATACGTATATGCGGATATCCCAGATGATGGGGACCCTGACCTGGCCGTAGCACGGAAAGTCGCAGCCACCCTAGAGCTTTCCCCTGTTGAGAATCATGCTGACTTGGAGCGACAACTCTCGTCATTGCGTGTCAAAGGGAACCGCGTTGCCCTTCTGATCGATGAAGTAGATGAGTATATAAAGAAGAGTCGCGAACTACACGGTGATAAGTTCCCTCTTGCGACAACGCTACGACAAGTCGTGATGGAGGATCCCGCGAAGGAAACCATTCTTGTGTTCTCCGGGTACCACCAGCTGTATTACGAGGCCAGGCTGGACAGTGGAAAACAGCGTCAATCCCACCCATTCGTTAATATTGCACAAGCGATTCCCATACGTGACTTGAATTACGACGACGTCAAAGAACTCGTGAAGACTGGATTTGAGGAAATGCTCGATATTGAGGTACGTCCAGAAGTGGCACCTCTGATCCTCAGGCGGGCATCCGGCCATCCTGCATTTGTCCAACAGTTCTGCAGGTGCTTGCTCGAACGAGTCTCGAAAAGGCGATCCCCGCGGAAGAGAATCACAGTCACTGCGGAGGATGTTGAAGCTGTCTACGCCGCTAACACCGCTAGTGAAGACGGCGAGCCGCCTTTCATCTTCTACGTCAATGAGACGCTGGGCTACAACCTTTCACATCTCGGTCGCGCAACGATGCTGGCCATTTGTTACCTTTACAGTGGCCCGAGGGAAACGCAGAACGAGGGTAACTTCCTATCCGTCCCTAGGCTGCAAGAGGAACTGAATACCTGGTGCGAGCTTGCCGGCGTGGCTGCGCCGGAATCGGCGCATATCGCTCAGACAGTTGAGCTCCTTGAAATGACGAACATGTTGACCCGGCAGGGGGAAGATCAGGGCTGTTTCCGCCTGACGTACCCAACATATAGCGATATCCTTAGGCGCCTTGACAAACTCGGCAAGACCGCCATCGAGCACTCGTTGCAGAAGTACGACTCGAAAGAACGTCAACGGGGGGTATTGCTGTGACGCGCGACCTCGCTTGGCTCGACAGACTGAACAAGGACAGGAAAGGTATCTGGTCAGTCCTATGTCCGTACGGTAGCTCTCTTGAGACCCAAGAAATTGCGGCATTGTCCCCGCGAGAGGTAGAGAATGCCGTCATCCGCATTGTTCCTGATCCCAAAGGCCTTGCTCTTAGGTGTGACGAGCAGGTCCTTCCCATGTCCGATTTCCCGATACTTGTGAGCAACTGCGCAAAGGAGGCCGCTGAGTCTGGCCGTTCCTGCCTCCGCGTGACCATTGGTGATTTCCACGGGGCTTCGGTAAGGGAGCAATGCGCCTTGGACAAACGGGCGCGCAGCCTTCAGGAAACACACACCGTTATCCCATGCCAGTTTGTGTTTTGCGGCCGATGGGGCTACTACGCATTCCGGACCGCATACAGAAGTCTCTACGGCAAAACGAACTCCCCGGGAGCTGAAACCAAGAACGTTATCCGCGTTCCGCCAAGGAACCCGCGAGATATTCTTCGCGCACTCGCCGCGAATGGCCTGATGCAATCCTACCCATCGGAACTGGATATCGTGGCGGCTCAATTCGTTGCAGAGCACACCGGTGGCGACGAGTTTCTCGTGGACCAGGCCGTCTCACACCTAGCAGGACGCCGCGGGGACTGGACCAGCAATGTAGAGCAGGTGCTCGAAGAACTTACAGAAGCCCCGGACGTCATCGATGCGGTCCGTGAGAGGATTGGGTTCCTTGACACGCAGTCTAGATCAGAACTGACGAAACTCCTTGTGTTTCAGCGGTTAGTCCGGCCAGCCGACCGTACAGAGTCGGAGCACCTCTGGCTCGCCGGCATCGCGCAGTGCTTGGACCTAGGGAGCGGCAAGCAGTGTGTCTGCGTCGCGAGCCCTCTGATCGAGACCGTGCTCAGGCGCATCACCCAGCGCGATGCCCCGGGTACAGTGGCACTATCTGAGGATCTCTGCTTCCAACACGGGTCACTCGCCGCCACCGCCTATCGTAGGTTGGCTGAGGTTGAGACTCTGCTTCGGAATCTGGTCGTTACGATGTGGTATGCTGAAGCCGGTGACAACTGGTCCCAGCGTCTCGACGAGATCAAGACCCTCTCCCGTGAACAAGAGCAGAGCCAGGAGGTCCGCGAACTCGTAGACTTGGTGCGGGAAGCACTTGCGGCAAGTGGCGTCCCGTTGGAGGGAATGACAGGCTCCCCCACACCGACTGACGGGACTCAAGAACCACGCCCCAAGCAGTCCATTCGACAGTCCGCAGAGAGTTGGCGGCAACGTCAGACCACGCACCATGGCGTTGAGCTTGCCCGGGACAACCTGCTGCAGTTTCTCACCACCGAAGCGCTCATGAGCGTCCTTGTGAACAAGAAGTTCGGTCTCCACGGCCCTGGCAAGCCCTTCAGGTTGGAGTACTTGGTCACCGCACTTGAGGAATACATCGCCATTCGATCTGCCGTGGCCCACAACCAGGCGGTGAAGATAAGCACGATCAGCCGCTTGGACGATCTCCACCGGAGATTCGTGGAATGGGTCACGGTGTTTGCAGACAGCGAGAACCAGAGGACGAGATCGCCGCCTCCGTAGGACTGGTCGGAACGCATTTGTTCACTGGGTCTTAAGCGCGGTATCACAGTCTCAGGGCGCCAGGGATACACCTTGGCGACCCGGGTGATCCGCCTCGAACATCGCTTCGAAGTACATCTGGTGGGCGGGAATCCCGAAGGTTGTCCCAATCTGACGGGTATGGACGGCGGCCGTGGGGTCGCTCCGCGGGATGCAGATCAGTGTGCTCGGCAAGGCGACGAACATGTCGTCGTCACCGATGAAGTTGGCGAAGTAACGTTCAGGGCGAAGCGCAAGGGCTACAGCCCAGACCGCAGGGAGGATGTCAGCGGCGGGGATCCGGAGACGGATGACCGTAACCGGGAGTACGCCGTCCAGGCGGTAGGGGTACTCGGTCTCGACAAACGGTCGGAGGCATTCGGGCAACTCGCCGGCCGCCAGGCTCTCCCGTAAGACGATGCCCCGGTAGGCAGGATGCGGCTTCTTGCTCATCGCGTTCCCTCGTGGTGGTGTGTGGACCCCGGGTGCGTCTCGGGTTCCTTCAGTCGTCGCCCGGTCGCGTGTGACCACCGGCGGATCACGTCGAGGTCGGTGTCATCCAGCCAGGGCGTGCGCATACTGTAGTAGTCGAACCCGGCCCATCCCTCCAGGGAGCCCGGTGGCTGGAACCCCGCATTCACAGCATCTTCGTATAGCGGCGTTCCCGGGTACGGCGCGTAGCCGTGAAAGCGGACCTCAGGGCGGGTCGGCAGGTACGCGATCTGCTCCGCCATGTCGATGGTCCGCTGTTTCTCCTCGCGAGTCTCGCCCGGGAATCCGAGGATGAAGGTGTACGCGCCGATGATCTCCGCGGCATCGACGGCCCGTGCTGCTGCGAGAATGCCTTCTCGGTCAACGCCCTTGCGGACAATCTCGCGGAGCACCCGGTCATCGCCGGACTCGACGCCAATGAGGAGTCGCCTACAGCCCGCCGCATGCAAGCGGTGGATGGTGTTGGGGTCTTTACTCAGCAGCACGCGGATGTCGTTGGGGTGGATGCTGGCGGCCCAACTCAGCTTCGGCGAGAGGCGGCCAAGGCCGTCCATAAGGCCCATCGCACGGGGTTTGTCCATGAACAGGTTTGCGTCATAGAACTTGATCCCGGACAGATCCAACCGGTCCACAAGTCCGGCGATGTCGGCCAGGACGACCTGAGCGGGGAGCGCGTGGAAGTGGTGAACATAGTGCTGCTCGTAACAGAACCGACAGCGGTACCTGCAGCCATAGGATGACAGGTAGTTCAAGGTGCGCGGTGCGATGGCCTCGTCGGCGCGGACATAGCACTCCAACGGCAGAAGGTTCCAGTGGCGTACGGGGCCAAGGCTCCAGTCGATGGGCAGGTGCTGGGCGGGAGGGAGCACCTCGTCATCAACATGCCGCCAGAGGTCCGGCACCCCCTCGATAGGCGAGAGTCCAAGCAACGCCGACACCAGTGAAGGCATCGTGTACTGGCCGGGGCCGGTCAGCACGTGGGTCACCAGGGGGTGCGCGGCCGTCTGACTCGGCAGCACATTGGCGTGCGGACCGCCGAATACGCGGGGGACGCCAGGTGCGATGTCTGCGAGCGTCTGGGCAAGCTTGATGGCGTGACTGATCTGCTGGCCTCCGGTCATGATGCTGAAGCCGACGCACAGCAGCCGGTTCTGGTTCTCCCGCAGCAGGCCTTCCCAAGAGCGTGTGTCCTGGTTGGCGTCGTACACGACGACATCGACCAACCCCTGCTCCACCAGCGCGTCGGCGATGAAGAGAAGGGAGTACGGAACCCAGGCGTAGTGGTAGTTGGCCTGGAAGTCGATCCGCGGGTAGCAGAGGACGATTAGGGGGCGCTCGGCGGTTGCGGTCGAGGTGTTCTGACCCTCCGTCACCGAACCCTCCTCGCCTCGGGAAATTGGGGCTCGTGGAGGCAGTCGCGGATGTGGTCAGTCGCCGTGGCCAGCATGAGTAGGCGTTCCAGCCCGAAACCCACGCCGGAACTCGCCGGAATGCGACCGGAGCGCAACAAGCCCAGGAAGGGCTTGTCGTGGAAAGTAGGGCCGTTCTCAACCATGCGGCATTCAACGCGTTCCGGGTCACAATCGTCCACGAAACCGTGGCAGACTTCCAGGCCCTTGATGAACACCTCCATACGCTCGATAAGGTGAGGGGCGTGCGCCTGGGGCTTGGCCAGGCAAACGGTGGCGAGCGGGTAGTTGACGAGCATGGCCGGACGTTCCAGGGTGCCAAGGTCGGGTCCAACGATGGCCTTGTCGATCAGCCAGTTGAGTGCCTCGTAGGCCCTGGAGAACCCGCCACACTCAAGCGGATAGCAGTGACGGAGGGTATCTAGGATCGCATCGGTCCCGCAGGCCAAGTCCAGCTCAGGCCGGGCTTCCGCCAGGGCATCCGCCACGTCGACATAACGGAACTCCTGGATGGAGGTCCCGAGGGCTTCTTCCAGGAGCACGCGGGTCAGTTCACGAAGCTCCCCAAACTCGGGCTTCTTCCAGAACAGTTCGAGCATATGGAACTCGGGGTGGTGGTCCTGATCCGGCGGGTCAGGTCGGAAGCAGGGGCCGATCTCGTAGACGGCATCGAGTTCTGCCAGGGCGGACCGGAGACGCAACTCCATGCAGGGGCGCAGATCACACGGCTGCCCGGCCCACGAGAAGAGCGCCGCCTGCGGCGATGGTCCCACCGCATGGAGGACCGGTGTCATGACCTCGACGAAACCACGGCTGTCGAGGGCGGCACGGAGGCGGCGCACGAGCTGGTGGCGGGCCTTGGCGATGTGGGCTGCGACGATCATGCTGGGTTTCTTTCGTTGACGTGAATGACGATGGCATCGGCTGCCGCGTCCAGGGTGGCGCGCGCACCGATTGGCAGAGTGATCTTGCGGTCGGTGTGACCGAAGTGAACGCCCGTGAGCACGGGGAACGAGGATGCTTCGACTGCGGCCATGACGACATCGGTGAAGTCGCCTTCGCACGGCAGTTCCGTCTCCTTGACCTCCAGCGGCACCCCGACCAGCAGCCCGGCGATCCGGTCGAAAACTCCCGCACAGGCGAAATGCTCGAGGATCGCGGCCACCTGGTGGAGCTCGCAGAAGCAGTCTTCGATGGCGACAATCGCACCCGTCCAGTCCGGCTCATACGGCGTACCGAGCAGTTGCTGGAGTGACCAGAGGTTGCCGCCCAGCAGCCGACCCGTACATGCGCCTGGCCGGGGCCAAGTCCAGCTCGGTTCGCGGGGGATGACCATTTCGCCGTCTCTGTGCCCGAGCATCCTCCAGAGCCACTCCTCGGTGAACTCGTCAGGACCGCCGTCCTCGCTGCCGAGGTTCCACAGCAGCACTGGACCGTGGAACGAGATGACACCCGACTTGGCCGTGAGCGCGTTCAGCAAGAGCGTCGGGTTGCTGAGGCCGATGACAGGCTTACGGGCGCGGCGCATGAGGTCGAAGTCCAGGTGCCGAAGCAGGCTGTTGCTGTTGTAGCCGCCACCGGCGCTCACGATCCAGGACACGTCGGAATCGGCAAGCATGGCGTGGAAGTCGTGGGCGACTTGCTCCGGCGGGCCAGCCAGAAAGCCGCGACACTCCTTCACGTGGGGGGCCAGGCGGACGGTGAACCCTCGCTGCTCAAGCCAGCGGATGCCGCGCTGCAGATGCTCCGGGTTCGGATGCGCCTCAGGGGCGCTGAGCACAACGATTCCTACGGTCTTCCGCCCGTCCTTCTTGCGGTCGACGGACTGCGGCCACACGAACTGCTTGCTCTTTGTTGCCATGAGTGTCTCCTTGGTTCTACTACCTATGAAGCGCTCATCTCAGCCGTTTTCCGGTCGCGGCCAAAGAAAAGATGCTTGCCGTGCGTCCTTCTCGGTGTTGTAGACGGGACACACCGGCTTCGCCAGGTACTCATGCTCGACCAGGCATTCGACGGCAAGCCCCTCGAAGGGGGCGAAGCGGTCTTGGATCATGCGCCTGAGATCAGGGGGTGAGACCTCTTCCTCGGCACCCAACGCTCGTGCGAGGATTCGGCGGTTCCACACGTCGAGACCATAGGCTCTACTGTCCCTGAAGGCAGAGGCCGCGGCAACACCCGCAGTGTACGGTCCCACCCCCCGAATCCCGCAGAGCTCATTGAGGAGGGCTTCGGGTGAATCGGGGCTCGCGTCATCGGGGCGGTTGGCGAAGAACTCGGCAATCGCCAGGAGCGTCTTGTCGCGATAGCCCACTCGCGCGAGTTCTCGCAACGGGCCTTGCCCAAGCGCCAGCAGTGCCTGCGGCGTGCAGAAGTGGGAGAGGCAAACCCCGTCAAAGAGGAGTTGGCCGCCCGCCAGGTTCAAAATCGCGTCCAGCATGTCCCGGCTGCGTCGCATCGTCGTGTTCTGGAGCAGGACGGCCAAGATGAGAAGTTCGAAAGTGCTTTCCGGACAACTGCTCCGCATCCCGCGCAGTGCGCGCAGGGACGACGCCAGGACCGGATCCTCTTCGAACCGCGCGTGGAAACGGGTGAGGTCGTCGCCCAAGCCATAGCCCGTTGTCAGCCGATGCGTCAGGATGTGCGTATGACGCTCCGACCAGGCATCCGCAGCGAAGACGGTTGCCTGCCAGCCGTCCGCGGTGGGGACCATGCGGACCCCGCAGGGCAAGCCGTCGACCACGAACGTGCGCCAGGAGACCAGAGCAGCATGGATTTCGAGGCGGGTAGGAAAGTGACTGGGTTTCCAGAGGGTCAGGCGGAAGTCTGCCGGTGGACGCGGGTGCAACGCAAGTTGTGCAACCAGCGACACGGGCGCAGTTTTCTGTTGTTCATGCATGGTCTGACTCCTGATACAGGATGTGTTCACGAGGTCGCTGCTCGTTCGCTGCCGACCTCATTGCCCAGGCAGCGGTAGTGTGGCGGTGAGGCCCCCATCGATGACGAATGTGCTTCCAGTCGCGTAGGAGTTATCGAGGATCAGCCAGACGATGAGGGATGCGACCTCCTCGACCCGCCCTCGACGCCGCAGGGGAATCGCGTCGTCCGGATAGCATGACCGGGCACCCCCCGGAGGCGTGGTTCGGCCGTCGGCCAGCAGTCCGGGAGCCACGGTGTTGACCAGCACCGAGGGGGCCAGCCTGGCCGCCAGCGACTCGCTGTACGACTCGACCGCCCCCTTGGCCGCAGCGTAGAACCTGGCAGTGGGAGTGGAGATGGGCAGCACGGCAGCCGTAGAGGTCAGGTTGACGATGTGACCGCCACCGCGCTGGCAGAAATGTGCGCCGAAGGCTTCCGAGCACCAGATCGCCGCATCCACGTTCCTGTGGAGCACGGCAATCGTCTCAGCCAGCGAAACCGAGCCAGGAGCACGCATGGCGGTGCAGTTGACTAGGGCCGTCACCTCGGGGCTGGCCGAACGGGCTGCTGCCAGGAACGCCTCGACGCCGCGTTCTGTGGACAGATCCTCCTTCACGAGGAACGCTTCGCGGCCCAACAGGCGGACGCGCTGCTGCGTCTCGTGTGCGCAACCGTCGTCGGAAAGGTAGCCAAGCACCACGCCACAGCCCTTCTGGGCGAACGCAAGGGCGACCGCGGCGCCAAGGCCGCGCGTGCCGCCTGCAATAGCGACGGTGGGACACCCCCGAACATCTCTACACTCCTGGCTCATACGTGCGCCTCCATGGCGTAGAGGACTTGGGTCGCGGGCGCCCAGGCACGCCGGGCCCGCAGTCGTTCGATGTCGGCATGCTCATAGCGCGTGGCCGTGGCGTAGACTGACAGCGCCCGGCGCACCATACGGTCGGCCTCATCCCCGCCCTGCCGAAGCGCTGCACCGAGGTCGAGATGGTTGCCGTCTCGCTTCAGGCATGTCTGGAGCCGACCGTCAGGCAGAAGCCGAAGTGCCATCAGTGCGTCGTCGCAAGGGAAGTCGGCACAGTCGTGGCAATCAGTTCCGTAGCAGGCGCCTTTGGCGAACTGCTTCCACGTCACCGTTACGCCGCTGGGCAATCGGTGGTTATCCATGGGGTGCCCAAGCCCGCCCGCGGGAGTCGTGACCCAAGTGCTGCTGGCTTGCGCACGGACCATGGCCGCCAAGTGCTCGGGGTTTGCGTGCAGTTCTGCGCCGGCGGCCCCATTCATGCCGACGTCCCGGATCAACTCCTCAACCTTGACAGAAGCACCGACCTTGGCAGCGAATTCCAGCAAGCCGAAGAACTCGGCCGCTGACGTGTCGGCGAGGAGGACGCAGTTGAGGCTGACCGGCAGGCCCGCTTCGTGGGCCAGCAGGACGGCATCAAGAAGTGTGGCATGTTCGCCGACGTCGCACTCGGAGATGCCACAAATCCGGCACCACCGCACGGGGTCCAGCGTATCAAGACTGAATGTGATGCAGTCCAGCCCCGCACACTTCAGTGCAGCGAGGGCCGAGGCGATGCGGCCGTTTCGCGTCACGAGAGTGAGGCGAGGAACGCCCATGGCCTTGGTTTCCCGTACCAACCTCACCAGTTCCCCGAGGGGGTGCAGGGCGGGCTCGCCACCTGTCAGCCGCACATCGCGAACGCCAGCGCAGACCAGAACACGCACCCACTCCAGCAACTCGTCCGGAGTCGCCTGCTGGTCGCGTTGAACTTGGTGAGATGCCTCGCCCGAGGGACGGCAGTAGCGGCAACGTTTGCCGCACGCGGTGTTGAGGAGCACCCGAAGTTGCGGGATGCGAATGTTGTTTGTGTGTTGGGCTTCCATGCCCCATGAGAAGCGGGCATTGGAGCCCTTTTCCGGGCTGGTCCCCGGAAGAACCGACTTTGTGACGTCGCATCTCTTGGGGGTCGCCTGGCGCGAGTGGGAACGGGGCATGTTCCCTGGTGGGTCGGGCGTCAGGTCCGCTGCTGTGGCAAGGACTGCGCAGGGCCAGACGGAGGACGGCTGGGGCCTTGGTCCTGATCCGCCAACTCACTTCTCCTCATACAGCACCCTACGGCCTTGGCTGATGGGGTCGGAGAAACCGCGGTTCTCGTCGCGACTTGGGATCGGTGGGAACCCCGAGGAGATCGTTTGCAGCGACACCGGCGTAGAGAACCCTACCCAGGGGGACACCGGCCGAGCCGCATGGTCCGCTCATGCACGCGGCAGAGCGCGCAACACGACCAGGGCCTCTTCGCGGAGTTCTGGCCAGCGGGAGGCATCGGCGCCCTGCATCTGCTCCAGGATGGCGATGGCCCTGGCGATGGCCTCGTTGGCGGGGGGCGGCGCGGCTGGGGTGACTGCGGTCGCCTGCGGGAGTTGGCCGAGGAAGTCGGGGAGCTGACTCAGCTTGTCGCGCTTCACCTGGTCGCTGGCGTGGTCCATGTACATCTGGGTCATGCGCTCGTCCATGTGGCCCACGATGGACTGGACGATGTTGGCCGGGACGCCGTGGATGGCCGCCAGGTAGCAGAAGGTGTGGCGCAGGCTGTGGACGTCCTTGACGCTGACCCTGCGCGAGCGGCCCTCGACCTTCTTCGCGGTGGTGATCTCAAGCCCTTCCAGGAAGCCGCGGACCCGGTACCCAATCCCGCTGGGGTTGCTGAGGTAGACGCGGGCATGCTCCGGCAGGACGTACTCCTGGTCGGGCTGACGGGTCGCCGCGGCCTGTTCGAGGAAGGCGCGCAGCGGCGGCATGATGGGAATGCGGACCAGCTTGCTGGTCTTGCTCATCTTGCGGGCGATCCAGCCGGCGGCCAGGTCGATCTCCTGCCAGCGCAGGGTGCAGATGTCGCCCTCGCGGAGCCCGGTCGCCATGCCGACGGCGAACAGCGCGTAGATGAAAGGGTCGCCGGCCCGGCTGGCCTCGCCGATCTTCTTCAGTTCCTCAGGGGTGAAGGCGTCGCGCTGCTGGTAGTCGTTGTTCTGCTTGGGGATCTTGCTGAAGGGGTTCTCGATCAGGCTGGCGTCATCCGCCAGGGCGCCGAAGATCTGCTGCAAGGTCTTGTGGTAGACGTTGACGGTGCGGGGGCTGAGCTCGGTGTAGCTGCCCTCGTAGGTGATGGCCTTGCGGCGGTACTTGGGCTTGAACTCCACGGTCTTCGCGAACTTACCGCTCTCGCGAAGGTGGTGGATGTAGGCCTGGGCCATCTCCAAGGTAACGTCGGACAGGCGCTTGGCTGAGGGATACCGCGCCTTGAGGAAGGCGAGCCAGTCGCTCCAGTAGGTCCTCTTGGCGCCCATCTGGCGATCGCTGATGCTCTTGCGCTTGGGCTTGCCCCGGAAGGCCTCGAAAGCGTCTTCCAGGTCGATGCGCTTCCCTCCGGCCAACTCGTCGCGGAAGTTCTCGACCACGGCCTTGGCGCTGCGCTGCTGGCGCAGGACGTCGAGCTTGTCGCGCTCGAACTTCAGGGCGTCGACTCTGGTGGCGCAGCCGGTGGAGCCAGTGTGGATCTTGCCATCGACCATGATGCGGTAGTGGAAGGTCGGTGACAGCTTGCCATTGGGCATTCTCTTGCGGAAGATCGACACTGGGCACCCCCTTCTTTGGTGGCTCCTGGTACGCGGTGGGAGCCACTGGAAGGAGTATACCGTTAGGATTTCCGCATTGCAACCAATTTTAACACCATCAATGTCTTATCGTACTTAGTTTAACTGCCTCCTAAGCAGTAGGTCGGCCGTTCAAATCGGCTCGGGGGCGCCATCTTCTTTGCCCAAATCTTGCCTGTAAGTACCTCATAACAAGCACCTTCAGCCTTGGACTGACGGCACCTTACTCAGTCGGACACAGCCCGACCTCCTGCTGGAAGTGCCACAGAAGTGCCACAATTGGTCCTGGAAAGTGCCACAACAAGTGCCACACTGGACCGAAGAAGTGCCACACCCCAACGGGCAGTTCCACTGTGAGGCCCAGGTAACGTTCCTGCGGCGATGACCCGAGAACGGGGGAAATCGCGGCCCGCCCCTGCCCTGTTGCGTTGTTGTGCACAATCCCGCGAGTACCGATCCCTCCCCCCCATCCCCAAGTCGCAGCAGGTCATTCCCGCAGCCAGTCCCGCGTCCCCATCCTTACGCCCTGGCGTAGTTGATGGCGATTTTCCCCGCACTCGCCTGCGATGGACCTCCGGGCCAGCTTGAGAAGCCACCCGACTTGTCGGAATTGGCATAGTATGTCATAGTATGCCAATAGATGACACAATTGCCTCGTTGATATCTCAGACACCTAGTCGCCGCCGAGAGTATAGGGCGTCCATGGGCAAGAGCGGTCAGCTTGAGAGTGGTTGCGGGTCTGGCCTTCAGGGGCCTCAGTCGGAGTGACACTTCAGTGGAAGAGCGTGCGAATCACCACAGCGAATACCCCAGGACCGTCACTGAGGCCGTTGACTGGCTGGAGTCGATCGTCCCTGCCGGGGAGCTGGAACTGATCGCGGCCATGGACGTGGACGATGTCGTCGGGCTTCACGTCGAGTTGGGCGCCTACATCCGTGAACGGCTCGGGCTATGGAGCGGCAATGACGCGTTGATGGAGGATGCCCTTGCCCTGCACGCCGTCGATGCGTCGATGGTGATCGTCATGGCGTTGTGGCAGCGGCTCCATCAGGCGGCACGGTTCAGTATGTCGGCGTAGGTGAACGCGCTTGACCTGGCCGCGGCGGCGGCGCATTGCGGTTCGGCACCGCTCTGGGTGAACACTCCCCCGTGATTCGCGTCCAACCATGCTGAGCAGTCTAGTGGTCCATGTGCCCCTGGACTAGGATGTCGTGCGGCCCTTGTGGCGGGTCTGCATGGGCAGTTGTTCCTGGTAAACCCCGGAACACCTTGGAGAGTAGAGGTGTGTATGAGAACGCTCTGCACAATGGCCGTGGCCGGTATGCTCGTGGTCTGCATGGCCGGTTGTCTGTCACCGGCTGGGCCAGATCAGACGGGTGGGGCAACTGGCGATGGCGCTGGGAACACAACAGCGGAAGCGGTGACCGGAGCCTTGGCGGGCAAGGATATCGATGAGAGCACTCGCATGCGTGTCGCGCAGGGCCAGCCGCTGACCCTCGAAGACATCAAGGCCATCGCCGGGGCCAATGTGAGCGACGACCTCATCATCGGCCAGATCAGCTCCACCCGTACCGTCTATCGTCTTGGTACGGCGCAGATCATCGACCTCAAGAGCGCAGGGGTGAGTGAGGCAGTCATCGACTACATGATCAGCACGCCCACGGCGTTTGCGCAGCCGCAACCTGCTCCGGTCCATGATTACTACGAGGACCCTGCACCGTTTCCGCCCTTCTTCTTCTTCCCGCCGCCATTTCCTCCCCCGTTCTACAGGGGCCACGATCACCACGGGTGGTGACCCCCGCCAAGCGCTACTGCCGAGCACTCTGAGGCGGATTGATCACGTCGTGGGTGGATCGGCCCCATCCCCAGTCATTGCGGCTTGGCAGCGTCCGCACACCCGTGGCCCGCTCCCGCCGCCATGCTGTCCATGTGGCTCAGCCGGGGGTCCCAGCATCTTACCTCGCGTCGACTGCTGATCGCCAACAGTTCCCCGGCTCCACCCGTCTCTATCATTAGAAGCCGAAGACCGCGTTCTTGATGCGATCATGGTTTGGCCCCGGAGGCGGAATCCCTCCTTCCCTCTCTTCCCGCCGCCTCCGGGGCCTTCTCCTGCGCAGACCACGGGTGCCGGAGTTGCCGGGCGGGGGCCAGCATGACGCTGGACAGCGGGACCGTCTGGTCGCTGGCGTCCATGGATTGGGCGGGCAGACCTGGGGGGGACCGAGGTTCCACGGTCTATACTGAGGTGAGCCCCGTAACCCCATGCCGGTAGACCAGGAGACACCCAATGCCAGATGAACTCACGGCGGACTGGATTCTGAAGCAGATGAGCGACGAGAAGCCCGAGCCCATAGTGTTCAGCTTCACGGTTGCAGAGACCAAGATGGTCGTTGCCTCGCGCGACAAGTTCGGATTCCCTAGCATCACAGCAATCACACTCATTGGCCCCAGTGCTAAGGACTCTCGTCTTCACCGCGCATGGTTGGGTTTCGTGATGGACGACAGGTACAAGCCCGTGAAGCCAGAGTACAGCCCCGATCTCGGCCAAGTTGGCGCCATCTTCCCGCTGTCAGCGCTGGCCGGGATGTTACACGTTCTCAGAACAGATTCTGTCTGCTCCTACAGCACGTACGGAAACGGTATAACAACCGTCGAAGTCAAGAGTGCCTGACGGACGCTTGGCAGTAGCCATGCGCCTCTCATCCTTGCCGACATCGACAGTGTCACCTGGACCGTCCCCAGCCAGCCCGTGGACTTCGTCATCTCCTGCGGGGACGTGTACGACCCGCTGATCTTGACCGCCGCCAAAGCGTGCTCTGCGGCCCGCGTGCTCGCCGTCAAAGGTAACCACGACCTGCCCGCCTCATTCACGCCGCCGATTGTGGACCTGCAGCTCAAGGTGGTCACGCTGGCCAGTGGTCTGCGCATTGGCGGGATCAGGCAGGGCGTTGACGGGCGGGGAGCCGCCCAGGCCTCACGGCGCGAGGGACGCCCGACCGGGTCCGCCCGTGGCCATCCCCTACTTCCCGTCCAACACCTCACGCACCTTGCGGGACAGATCGTCCCGCGAGAAGGGCTTCGCCAGGAACGGTACGTCGGCGCCCAGTGCGCCACGCTGTGTCATCACGTCGGCAGTGTAGCCGGACATGAACAGGCACTTCAGCTTGGGATGCTTTGCAGCTAGAAGTCCGGCCAGGTCGGGTCCGTTCATGCCCGGCATGATCACGTCGGTAATGAGCAGATGGATGGGGCCTGCATGCGTGCCACCCAGGCGCAGGGCCTCGTCAGGCGTCTCCGCCACCATGACGGTGTAGCCAAGCTGTTTCAGGAACTGCCGCGAAGTCACCCGGACGGACTTCTCGTCCTCAGCCACCAGGATCGTCTCCGTGCCACGGGGCAGTCCCGCCGGGGCCACGGCAACCGGTCCGATGTCGGCCGCTGAGGCTGCTCGTGGCAAGTAGATGCTGAACGTTGTCCCCTTACCTACCTCGCTCTGGACCTCGATGTGCCCGTGGTTCTGCTCAACGATCCCGTACACGGTGGCAAGACCCAGTCCCGTCCCCTTGCCCACCTCCTTGGTGGTGTAGAACGGCTCGAAGATATAGGCAATCACGTCCTTGCTCATGCCGCGGCCGCTGTCGCTGACGGCCAGCCTGACGTACTCACCGGGCGCCGCCCCCACGTGCTGAGCGCAGTAGGCTGCGTCCAGAGTGACGGTCGCGGTCTCGATGGCAACCTTGCCTACCCCGGCGATGGCGTCGCGGGCGTTGACACAGAGGTTCGCCAGAATCTGGTTGAGTTGGCCAGGGTCGATCTTGACCGGCCACAGATGCGTGCCCGGCATCCAGTTCACGGCAATGTCCTCGCCCATCAGGTGCCGCAGCATCTTGAGCATACCGACCAAGGCGTCGTTCAGGTCCAGCACTTTCGGCGTGATGACCTGTTTGCGGGCGAAAGCGAGGAGCTGTTTGGTGATGTCAGCCGAACGTTGGGCATCGCGGGTAATCTCGTCCAGGTAGCCACGAACGGAGTGCTCTGGAGGCACCTCATCCCGGCACAACTCGACGTAGTTCATGATCCCCATGAGCAGGTTGTTGAAGTCATGGGCCACCCCGCCCGCCAGCCGTCCCACGGACTCCAGCTTCTGGGCTTGTGCAAGCTGTGCCTGCAGCTTCCCCCTTTCTTCCTCCTCCCGCTTGCGCTCGGTAACGTCACGGCAGAGCGATACAACACGCATTGACTTGCCTGTCCCGATGATGGTCGCACTGACCTCAACCGGTGTGATCCGACCATTCCCGCCAACATAGTCAATGACAAGGTCCCTGACGAAACCAACCTTGACGCATTGGGCCACGGCTGCTGCGTTCTTCTGTCGATCATAGTCGGCAGTCCACTCAATGACAGCCTTGCCGCGGATGTCGTCAAGTTCGCTGTGTCCGGTCAAACGCACGTATTCTGCGCTTGCGTCTATGACTCGCCCTTCATTGCTCAGGATCAGAAACCCTGTGTTCGTCGTCTCGACCAGGACGCGGTATTTCTCCTCGCTCTCCCGCAGCGCCGCCTCAGCCAGCTTGCGTTCGGTGATGTCGCGCAGAAAGGCCACCACCTGCCCGCCCAGGTCGGGCAGGAACAGGACGCTGGCTTCCACATCGAACAGGGTCCCGTCCTTACGGCGATGCCGGGACTCGAAGCGATCCTGACCCTGCGCCGTGATCTTCCGGA
>CAILUI010000012.1 GCA_903837355.1 uncultured Victivallales bacterium
ACGCGGCCGCGGGTGAGGGCACCCGCGCGTACTGACCTCCTGCGGTGGCGGCCCACCGCATCTCCACGGGCTCTTGTTTTCCCCAGTCACCCCCCTATCTTCCTGCCCGGATCGGGTCCGCCGCCAGCCAAGAGATCGAGCGCCGACAAGCGGCGCGGCGGCATCCGGATCCATCGCAAGAGGACACCCCGATGACCTTCCGGCTTGACGCGCTCCCGCCCCAGCCGGCGGAGAGCGAGTGGGCGTTTGTCGAGGAACTGCGGACAACGCCCTACCATCAGCCGACAGCGTGGACGCCGCGACCGCCCCAGCGCCGCGAGGCGTTCTTCCCGGGTGGCCTCCACCTCGACCCGCGCGTTGCCGATCCCCAGGGTCGGCTCGACACGGCCTACGCGGACTTCGGCGTCTTCCTGCGCAGCGTTGGACTCCCCGCCGACGGCGCCTATCCGTTGATCACCCAGACACGGCCCACGAGCCGCCGTGAGGAGTATGAGGTGCGCGTTTCCGCCGGGCGCTGCGAGCTCAGTGCCGGCGATACCGAGGGCATCCGCCGCGGTCTGGTCTGGATCGAAGACGAGATGCTGCGGCGCGGTGGCCCCTTCCTGCCGCTCGGTACCTTCCGCCGCACGCCGGTGATCCGCACCCGCATCTCGCGCTGCTTCTACGGGCCCGTCAACCGCCCGCCGAAGTCCAAGGATGAACTGGCGGACGACGTCGACTACTATCCCGACGAGTACCTGAACCGCCTGGCGCACGAGGGCGCCAATGTGCTGTGGATGACCATCCATTTCTTCCAGACCGTGCCCTCGCAGCTCATCCCGGAGTACGGCCGCGACGCCGGGCCGCGCCTGGAGAAGCTGCGGCGAACGGTGCAGAAGTGCGCGCGCTACGGGATCCGCATCTACCCCTTCTGCATCGAGCCGGCCGCCCTCAACTGGCCCCATCCGGAGATCGCCGCCGCCGCCGCCGCTCACCCGGAACTCAAGGGTCACCACGGTGCCTTCTGCACCAGCACCGACCTGGGCCGTGCCTATCTCGAGGAGGCCACCCGCACCCTGTTCACGGCGGTCCCCGACCTCGGCGGCCTGATCGTCATCCCCGTCGGCGAGCGCTTCACGCACTGCTACTCCACCTCGATTCCCGACGGCGGCCAATGGCCGTCCCCGAACACCTGCCCGCGCTGTTCGCAACGCCCGCCGCACGCGGTGCTGTCCGAAACGCTGGCGCTGCTGGCCAAGGGCATGCAGACGGTGAATCCTGCCGCGGAACTGGTCGCCTGGCCGTATGGGCAGTTCATCTGCTGGGGGGCGGAGAAGACCGTCGAGGCCGCTGGACACCTGCCGGACACCATCATCCTGCAACACAACTACGAAACCGGCGGCCATAACCGGCAACTCGGCAAGGACCGGCCTGCCTGGGACTACTGGCTCTCGTATGTCGGCCCCAGCGACCTCTTCCGGCGCAGCGCCCAGGCCGCCGTCCGCAACGGTACCCGCATCTCCGCCAAACTCCAGGTCGGCTGCTCGCACGAGGTCGCCACCACACAGGTCGTGCCCGCGCCCGGGCTGCTCTACCGCAAGTACCGTGAGATGCATGCGCTCGGGGTCAGCAGCGCCATGCAGTCATGGTACTTCGGTACCTACCCATCGCTGATGACCAAAGCCGCGGGCGAACTCTCCTTTGCGCCCTTCCCCCGCAACTCCAAGGCCTTCCTGCAGGCGCTCGCTCAGCGCGATTGGGGCCGGCACGCGGCCACGGTGGCGACCGCCTGGCAGTGGTTCGAGAAAGGGTACTCCCAGTACCCGACCGCCCACATTTTCGGCTACTTCGGCCCCATGCACGACGGCCCCATCTGGCCGCTCTACCTCGAACCCCGCCGCCTGCCCCTCGCGCCCACCTGGCAGATCGGCTACCCCCCCAGCGGCGACTACATCGCCGAGTGCATCACCAACGGCTTCACACTCGCAGAGACGCTGCGGCTCTGCCGACGCCTGGCCGAACGTTGGAACCGCGGCGTACGCCTCCTCAAAGGCCTGCGCGGCCAGGTCGCAGCCTCCCCCGACCGCCGCCGCGATATCGGTATCGCCACAGCCCTCGGACTGCAGTTCCAGAGTGGCTACAACATCTTGAATTTCTATAGTTTACGTGAGAAACTGGCGGAGGCCCGCCAGCCCGCCCGCCGGCAGGCACTGCTGCAGGCGCTGCGTGCCATCGTCCGCGCCGAACTCGCGATCGACGCCGAACTGCTGCCGCTGGCCGAGGCCGACTCGCGCCTGGGCTTCCACTCCGAGGCCGAGGGCTACAAGTACTTCCCGGCCCTGATCCGTTGGCGCATGCAGCAACTGCGGCACCTGCTGGCCACGGAGTTCCCGGCGGTGGCGGCCCGCGCCCGCCGTCACGCCGCGCTGTTCCCGGACTACACCGGCGAGCAGCCGACCGGCGCCGCCTGCATCTGCCCACGCCTGCCCGCGGATCTGGCTGCCGACGGCCACCCCAGCGGCCCCGCCTGGGACGCCCTCGCCCCGAGCCAGTGCACCTCGTGGCTGCACCAAGTCTTCAACCAGGAACGCTGGAAGAAGTGCGGGTACGACCCCTGCGACCACCACCCGGTAGCAGCGGCGGCGCGCCAGGAACGCACGACCACCTGGAAGGCCGCCTACGACCGTCAGGCGCTCTACCTCGAAGTGACCTGTGGCGCCGGCGCAGATCCCGGCGCGGACGCCTTCCACGGCAACGGCCTGCAGCTCTTCATCGAGCCCTGCCGCACCCAGCCGCGCCTGATCTTCCACATCGGCACCGACGGCGCGGCGAACTGCGTCAAGGACGACGGTTACATCCCCCGCCCCGATGACCCCTGGCGCGTCACCTCGCAGCTCACTGACCACGAGTGGCGCGTCACCCTGCGGGTCCCGTTCGCCTGGCTGGGACTGGGCGCACGCCGGCGGCCACTGCGCCTCAACGTCGTGCGCTCACTGCCGCTGGCAGGGCAGCCCGGTACCGCGTTCTGCTCCTGGGCCGCAGCGCAGCCCGCCAAAGGCCGCCTGGTCTGGGGCACCCTCGACCCGGCAACCGGCTTCGGCTGGCTGAGGTTCGCGAAACCCAAGCGCTGAGCGCCGCCAGGCCCACTTGGCCCCGAACCGGCCGGAAAGCGGTGTCGAGCCACCGGCAGTCCAAAGCTTGGCCCGACGGCCGGCGCCGTAGGGTACCGAGTCCCGAGCCCGGCGGGACTCCTTGGACTGCGGCGGCTGGACGCCGCTTTCCCGCCGGCGCTGAAGGGCGGAACCGCTCAGGGCGCGCGGCCGATGGTCTCGCCGCAGCGAATCAGCACCTCAGTGCCCGCGACGCTGTGCTGGCAGAGGTCGGCATCGAAGCTGACCGCGCCGGCCTGGAACACCAGCACCAACGTGGAGCCGCCGAACTTGAAGTAGCCCTTCTCCGCCATTTTCGCGAACGCGCCGCGGGCGTGCGTCTGCACGATCCCGGCCACGCCGAAAGCGCCCACCTCGACGAAGGCACAGCGGCCGTGGCGCTCAAGGTCCAACAGGGTCACCTGGCGCCGGTTCTCGGCAAAGACATTGAGCCCCAGCTCCAGGGCCAGCGGGTTGACCGAGTTCAGCGCGCCGGGGATGACCCAGTCCATCGCCTCACGGCCGGCGGCGGGATAGTGGTAGCGGTGGTAGTCGGCCGGGCACAAGCGACACACGATCAGCGCCCCGCCCGCAAACTCGGCCGCCGCCGCCTCACGGCCCGGCCCCAGCAAAGCACTCACCGTGAATTCCCGGCCCTTCACCGGCACGCAGGTCGCACCGTCCAGCCGCGGAAACACCAGCAGCCGGCAGTCCGCCGGCGAACTCAGCCGCTCCGGCGCCGGGTCGTAGGGCCGAGCCCCGACTCGCAGACGCCGGAAGAAGAACTCGTTGAAGCACCCGAAGCTCGACACCGGGTCGCGGAACTCGCCCTCGTCCAAACCCAGTTGCGCGATCGCCTTCCGGATACGGCCGCGCGAGCAGCCGCAGTCCGCATACCAGCCCAGCAGCCGGCTCCACAGGGCGCGACGGAAGAGCAGCCACTGCGATACCCCCCGCAGCGGCACCGAGTAGGCCAGGCGCATCAGCCCGTCACCGAGAACGGTTTCGCGGAAACACTCGCCGCGACGACGGTCGAAGACGCGCGGCCCGCCGGCTGCGGGCTGGGGTGTGGTGGCAGCGGCCATACGGACTCCTAGGGGCGCCGGCGCAGCTCCGTGATCGCCTGGCCGAGCAAGTGCCGATGTGCATCCAGCGGCGCGGGATCCCGGGTGAAATGGGTCAGGTCGACGCTGACGCTGTCCGGTACCGTCAGCAGTTCCTCGACGCGCCGCCGGGCGTCCGCCCCCAGCCCGGCCCCCTTCTCCTGCAGCAGGCGCCGCAGGATAACGAAGTACTCGTAGTCCTCGATGCCGTCGCGCAGCATCTCCCAGCGGATACTGTCTACCGGCCCGGCCAGCACCGGCGCCGACGGCTGCCCGTCCGCAGCGGCTTCGGGCGGGTAGATGAAACGGCCATCGCCATTGCCCCAGGCCTGCTTGGTCCCCCGGGGCGTGCTGTAACCGCTGACCCAACCCATCGGATCAAGGTAGGGATTCTGTGGCTTCCCGGGCTCTGGGTAGGCACAGGAGCTGCTCCAGTAATTGCTCTGCCAGACGAGGATGCCCTCGATGGAACGCTCCCAGGTCTGCCACAACCAAACGCGCATCTCGGTGCCTGGGTGGTCGATGAACAGAGTCGCATAGGGCGCCTTCGGACCCGTACACACATACCACCAGAACTGCTCGCCCTCCCGGCGGCGCACCGTCGCCTTCTCCAGGTTGAAGTCGGGCGAGATCGGGCACCACAGATTCGGTCCGCCCACCAAGGCGTCCTCGACCTGCTCGGTGAGCATGCGCCGCAGTCCCGGCGCCCCCTGTTTGAGCTTACGGAAGCCGTTCGTGACGAACTCGTAGTCCTTGGGGTCCGGCTCGTCAAACCAGTAGACAAAAGCCTCTTCGAGCCAGCCCTTGGCGCGCAGATGCGCCTCGATGCCGCCGAGGTAGTCACGCATGGCCGCCTGGTACTCGGGCGTCGCCTCGCCGTAGCCCAGCAGTTCCGGGTCGACGCGCGAATGGAAGGTGCCGCTGCCCAGACCCATGATCGGCATGGAGAAGGTGTTGAAACCAAACTCGTCGAGGCCCCGCGCCACCGCCCGGTCCCACGCTGCCCAGCCGAACTCGGGAACCAGCGCCACGGCCGGCATCGGCTCGAAGTCGCCGCCCTTCGCCAACTCCGCTCCCGTCGCGACGTCGGCCACGCTCAGATCGTCGATCCAGACACCGCCGGTGGCCTCGCCTTCCTCGGACCAGCGCGTGGCCCACAGGGTAAGAGTCACCGACTCGGCCCCGGGGGGGAAGGCGGTCACGGTGCGGTCCCAGGACTGCCAGGAACCGTCGCCCTCGACCGCCATGTCGTTGTTCCGCCCGCTCATCCACTGGCCACCGGCATCGAGGTGATTGAGCGTCACCACGAATACATGCCCCGGCGCCTCGGTGCGGTACTTGAAGCGGAGGCGCAGCCCCGGCGGCGGAATCCGCACGGGCACCGCGTAACGCGCCGAAACCGTGCCTTGCGTCGAGGTGTCGCGCAAGCGCAGAGAGGCGGCCCCGGCGGCCTTGACCTCGGGGTCCCGGACCCCGCCCTCCCAGGTTCCGTTCTGCGGCCAGGTGACCGTGAACGGGTCCAGGGGCGCCGGATTGTAGGGCGCGATGTGGTGCTCGCTGAAGTTGCGCCAGTACAGGTCGAGAACCTGGCGGCGCTGCGCCGGGTCGGAGACCTTCTGGTAATCCCAGGCGCTGCCGGGATCGAAGCCGAAGGCGGTCTCGCAGGTCATCCGTTTCGGCAGGTCGAAGCCGTACACCTCGAGCTGCACCGGCACCTCCGCGGCATAGCCCGTCGCCTGCAGGGACAGAACCCCGCGGTAGGTCCCGGCCGGGGTGCCGGCAGGGACCTTCACCCGGACCCACAACGGCTGGTTCAGCCCGGCTTCCAGATCGAGGGGCTGGGTGAGGGGTGGCAGGGGGTCCGGCCAATCGGCGATCACCCCGGTGGCATCCGTCTTCTGGGTCACGGGGACGTAACGCACCTTGAGCACCTCCAGGCAGGCGGCCGGCAGCCGTGCCTGCCCCGGCCCCTGCAGCGCGCCCGCGGTCACCGTCAGCCCGCGCAGGGCCGTCGTCGGCCGCAGCACGACCTGCGCCGCCTCGGCTTCGTTGCCGGCAGCCCGGATGAGCAGGGCTTCGCCGCGGGTCGCGGGCACGGGCCGGGTCCGCGGCACCTTCCAGCCGCTGGCGGCCCACCACAGCGCCACCGCGTCGGTGCTGCCGGGCAGGACCTCCCCGTAGTTCGCCTCGTAGAACTCGGGCACATAGACCTCGGCGCGGGCCGTCCAAGCCACCGCGTCGCCCAGGCTGACCGTCATCTCCCAACTCCCTGAGCCCGGAAGCTCGTACGGACAGGTGACGGCCGTCTGGCCCTCCGCCAGCGCCGTCGCGGTGCCCGCGCTGCGTGTCTCCTTCCCGCCCTCCTGGCGCAGAGTCACAGTCGGCTGCGCCGTCGCCGCCGGACCACCAACGTCACGGGTCACCCGCAACCTCACCGCGTTGCTGCCGCCCGGCACGCCGTCGCCGACGGAAAGCACCTCGACGCGCAGCCCCTTGGCCGGCCCGGTCGTCTCGAGGTAAGCGGTCTGGCCGCGCTGCGTCAACGGCGCGCCATCGACGTCCGCCTGGTAGCGGTAGCCATGCACCTGGAATGAACCGGGATCGGAGTCCCCCACCCCGACCTTCGCCTTGGCCATGGCTTTCAGGCGAACCTGGATCACGTCCGCCGGCAGGAGCGCCGCCGGCACCGCAAAGGCCAGAGTGCCCGTCGCCTCCAGGACGCCGGCCGGCTGCCAGGTCTGGCCATCGCGGCTGACCTCGGCCTGCAGTTGGCCGCCGCTGTACCACCCGACCGTGATCTCGACCCGCGCCTGCGTCTGCTGCCGGGCCCCGATCTGGTGCCGGTAGACGACCTCGCTGTCGGCCCCGAAGACCCAGCGGTTGGTGTTGAACCCGCAGCGCGCCACGGCCAGCGGCCGGCTGTGGTTCAGCCCCGGCCCGCCCAGGGGCGCATTGAACTCATAGGCGTTGCCGGTGATGGCCTCGCCGTCGCCGAGTTCCAGGTCGCCGCCACGCGTATGCACGGCCTGCACCGTGACCAGCGAAATGGCGTCAAAGGCCAGCGTCCCGCCGACGTGCCACTGCCCGAAACGCAGCCAGGACTGCTCGGGCGTGAGGTCGTTGGGGCACACGAAGGCCGCCGCGTAGCGCGTCCAGTCCGGCGACGGACAGCCGATGTCGCGATTGCAGAACACCGGACCGGTCACCGCCGTACCCCCGGCGGCGGTTATCGCCCGCGCCATGAACGACACCCGGTACAGCCCGCCGGGCAGCAACGGCACCGTCGGCGACTGCCAGTAGGTGCTGTCATCGCCGCTGCCCGTCAAGGTGACGAAGCGCTCCCCGTCAGCCGCCTGGCCGCGCTCCCAACTCATCCCGGCCCCGACCATGGTCCAGGCCGCTGGCGCGGCGTCCCCCTGCTCAAAGGAAGCATTCGGCACGGCGACCGGATCGGCTCTCAGCCAGGCCGCCAGGCCCAGGACGACACCCGTCAGTACACCCTGTCGCATACGCTGCTCCTCCTCGGTTCGGCGCGTTCGGCGGCGCCCGCCCTGCAGACCGGCGCACTGCGGCTACCATACCGCGCTGCCGGAAGCACGGCCAGCCCCCCTGCACGCCGCAGCGCTTGAGTCCGCGCCCGGCGGCGCTACCCTTGAGGGTCACCGCCAACCGCGAAGGAGTGTGCTGCCGATGCTGAAACCTACAGTCCCCTGCGTCTGGGCACTGGCCCTTTCATCGGCCTTGGCAACGGCCGCGGACGGGCCGTTGAATACGGCCCTGATCCCAGTACCCAAGCTCGAGAACGACTCGTATGACTGGTACGCCCGCCATGAAGAGGTCCTGCGGGTGGGGCGTGCCATCAACCCCGAAATCGTCCTGATCGGTGATTCCATTACCCACTTCTGGGGCGGCGAACCCAAGTCCGCCCTGGCCAATGGACCCGCGGAGTGGCAGGCGGCCTTTGGCGCACACCGCACGCTGAACCTGGGTTTTGGCTGGGACCGCATTCAGAACGTGCTCTGGCGCCTCGACCATGGCGAGTTCGACGGCCTGCAGCCCGCCGTCGTCATCCTCCACATCGGCACCAACAACCTCTCGGATACCCCCAACGCCCGCAGCAACACCGCCGCCGAGATCGTGGCCGGCATCCGCGAGATCTGCCGGCGCGTACAGGCCAAGGCCCCGCGCACCCAGATCATCCTGATGGCCATACTCCCGCGCGGGGAGACCGCCGACGACCCTTACCGACAGCGCATCCAGGAGATCAACCCGCTGCTGGTGCCCCTGGGCCAGGAGCCGGGGATTCACCTGCTCGATATCGGCGAGCGCCTCGTGCAGCCGGATGGCCGCATCGCGCGCGAGGTCATGCCGGACTTCTGCCACCCAGCCCCCAAGGGCTACCGGGTGTGGGCCGAGGCTCTGCTCGCGACCTTCGCCGAGTTGAAGCTCTTGGCGCCGGTCCCCTGAGCCGCCCCTGCCGCCTGCCCAGGCCCCTGCTCTGCCGCCCAATAGCGCCGCGGTCGCACACGTCTCCTCAATAGGACACACCCACGACCGCGGCGCGGCGGCCGCTCCCAGGCCCGCTGCCGCCGGTGCAGGGCAACCGAGCAGTCTGGGCGCCCCGTGTCCAGCCCGGCACTCGCAAGCAGGGGGCCAACGCAATGAAAACACTGATGCGGCGGGTTCTCCGCGAATGGGAGCGGTCCATCCTCTGGGCCAGCGTGGCGGCGTTCAGCCTGGTAGCGGTACTGCTGTTTAGCCGCCTGGCCGGCGAAAAGGCCGGAAGTCAGGTCAGACAACCACCGGCCCGCAGCCGGCAGTCGTTCCTTAACGAGAAAACTGCCTTCGACTTCATGCAGCCCGCCGCGGTCCCGAGTACTAATGCCCGCAACCCCTTCGCCTTCTCGTGCCGGATACCGCAGCCCAAGGTGGTGGCGCCACCCGTGGTACCGCCCGCGGACCCCCAGACGACGCCGACGCCGCCCCCCGCCGGGCCGGCGGCCACGGCGGGGGCGAGGGCAGTGGACAGCGACCCCATCGTCACCCCCACGCCGCCACCCAAACACACGGCCAGCATCCTCTATCGCGGACTCTACAGCGGCGGCCGTGACACCACCCGGCAATGGGCCTTCGTCAGCACCCGCGAGTCACCCAGCGAGGTGACCGCCACCGCGGTTCTGGCTACCGGGCAGCAGGCAGCCGGGCTCACGGTCAAACGCATTACACCGGCCGAACTGATCGTGGCCGGACCGACCGGCGTCGAGGTCTCGATCGCCGTCGGCGCACAGGTGCAGATCGCGCTGGACTAGTACGACGGCGCGCCGTCGTCGTTACACCATTCGAGCACCTTGCCGTGCGGGGTTCCTGTCGCCCTCGACCTTCGCGGAAAGCGAGCCGCCGTTCCACCAGAACCCTGCCGCGCTCATTGAACCCCGCCCGATCGCGCGGCACCACTGGCCAGAACTGCGGCACCAGCGCCGGCTGGTTGAACGTGGCCGGCGACTGAGCATTGCGAGCCCGGCAACCCCAGACTTGCATCCCTTCCGCCCGACCGGTATGGTTCGCGCCTGATAGGATCAAGACCAGACGTCGTCCGCAGCCGAGGGTGTGCTTTCATGAGTGACGGTTCGCTGGCGGCGCAGATCACCCAACATGGCCTCAGCGAGGCGCAGGCGGAAAGGCTGGCGCGCGCGGTGGCAGACACCCTGCCCGACGCCGCTGCACCGCAGCGTTGGCGCGAGATCGTGGACCGAGTACTGGAGCGGACTTTGCCGTTCGCGGTGCACCGAGCTGTCTTCCGCCACGTCTACCAGGATTGGCCCACCGCCACCCGTGGCCCGGCGCCTGCCTGGATTCCGGCCGACGACGCCTTCGCCAACAGCAACCTCGGCCACCTGGCCCGCAGCCGCGGCCTGCCCGACTACCCCGCGCTGCACGCCTGGTCCAGCGCGCACCGAGCCGAGTTCTGGGAGGCCATGGTCCAGCGCCTGGGCATCGTCTTCGCCCAACCGCCAACCGGCCCGGCAAACCTCGCCGACCCGCGCTATCCGGACTGGTTTCCAGGAGCGCGACTGAACCTCGCCACGAGCTGTTTCCGCAGCCCACGCCCGACCACCGCCATCATCTACCAGGCACCGGGAGAGCCGGCGACGCGAACCTCCTACGGCGCCCTCGATGACCTCAGTAACCGGGTGGCCAACGGCCTGCTCCAGGCCGGCTTCACCACCGGCGCGGCGCTGGCAGTGGCCATGCCGATGGGCGTCGAGGCCGTCGCCATCTATCTCGGTATCGTCAAAATGGGCGGCTGCGTGATCTCGGTGTCGGACACCTTCTCGGCCGCGGAAACCGGCGCCCGACTGCGGCTCGGCGGCGCCCTGGCCGTCTTCACCCAGGAGCACTGGACAACCTCGCCGCTGGAAGAGAAACTGGTCAGCAAGCTCAAGGCCGCACAGGCACCGCGCCTTGTGGTCCTGCCGGGAGCCGGCCGACAGGCACCCTCCGCCCTGCGCCCCGGCGACCTGGCGTGGGCCGATTTCCTCTCCGACAACCCGCACTTCGAGGCGGTACCCATGCTGCCGGAAGCCATGAGCAATGTCCTCTTCTCCTCGGGCACCACCGGCGATCCCAAGGCCATCCCGTGGACCCACACCACGCCAATCCGCGCGGCGGCCGACGCCTGGCTGCACCACGACCTCCACCCCGGCGATGTCGTCGCCTGGCCAACCAGCCTGGGGTGGATGATGGGCCCCTGGCTGATCTACGCCACCCTGATCAACGGCGCCACCATGGCCATCTACGGCGGCAACCCCGCCAGCCGCGGCATGGGCCACTTCGTCGAAAGCGCCGGGGTCACGCTCCTCGGCGTCGTCCCCACCCTGGTGCGCAGTTGGCGGCTGACCCACTGTATCGAGGCCTGTGACTGGAGCCGTATCCGGGCCTTCAGCTCCACCGGCGAATGCTCCAACGCCGACGACATGCTGTACCTGATGTACCTCGCCGGCTGGAAACCGGTGATCGAGTACTGCGGCGGCACCGAGATCGGTGGCGGCTACATCACCGGAACGCTGGTGCAACCCGCCGCCCCCGCGACCTTCACCACCCCCAGCATGGGCCTGGACGTCGTTATCCTCGATGAGGCCGGCAAGCCCGCCAGCAACGGCGAACTCTTCATCCTCCCGCCGGCAATCGGACTCTCGCGCGCGCTCCTCAATCATGATCACGACGAGGTCTACCACCGCGATACGCCACCCGGTCCACACGGCGAGCTGCGGCGACGGCATGGCGACCAGATGGAGGCCCTGCCGGGAGGCTGGTACTGCTCACATGGGCGCGCCGATGACACCATGAACCTCAAGGGCATCAAAGTCAGTTCAGCCGAACTCGAACGGGCCTTCGCGCAGGTCGATGACATCCGCGAAAGCGCTGCCATCGCGGTCTGCCCCCACGGCGACGGTCCCAGCGAACTGGTCGCCTATGTCGTGCTCCGGCCTGGCGTCGAGGTCGCACTTCCCAAGCTCAAAAATGCCCTCCAAACCGCCTTGCGCGAAAACCTCAGCTCAGTGTTCAAGATCCACGCGGTGCGGGTCGTCGAAGGACTGCCGCGCACCGCCTCGAACAAGGTCATGCGGCGCAGCTTGCGCGCACGCTACCAGACGGAACAGGAACAACCGCCATGAGCGAGATCCGAACCGTCGCGATCGTCGGCGCTGGCACCGTCGGCGCCGGCTGGGCAGCCTGGTTCGCCCTGCACGGCCTCGCCGTGCGCATCTTCGACGCCCACGAACCCACGCGCCAAACCGTCGCGAACACCGCGCGCGGATACCTGCAGCGCCTGGTCAATCTTGGCCTGGCCGACCCGACCACCACGGCCGCGGCACGGTTGCACGTCGTCGATAGCCTCGAAGCGGTCGCGGCGGACGCCGATTTCGTACAGGAGTCCGTCCTCGAGACCTACGAGGCCAAGAAGACGGTCTTCGCCGCCCTCGATGCCCTGACCCCCCCAAACACCCTCCTGGCCAGCAGCTCCTCCGGCCTGCTGATCTCGGAGATCCAGAAGGTGATGCGCCACCCGGAGCGCGCCCTGATCGCTCACCCCTTCAACCCGCCCTATCTGATCCCCCTGGTCGAGCTCGTGGCCGGCCCAGCGACCTCTGCCGAAACCATCGACCGCGCCCGCCGCTTCTTCAGCGCCCGCGGCAAGGAGCCCGTAGTCCTGCAGAAGGAGGTCCCCGGACACCTGGCCAACCGGCTCGCGGCCGCCCTCTGGCGTGAAGCCATCGACTTGGTCGCTCAGGGAGTGGCCACGGTGGAGGATGTGGACACCGCCCTGCGCGCCGGCCCGGGACTACGCTGGGCGGTCATGGGCCAACACCTGATCTACCACCTCGGCGGCGGCGCCGGCGGCTACACCTACTTCATCGACCATATCGGCAAGGCCTTCGAACCGTACTGGCAGACCATGCCGACCTGGTCCACCATCCCCGCCGAAGCCCGCCAGGCCATCATCGCCGGCGCCGAAGCCGCAACCCACGGCCGCAGCCTATCCGAACTGGCCCAGCAGCGCGACCGCAAGCTGGCCGCCGTCCTGAAGGCCCTGCGCGAGCCTTGACGACCGCGCTCGCTCTCACGTTCCCCAAGTGCGCTGGCTCGGCCCGCGCCAAGCTCTTGGCGGCCACATCCTCTGCGAAAGTCCCCGAAGCACACCCGCTGCCTGGTTACTCGGTCCGGGAAGCCCCCTACGACCACCACGGCGTCCACTTCACCACCCTCCTCCGCGATCTGCCCCATGACGCCAACCTCGACGAAGCGGTCGCCATGATCGAACCTGCCCCGCGCCGCAGGAAGTACCACTTCGGCGGCGGCGATGGCAGGAACCGCCGCGCCGTCAAGAGCCTGGCCCACACTCCCGACCTCGTGGTCTGCAAGGATACCGACCCCGCCGCCGAGGTCGCCCCCAACGTCTCGCCGAATGCCGTCGACAACGCTCACCGGCAGGAATGCGCCTGCCGCCGACCCTGTGCCCGACTCAGGACGCGCGACGACCTGGACTTCCCCACGAAATCCGCCGGGGCCACTCCCACCACGCCCCGTCAGGCACCCAGCCGGTCGCCCCCAACCAGGCGCAGGCACCGACAGCCCCATCAAGAACTCGGCCAACCCGCCCCACCCACCCACCCCGCCACCTCCCACATCTCGTTTTCGCGAAACCGCCACGCGAACGGCCACCACCTGCAGCTTTCGCGAAACCGCCACGCGAACGGCCACCACCTGCAGCTTTCGCGAAACCCCCACGGCGAACTGCCAGCACCTGCAGCTTTCGCGAAACCGCCACGGCGAACTGCCAGCACCTACAGCTTTCGCGAAACCCCCACGGCGAACGGCCAGCACCTACAGCTTTCGCGAAACCCCCACGGCGAACTGCCAGCACCTGCAGCTTTCGCGAAACCCCCACGGCGAACCGCCAGCACCTGCAGCTTTCGCGAAACCCCCACGGCGAACCGCCAGCACCTGCAGCTTTCGCGAAACCGCCACGGCGAACCGCCAGCACCTACAGCTTTCGCGAAACCCCCACGGCGAACTGCCAGCACCTACAGCTTTCGCGAAACCCCCACGGCGAACTGCCAGCACCTGCAGCTTTCGCGAAACCCCCACGGCGAACTGCCAGCACCTACAGCTTTCGCGAAACCCCCACGGCGAACGGCCAGCACCTGCAGCTTTCGCGAAACCGCTGCTGCCCCTCCCGGCGTTTTCACGAAGGCGTTTTCGGACTGGGCGCGGGATTGATTCCGGAGCGCCCGGCGGCAACGGCTCCCCGCAGACCTCTGGGGCCATGTTCCAGGACGGCTTGAAACCAGCCCTCTGGGCGGTTTATAGTATTATAAATAGAAGCATTCTGAAGACTGCCATGAGT
>CAILUI010000013.1 GCA_903837355.1 uncultured Victivallales bacterium
CATGGCGACGGGTGTGATCCGTGCCCTCCAAGTCATCCGTGGTGGACTCCCCCGTGTTGTTTCCGCTCCGGATACCTGGATTGACCACGGATGGCGCGGATTCCACGGATGGGCTAGAGACCGCGAGTATAGGCGTCTATATAGCCCGTCGGCGCGATTCCCCTCGGGGTTCGTCCTTCCGACAATCTGGTCATGCACCCGGCCCGCGCCCGCTCTTGTGAGCGTCGCGCCGACCACTATACTGTCGGTCTGAGGACTGCAGAGGATGAGAGCCCGGGGCGACCGCCCGGGGTCCAGGGCGCAGGTCCCTATTCAGCAACGGAAGGCGAATATGGCCGAGCACACCGCGGTTGCCGCACGGATCCGCCAGCTACGCGAAGCCCGCAAGCTCACCGTCGAGGAGCTCTCCGAGCGCAGTGCGCTGGCGGCGACCGAGATCACCGAGATCGAGGCGGGCATGTTGCTGCCATCGCTCTCGCCGCTGTTCAGGATCGCGCGCGGCCTGGGCGTGCGCCTGGGCACGCTGCTCGACGACGTCCCGCAACCGGGGCCCGTGGTGACGCGCGCCGGCGACCCCCGTGACGCGGTCCACCTCAGCGGCGGCGGCAGCCGCCGTACCGGCGGGCTCGACCTGCATGCCCTGGCCGCGAATAAGCAGGACCGGCACATGGAGCCCTTCATCGTCGACGTGAGCGCCCCGGCGACGCCCGCGGCCCCGCTCAGCAGCCATGAGGGCGAGGAGTTCATGTACGTCCTCAGCGGCCGCCTGGAGGTTGCCTACGGCAAGGAGAGCCACACGCTCGAAGCCGGCGACAGTATCTACTACGACTCAGTCGTGCCGCACCATGTCCATGCCGCGCCCGGCTGCGAGGCACGCCTGTTGGCCGTCGTCTTCACCCCTTGCTGAGCGGAGGCTGTCATGCCGTTCACCACCCAGCCCATCGGGGCCTTCTTCGAGGATTTGGCGGCGCGCCAACCCGACCACGAGTTCATCGTCTACCCCGACCGCGATCTGCGCTTCACCTACGGCGCCTATAATGAGCGCGTCGACCGCCTGGCCAAGGGCTTCCTGGCCCTGGGCGTGCAGCCGGGAGACCACATCGGCATCTGGGCCCGGAATGTCCCTGACTGGCTGACGGTCGCCTTCGCCGCTGCCAAGATCGGGGCGGTGCTGGTCACGGTCAACACCAACTATCGCAGCCACGAACTGGCCTATGTGCTCGAGCAGTCCGACATGCACACTCTGGCCATCGTCGACGGCAGTCGCGACACCAGTTACATCGAGGCCGTCTACGACCTCGTGCCCGAGCTCAAGACCCAGGCCCGCGGCCATCTGCGCAGCACTCGCTTTCCGCGTCTGCGCAACGTCGTCTACCTCGGCCAGGAGAAACACCGCGGCCTGGTCAACACCTCCGAGTTGCTGCTGCTCGGCGACCACCTGCCCGGAGCGCCGTTGGCCGCTCTGCGGGCGCGGATCGGCTGCCACGACGTTACCAATATGCAGTACACCAGTGGCACCACGGGCTTCCCCAAGGGCGTGATGCTGACGCACCACAACGTCCTCAATAACGGGTACTTCATCGGCGAGCGCCAGAGGTTCACCGCGGCGGACCGCCTCTGCCTGCCGGTGCCGCTGTTCCATTGTTTCGGCATCGTCCTGGGGGTCATGGCGGCGCTGAGTCACGGGGCCACGCTGGTGATGATCGAGCAGTTCGATCCGCTGCTGGTCCTGGCGGCCGTGCACCGGGAGCGCTGTACGGCCCTGTACGGTGTGCCGACCATGTTCATTGCCGAGCTGGCCCATCCCATGTTCGACCTCTTCGACCTCAGTAGCCTGCGTACGGGCATCATGGCAGGCTCGCCCTGCCCGATCGAGACCATGAAGCAGGTCATCGAGAAGATGCACGCCCACGAGATCACCATCGCCTACGGCCTGACCGAGGCCTCGCCGGTCTACACCATGACCAGCACCGACGATCCCCTGCGCTGCCGGGTGGAGAGCGTCGGCCGCGTCATGCCCTTCTGCGAAGCCAAGGTGGCCGACCCCGAGACCGGCGCGGCGCTCCCGCCGGGGGTCCAGGGCGAGCTCTGCTGCCGTGGTTACAACATCATGAAGGGCTACTACAAGCAGCCCGAGGAGACGGCGCGTGTCATCGATGCCGAGGGCTGGCTGCACAGCGGCGACCTCGGGACCGTGGACGCCGATGGCTACTACCGGGTGACCGGCCGCATCAAGGACATGATCATTCGCGGCGGCGAGAATGTCTACCCGCGCGAGATCGAGGAGTACCTGCACACCCACCCCGGCATCGAGCAGGTGCAGGTGGTCGGCATCCCCGATGCAAAGTACGGCGAGATCGTCGGCGCTTTCGTGATCCTCAGAAAAGGCAGCGCGCTGCAGCCAGAGGACGTGCGCGACTACTGCCAGGGCCGCATTTCGCGGCACAAGATCCCGAAGCACGTTTTCATCGTCAGTGAGTTCCCGCTGACCGCCAGCGGCAAGATCCAGAAGTACAAACTGCGCGAACAGGCCCGCGCCCTGCTCGGCATCACCACCCAGGTGTTTGCCGCGCCGGCCGGCGCTGGAGCGTGATCGGCCGGCTGCGTGACCGCGGCCGTCACCAAGCGGCGCCCGCCGCACCTGGAGAGGCGCCCGGCTCGGGCGCGCGGCGGCGATCCGGCGCCCCAGGGGTGCGCCTGCTCTTGCCCTCCAAGGCGCGGCTTCGCGGGGGCGCATGCCCCGCTGAGCCGCCGGCTGCGTGACCGCGGCCGTCAGCAAGCGGCGCCCGCCGCACCTGGAGAGGCGCCCGGCTCGGGCGCGCGGCGGCCAGGGGAAGGTGTCCAGGACGGACCTCACTCGCTCAGCCACACCCGGCCGTCCTGGCGCAGTAGCTCGTGCCCCGCTGCCGGGCCGTCTTCGCCGCGCCGGTAGTTGGGGAAGAGCCCCGCCGGCAGCCGCGCCTGCGCCTGCAGCAGCGGCTCGGCGAAGGCCCAGGCCGCCTCGATACTGTCGGCCCGCCAGAACAGCGCCGGCTTGCCCAGCAGCGCGTCCAGCACCACGCGGGCGTAGCTTTCCGGCATGACGCGCCCAAAGTCCTGGTAGTCGAAGGTGAGGTGGGTCTGCCCCACCATATCGCCCGGACCGGGCTCCTGCGCATTGAAGCTCAACCGGATGCCCTCGCGCGGCTGGATCTGCAGGAACAGCGTGTTGGGCTGCACGGCCGCGCAGGCGGTGGCGCTGCCCAGCACACAGAGCGGCACGCTGCGGAAACGGATCACCACCTCGGTGAGCTTGCGGCTCATGGCCTTGCCGCTGCGGATGTAGAAGGGCACGCCCTGCCAGCGCCAGTTGTTGATGAACACCCGGACCGCGGCGAAGGTCGGCGTGACCGACTCCGGCGCCACCCCCTTGTCACCGCGATAGCCGTCATACTGGCCAAACACAAAGTCCGCCGGCTCGGGCGGCAGCAGCGCCTTGAAGACGTCGTTTTTGCGGTCGCGGATGGACTCCTCGTCACCAGCCAGGGGCGGCTCCATGGCGACCAGCGACAGCACCTGCAGGACGTGGTTCTGGAGCATGTCGCGCACCACCCCCGCCTCTTCGTAGTAGCTGCCGCGCCCTTCCACGTCCAGGCTCTCCGCGGCCGTGATCTGCACATGGTCGACGTGCTGGCGATTCCACAGGGGCTCGAAAATGGCGTTGGTGAAACGGAACACCATCAGGTTGCGGACGGTGTCCTTGGCCACGTAGTGGTCGATGCGGTAGATCTGCCGTTCGGCGAAGACGCGGGAGACCAGTTCGTTGAGCCGACGGGCGCTCTGCAGGTCGGTCCCGAACGGCTTCTCCATCAACACGCGGTGACCGGCGCCCGTCCGGCCGGCGCTGGCGAAGGCGCTGCGGCCGATTTGCCCGAGCACCACCTCGGTGACGCTGGGCGGCAACGCCATGTAGAAGAGCACATTCTCCTGGCAGCGGCAGGAGCAGGTGGCCGTAATGTAGTGGTACAGGCGGGCATAGGCGTCGGGGTCAGCGTAGCTGCCGGCCTGATAGTGCAGCCGCTGCGCAAAGCGGCTCCAGGCCTTCTCGTCGGCAGGGTTCAGGGCTCCGAAGCGCTCTTCGATGCAGGCGCGGGCCTGGCCCCGCCACTGGTCGTCGTCACCGGGCGAACGGCTGGTGCCGATCACCGTCAGGGGTTCTGGCAGGAGCTTCTGCCGTTCGAGGTCGAAGAGGGCCGGCAGCAACTTGCGCCGGGTCAGGTCCCCGCTGGCCCCGAAGATCACCAGCACACAGGGCATCGCCGCTTCTCTGCAGCCCTCTTTCATCGGGACACTCCTCGTGTGGGCATATCGTCACTCGGCGCCGCCGTCTTGGACACCGTCCCGACGCACACGGTCCGCGCTGCCCAGCGCGCACCCGAGAGCGGCGTCAAGCCGCCGCAGTCCAAGGAGTCCCGCCGACACCGGGACTCAGTTCCCTAACGCGCCGGCCCAGAACTCAGCCACGCAGGATCTCGACGACCAGCAGGGCATTCAGGGCCATGATGATGAGCGCCGCCCCCCAGGCCAGCCACTGCGTCAGCGTGCGGTTCACGAAGTCGCCCATGACCGCACGGTCGCTGGTGAACAGCAGCAGGGGCACCACCGCAAAGGGCAGTTGGAAAGAGAGGCTGACCTGGGAAAGGACCAGGATCCGCAGCGGATCGATACCCATGCCGATGACGATCAGCGACGGCACCATGGTGACCCCGCGCCGGATCCAGACGTTCATGCGGTGGTGGATGAAGCCTTCCATGATCACCTGCCCCGCCATGGTGGCCGTGGTCGAGGAGGCCAGGCCGGAGGCCAACAAGGCCACGGCAAAGGCGGTCCCGGCAAAGGCCCCCAGCAGCGGCGTCAGGGTCTGGTGGGCCGACTCCAGCGAGTAGTCGTGCAGGCGGCCGTCGGCAAACACCGCCGCCGACATGATCAGGATCGCCGCGTTGACCAGGAAGGCGCCGTTGAGAGCCACCAGCGAATCCAGTATCTCAAAGCGGAAGACCTCACGTTTGCGACGGTCCGAGTCGCCGGCGCGGACGCGACTCTGCATCAGGGCGCTGTGGAGGTAGAGGTTGTGCGGCATGACCGTCGCGCCGATGATGCCGACGATCACCAGGAGGGCGCCGTGCGGAATACTGGGCACCAGCAGGCCCCTGCTAATCGCTCCCCAGGCCGGTTTCGACAGCCAGATCTCGGCCATGTAGACCATCCCGATCACCGCGATCATGCCGATGATCAGCATCTCGACCTTGCGGAAGCCGTAGCGCTCCAGCAGCAGGATCAGCGAGATAATCACACCGGTGATCAGTGCGGCGGGGAACAGCGGCACGCCAAAGAGCAGATTCAGAGCTACCGATCCCCCGAGGAACTCGGCCAGGTCGGTCGCGATGGCGGCCAGTTCGGCGGTGACCCACAAGCTCACGCTCAGCCAGCGCGGATAGCGGTCGCGGCAGACCTCCGGCAACGACTTGCCGGTGGCGATCCCGAGCTTCGCGGAGAGCACCTGCAGCAGAATCGCCATCAGGTTCGCCAGTAGGATCACCCACAGCAGCCGGTAGCCAAAGCGGGCACCGCCCTCGATATCCGTACCCCAGTTGCCGGGATCCATATAGCCGACACTGACCATGAAGGCCGGCCCCAGGAGCAGCAGCCCCCGACGGATCACCGTCCAACTGCCGTAACGCTGGAACAGCGCCCGGACCCGCTCGGCCTGCTCGCCAAGCCAGGGCTCGCGTGGCAGACGCAGATCCTCGATGCTGGCCGTGTCGACGAGGATCTGGTTCGCCTCGAGCTTCGGCAACTCGAGGTCGCGATCCGCCACGCGGTAGAGGACCGTGTCGCTGAGGGGCTCGGCCCGCACCACGGTCACCAGCGCCCCCGGCTGCAAACCCTGGGCGGCCCAGGCCTGCGCCTGGGTAGCAGACTCCGCCAGCGCGCCGACCCGGGCACTGTAGCCGATCTCCAGCTCGGAGAGCGGCACCCGCTCGGTAAGGTCGGCCACGATGAAGGCCTGGGCCGCAGCGGCCCGATCGATGGCGACGCGCCGGCGACCGCTCCAGACCATGACCTGGCCTTCGGTGCGCTCGGCCACCGTCACTCGCGCCCCCGGCGAGAGCCCCGCCGCGGCGAGCCGGCGCAGGAGCCGCGGCGGCTCATCCTCAAGGTGGCTGATGCGGCCCGGCGTGCCGACCGGCCAGTCGGTCAGCGGCACGCCGTGATGGTCCGGGACTTCCTCGCCGACGGCGGGAATCGGGTCGCCGTGCGGGTCCACCCGCGGATGGCCCAGGTCTGCCGACAACTGCTGCGCCTGGGCCGGCGACGTGGCGTGCTCGCGGCGGGTGGCCTCCTCGTGGACGGCGTCCAGGCGGTACCCTTCCTTCTCCGCCAGGAAACGCTCCCAGAGCCGGTGCGCACGGATCAACTCGATCGCCCGCTGACTACCCGCGGCCGTCAGGCGTAGCGTCCGCCGCTCCGCCTGCGCCCAGCCGCGGCGGAGCAACTCGGCGACGATGCCGGTCATCTGTCGCCGTGGGAAGTCCCCATCCCGGCGCAGGGCGTGCCAGCGCACCGGCTGACCGCCCCGGCCCAGATGGTAGAGGGCCTTGAGGGCGTCCTCAGCCGCTTCCGTCACCTCGCGGCGCCGCCGGCGCTGCGGCCGCCAACGCCAGCACGCCAGCGCCGCCGCCAGCGCCAGCACCAACCACCAGAACCAACCAGAACTCACGCGGGTCCCTCGCGTTTCGGAGTAAGACGTGACGGGCACTTACCGCACGGGGCAGCGAACATCCACAGAACAGACCATAGAGGAAGAAGGGCCCGCCGGCAAGCCGGCTCAAGAAACGCCTGAAGACGTCGCTGCGAGACCCCGGAACGGCGTGCAGGATGGCGTTGTTTGCCGGTGGAGGGCGAAGCTCCCCAGGCGCGCCGGCGCCGCTGAGCCGCCGGCCTGCGGCCGGTTCCCAGAGCTCGGCTCACCGCCTGCAACCAGGTCCTGCTGGACAGCAGGATTCGCCCTCCATTCACCCCTCCGCTCACCCCGCGCGACCGAGGTTGGCTTCCACCGGAGGCCTTGTTCCGCGCCGGGCCTGCTGGGGCCAGGCGTCCGAGCAGAGCCCCGTGCCGTTACTTGGCCAGTCTGACATCCAGCGTGGTCGTGGCGCCGCTGACGATGGTGGTCGCGACCGTGGCCGCCTTGTAGCCGATGGCGCTCACGGTGACGCTGTAGCTGCCCGCAGGCAGCTTGGTGAGGCTGTACTTGCCCGTGCTGCCGGTCAGCGCCGACGCGACGCTCAGCCCGTCCAGGCCGCGGACGGTGACCGTTGCTTTGGCGATGGCCTTGCCGGTGGTCGTCTTCACCGTGCCCGCGAGCGTTCCCGGGGGCGGCGGGGGCGGCGCGATCGTAAAGGCCACCGGCGCCGTCAGTGCCGCAGCCCAGTTCCCGCCCTGCGAGTTGGTGCTATGGAATGACTCTTCGGTGAGCACCAGGCGGACGTTGTAGCTCCCCAGCGGCAGTAGCAATTGGCCAGGCAGGGCGCGGCCCGGCTGCCACTCGCCGTAGAGGGAGATCGTCTTGCTGGTTCTCAGCGTGTCGTAATAGGCCCGCGTGAAGCTGATCGTGTGGCTCGTCGGCGTCGCGTCATTCGCATCCCACCCCCCTTGCGTCGTCTTGAACAGCACGTGGAAGCTGCTGTCGACGATGAACCCCCAGCCGCCGGTGCCGCCCGGAATCGCCCCACTGGAGGTGGTGACGACATAGTCGAACAGCAGGTAGCCCTTGAAGATGTAGGTGTAGCCCGTCGAGGCTTCGTAGAAGTCGGTCCTGGCCAGTTCGTCGTAGCGGTCATCGCCCGTCGCGCCGAACTGATTATCGTAGTTGTACATCGTCACCACGCTGCCAGCGCCATCGAGCACCGTCACCCACCAGCGGCCGGCCTTGCCGAGTTGCGCGTTGGCCCACTCATCCTGGTCTGTACCCCCGGTCAGTTTCGGTATGCCCTCGAACTTGAGCTGGTAGGCGAAGTTTGGCTTCAGCCCACTGCCGCTGAGGGTGCCGACAAAGCTCGAATCGCTGTCGGGGTAGGTCAGAGTGACACCCGTCCCGTAGCTGAAGGTAGAGCGGAAGCTCGCCCCGTAGAGATAGTCCCCGATGTCCAGCCAACGGAAGGTCGCCGGACCCACGGGTGTCAGTGTGGCCGAGCCTGCCCAGGCAGCAGTCATGCCCACCAGGAGCATTGCCACCGCCAGCGGTCGCAGAATGCTGATCTTCATCGTTCCACCTCTCGCTTGCGCCCCGCGATCAGGTCACGAGACTGCCCCCAACTCCGTGCGCTAAACGCAACAACCAGGAAAAACAATATCGCAATTACCCAGGCTATGCAAGGGGCCCGATGGGGAGGGTCGGCCTCACTCCGCCCGCAGCAGGACGTGCCCGAAGGTATCGAACTCGCGCTGGTCGTAGAAGCTGCCGACGATGAAGTAGCGGCGCGCCGGGTCGTGTACGGTCAGCGCCAAGGTGTAGACGTTCTTGCTGTTACCGCCGCCGGTGAAGGCTTCGTGCGCGTCGATGGCCACCGCCACCAGCTCCTCGGGCTTGGGGTCAGCCACGGTCGCGCTGTAGAGCCCGGTACTCAGGATGGACAAGCCATCGGCGCCGTCGAGGTACTGCCAGATCACCTGGTAGGTACCGGGACCCTTGAGGCGCGGGGTAACCTCCACCTGCAGGCGGCGTGGTTTCTCCAGCGTGGATGGCACCACGTCGGCCGTGGTCCAGCGCCAGATGCCGTCCTGCGCGTACTCCCGGAGTTGCGCCGGCGTGCCGTGCGTGAGGGCAGGTTCCTGGCCGGTGAGGCGCCGAGTGATGTCGAGCAGCGTGTTGCGGGCCGAGCGGTAGCCGGCGCGGTCATCTTCGGCGATAATCTCCAGTTGCAGGCCCCGAGTCGCCAGTTCCAGCAGGCGCTGCTTGGCCGCGGGGGTCGGGTCGAGAGGAACCTCTTGCGCGGCGGCGGCGACATCGAACAGCCACGCCAGGTAGTCGGCGTCCGCCTCGAGCTTTGCCAGCCGCGCCAGGACGTCCGGCCGCGGGCCGGTGGCGCGGGCCGACTGCAGGCAGGCGCGCACCCGCGCCACCGCGGCCAGACCTTGGGTGCGGGTCTGGGCAATCAGCGCCGGATCCGTGCACGTGTAGCTTTGCCCCCAGAGGAGGTCTTCACCACTGCCCCCCTGCGCGGTCTGCAGGTCAAACAGGGCCCGGGACGCCGCCGCGTGCTCGCGCAGCGCTCCCGCCGCCGCACCGTAGAGCGAGTCGTAGTAGTCCGTCTCCAGGGTCGCCAGCGGCGTGTCCGGGTCCCAGGCGGCGCGGGCGTAGGCGTACAGGTGAGGGGCGTGCGACCACCAGCTCTGCGGATTGGTCAGCAGCACGAAGTTGCCTGCCAGCCGGATGCTGCGGTAGTAACGCAGGTCGGCCCCGATCATGTCCATCAGCGGGTTGTAGACAAAGCGTTTGATGCAGTCGTCGCCGTAGTACGAGAACAGCGTCACCTGGCGCGACGCTGCAATCCAGCCCTCCATCTGTGCACGACACTGAGCGTTGCCGTTGCGCTCGTCGGTGATCGGGTGGAACTGGCTGCGCGACCAGTACTCGCAGTAGGTGGGCACCACCGCGGGCAGCGGCCTGACCTCCCGCGGCGGCGCGGTGTAGTGGATATACGAGAGGAATTCCGTCTTCACCTCGGGCAAGGCTTTGACAATTTCGGCGGTCACCGCATTGCAGTAGGTCAGGATCGTATCGGCGACCTGTCCTGCCTTGCAGCGCTCGCACTCGCAGAAGCCGTAGCCATCCGACGGCCACAGGCTGGCCATGCCGATCTCCGGCCGCGTCTTCAGGTACGCCACCACGTTCGCCGCGTACTCGGGTACCGACTCGAGGTTGCTGTAGCAGATCTGCGTATCTGCCACCCGCTGCCCCTTGACCAGCGCGAACCAGTCCGGATGCTGCGCGAAGGCCTTCTCGTGCGGGAAGAAGAACTCCCGCGAGTGCCCGCCGATGTTAAGGTAGAGACCGCGCTTGAGCACCTCCTGCAGCACCGTGGGCCGGACCTGCTCGTAGTGCCCGGGAAAGAGCTGGAAGGCGTTCATGCGGTTCTTGGACAGCCAGTCCAGGATCTGCGCGAACCAGTCCGCGCTGCAGGTCCCATGGATGGCGACGCCACGGTAGGCAAAGGCGGGGTTGGAGACGAGGTCCAGCCGGTCCAGCGCCAGCGGGGCTGGCGGGGGCACGAATTCCTGCCCCGGCTCGGGCCAGTGGAAGCCGACGCACTGCTCCAGGAAGGTGTAGACGGCATTGAGTGCGCCGCGCCGGCCCTTGCCGACCAGCACGATGTCTTTCCCTTCGCCCTGCAGGCACACGCCGTCTTCGCTCAGCCCTTCCGCCTTCGCCGCCACCCGCCCTGCCGGCAGGGCGGCCAGGCGCGCTGGCGTCTCGACCGTGCCCACCCAGAAGGTGAGGCCGCCGGCCGTCGGCGCGGGCGCCGCAGCCATGATCTGTACCTCCCAGCCGCCCACCGCCTGCAACCCGCGCTGCAGTTCCGCGGCCGCGAACTGCTCGCCGGCGGTTGCGCCCGTGGGTAGTACCACCACCGCCGCGCGCGGCGCCGCCCAGGCTGCTCCCGGCAGCAACACACTCAGTGCTGCCGCCAGGAGAACGAGTAGCCACCTGCTGATCAGTGCCCCTGCCCGCGGTCTGGTAGTCATGGATTCCATCCTATCACATCGTCAACGAAGACCGCCAACGGTCTTCTGAACAGGCGCCCGACCGCGGGCGCAGCGGTGGCGGCCCACCGCATCTCCAACGGGCGGAACCGTACCGCCGCGTGCCCCCACGCGGCCGCGGGTGAGGGCACCCGTGCGTACTGACCTCCGGCGGTGGCGGCCCACCGCATCGCCACCGGTCCTCTGGACAGGCGCCCGGCCGCGGGCGCTGCATGTGCAGGTCCCCCTTGGCAGGCCAGGCGCTTCACGGCACCACGCGCACCGGCATCCACTGCCGTACCGAGTTGATCAGGTACACGGCCTCGGCGCCGGCGAGATCCTCGCGGCGCAGGATGCGCTCGCGGATCTCGCCGCGCTCGAGTAACTCCTGGCGGAAGGTCCCCGCCAGCAGCCCGCACTCGCGCGGCGGCGTCCACAGCGTCCCACCCTGCTTCACGACCAGGTTCGCCAGGCACGATTCCGTCAGTTCGCCGCGTTCATTCCAGAGCAGGACGTCGTCGGCGTCGGGGCGCGAACGGCGGGCGCGGTCGTAGACCTCCCGACGGGTGGTCTTGTGGCACTGAAACGGGTTGGACGAGTCGATCGGCTCGGTGTCGACCGCCAGGCGCAGGACGGCGCCGCTGGGCGCGGCCAACTCCTGGGCTTCGACGGTCAGGGCCCCGTCGAGGCTGAGCAGCAGACGCACTTTGCAGCGCCCCGCCGCTTGCCGACGCACGGCCTCGAGCCGCTCGCGCACCGCGGCCTCGGCGAAGGGGAAGCGGAAGTAGCCGGCCGACTCGCGCAGACGAGCCAGGTGCCGCTCCAGCAGGAAGAACTCGCCCCGCTCCAGCAGCAGTGACTCCAGCAGCCGGAAGCCGGGCTGCGCGTCATGCAGAAAGCGCGCCTTATCCAGACACTCGTCGTACTCACCCGCCGGGGTCGAGTCGTAGGTGATGCCGCCTCCCACGTTGAACACGGCTTTGCCGGTCTGGGTGTCGAGCAGCACCGTGCGGATGGCGACGTTGAAGGTGCCGGCGCCGCCCGGGGCCAGGAAGCCGATGGACCCGGTGTAGACCTGACGTGGGAAGGGCTCGACCTCGCGGATGATCCGCATGGTCTGCACTTTGGGAGCGCCGGTGACCGAGCCGCAGGGAAAAAGCGCGCTCATGAGATCGCACCAACTCGTACCCGGACGGCAGGTGGCCTGCACCGTCGAGGTCATCTGCAGCACGTGCTCCAACCGCTCCACCGCGAACAGGCGATGTACGTGGACAGAACCGGGCACCGCTACCCGCCCGAGGTCATTGCGGAGCAGATCCACGATCATCACGTTCTCGGCCCGGTTCTTCGTGGAGGTGGCCAGCTCGCGCGCCCGCGCCACGTCTTCGTCGCACCAGCGCCCGCGCCGCAGGGTGCCCTTCATCGGCCGCGTCGTCAGGCGCTCGCCGTCGCGCTCGACAAACAGCTCCGGCGAGGCGCAGAGGACGCGGAAACGGCCCAGGTTCACGTAGGCGCAGTAAGCGGCACGCTGCGCCTGGCAGAGACGCGCAAACCAGGCGCGGTCATCCCCCGCAAACTCGGCCTCCATCGGGAAGGTGTAGTTGACCTGGTAGGTATCGCCGGCCTCGATATGCGCCCGGATACGCTGCAGGGCGGCGGCATAATCCTGTGGCGGCACCCGGGCCGTCCAGGTGGCCAGAGCGGCGCTGTTGGCAGCCGGCCAGACCGGCACGGGGTGACAGCGGTCAAACACCGCGGCCCAGGCCAGCGGCAGCGCCGACCCCGCGTGGACGGCATGGGCCGGGTCAAAGGCGGGCGCGGCCTCGTAGGTCAGGATCAGCGCGACCCAGTGTCCCTGTGCTGCTGCCCGCTCGGCCGTACGCAGCAGCGGCAGCACATCCCGCGCTTCCCAGGCTTCATGCACCGCCAACGGCGCCCGCAATGCCAGCGACCAGCCCGCGATCTCCGGATCGAAGGACTGGAAGACGGCCTCGATCTCCGCGCCGGCTGCCATCGTCACGCCCATGCTTTCTACCCCGTAACCAAACCTGCACTGTACCGCGCAGGCACGGGGGATCAAGGCCGGCACATGGGCTCGGACACCTGGGCGTTCGGCTAGGACCTGAGGCGTGGCAGGAAGATGCTGAATGCAGTCCCCTTGCCGACCTCGCTGTGGACCTCGACGAAGCCGCCGTGCTGCTCGACGATACCCTGCACGCTGGGCAGCCCCAGGCCGCTCCCCTGGCCGACCTCCTTGGTCGTGAAGAAGGGCTCGAAAACCTGCGCAAGGACGTCCGGAGTCATGCCGCGCCCCGTATCGCTGACCCGGAGCCGAACGTACTCGCCGGGCCGCGCGTTGGCGTGCTGAGCGCAGTCCGCGTCGCTCAGCCTGAGGTTGGCGGTTTCGAGGGTGACACGACCGGCCTCGGCTAGGGCCTCCTGGGCGTTGGTGCAGAGGTTGACCAGGACCTGGTTGAGCTGCGCGGGGTCCATCCGCACCGTCCACAGCGCGGCCCCCGGCCGCCAGACCAGCTCGATGCCCGCGCCCAGCAGGCTGCGCAGCAGGGCGCACATACCGGCCACAGCCGCGTTCAGGTCCAGCGCTTTGGGGGCGAGGGTCTGCCGGCGGGCGAAGGCGAGGATCTGGCGGGCAATGTCGGCCGAGTGCCGGGCATCGCGGCTCATCTCGTCGAGGTAGGAACGGATGGGGTGCTGTGGCGGCAGTTCGTCCCGGCAGAGCTCGACGTAGTTCATGATGCCCATGAGCTTGTTGTTGAACTCGTGCGCCACGCCGCCCGCCAGCCGGCCGACGGACTCCATCTTCTGCGCCTGCAGCAACCGCGCCTGCATCTGCTCGCGCTCCTCCTCAGCCCGCTTGCGCGCCGTGATGTCGGTGTTGATGCCGACATAGCCCAGAAGCTTACCTTGGACATCGTTCTGGACGACGGCCGTGCCGTACACCCAAGTGACCTTGCCGGCGGGAGTTACAAAACGGTACTCCAGCCCCCACTGACCGCAGGCGGTTACCATCCGTTGCCAGCTCGCGATGACGCGGGCGCGGTCGTCCGGATGCAGGCCTTTGACCCAGCCGTCGCCGCGCGCTTCCTCGAGGCTCATCCCGGCCATCTCACACCAGCGCGGGTTGGCGTACTTGCAGTGGCCCTCGGGAGTGGTCAGGTAGATGCCGACCGGGGCCAGGATCGCCAGGGTGCGGAACAGCTCCTCGCTCTCACGGAGCTTCTCCTCGGCTTGCTTGCGCTGCGCGATGTCCCAGGCCAGGTCGGCCAGGTCGGCGACGCTCTTGACATCCTGCGCGTCGTAGTCCGTAGGCTTGTTGCCGACCCCGAGCACGGCCACGATCCGAGCGCCGCGCAGGACCGGGACAACCAGTTCCCGGATGACCGGCGCGTGGCCCTCCGGCAAGCCTTTACGATGCGGCAGAGAGGCGTAGTCGTTGTGGATGACCGGCCGCCGCTGGTGGACGCAATCGACCCAGACCCCGGCCTGCTGCAGCGGGTAATGCGCCCCGGCGCCCTGGGCTCTGCACATGTGCTGTACGGTGTTGGTGGACCAGGCCTGCAGGGAGAGCGTGGCCTCATCCGGCTCGACAAAGTGGTAGAAGCCCACCTGACTGCCGGTGAGCCCTTCGGCCTCGTCCAGCGTGTCCCGCAGCAACTCGGCGAGCGTCTGGTCGCTGGCCAGGCGCAGGAGCCGCACTCGGGCCGCCGTGACCAGCTCGGTCCGCTTGCGCTCGGAGATGTCCTGGAAGGCGCCCTGGACCCCGACGATCGTTCCGGACGCATCGCGGATGGCCTCGCCCAGGACGCGCACCCAGATGCGGCGGCCCCGTGCCGTGATCAGCTCCATCTCCTCGTCGTAGGGCGTGCCCTCGCGGGCACAGGCGCCAAACACCGCCGTGATCCGTCCCCGCCATTCCGGGGCGTAGTAGCTGATACCCTCCTCCAAGGGCAGGGTGTAGCCTGGCGGCCGGTCGTGAATCGCGGCCACCTCGTCAGACCAGAAGACCTGGTTCCGCGCCAGGTCGACGCGCCAGCCGCCAAACTGCGCCACGCGCCCGGCGATCTGCAGCAAGGTGGCCTTGGCCAACGCGGCTGTGTCCGGCGCCGTCGCTCCGGCGGAGGGGGTGGGGTTCGAACCCACGGATGGGCAAGCCCATCGACGGTTTTCAAGACCGCGACGAGCCTCGGCATAGTTTTGCATAGCATTGCAAATAGGCGACTTACAGAAATCCCGTTTGGCTACGGTTTGCACCCACTTGCACGGGTTAGCTACAGATGGCGAGCACAACATGAGCACAACATTTTGACGCCGCGAACGGCCATGAACGCCCCCGCCGGAACCCCGCCGGCCAGGGGGCACTCCGACGCCCGCCTGCCGCGTCCACCGTCGCCGGCCGGGCTCGGTCCCTGCGTGGTCCCGGGATCACGGCGCCGCTGGCGCCAAGGGCGCGGCGCCGGAGAGTCGTTCCAGGAGCGCGCGGGCGTCCGCAACGCCCTGGAAATCCGCGCCTCCCCGCATGGCAGCTTTGAGGGCGTCCCGGACCTCGTCCTGTCGACCGAGAGCGGCCAGAATGGCGCCGTAATGGTACCTGAGGATGGGCAGATTCGGCTGTTGCGCCAGGGCCAGTTCGGAGAGCGCCAGCGCCGGCTCATGCTTGCCGAGGCGGGTCTGGATCCAGGCGAGGGTGTCGAGGATCGTCGGGTTGCGCGGGTCCAGCTTCCGGGCTTGCTCGGCATAGCCGAGGGCCTCGCTGAGATCGCCGTCGCCGTAGCTGATGACGGCGGCCAGGTTGTTCAGAGCCGTCGGATCGTTGGGCGCCAAGCGGTACGTCTCCCGGAACTCGGCCACAGCCCCTTTCCCATCCCCGGTCTGGAACAGCACCTGGGCGAGTTGCGAGCGGGCCGCCGGGGAGGCGGGATGGTCGGCGACGCCTTTGCGGAGCAGCTCAAGGGCCTTGGCGGTATCCCCCCGCCGGCGGTGGCACTCGGCGAGCTTGATGGTCGCATCGAGATCCTGAGGAAGCACGGCCAGGAGCCGTTCAAGGCGTTCCCGGGCCGCCTCGATGTCGCCGGTCTGCAGCAGCGCCGCCACCAGCAAGCGGTAGGCGCCCTCCGAGCCGGGCTGCCCGGCCAAGGCCTTGTTGCAGTGATCGCTGGCGAGCGTCGGCAAGCCCTTGCGCAGGAACATGCCCGCCAACTGGACGTGGGCCGCCGGGCTGCCCGGGTTGTCCGCCAGGAGCTTGCTGGCCGCGACGTAGAGCTCGTCATCCCGCCCCAGGCCGAAGAGAATAGCCAGGGACTTCTCGCGCAAGCGACTGGATCCCGGATCCTTGTCGATGGCCTCACGACACAGCGCCAGGCCGTCGAGCGGCCGGCCGGCGGCCAACAGCACCTCGACGAGTTCCGCGGTCGCCTGCGGTTCTCCCGGCTTCTCGGCCAGCAGGGTGCGCAGAAAGGCCTCGGCCTCCCGGTTGTTGCCCTTGAGGCGCAGGATTCGCGCCGACCCGATGCGGCCAGTCAGGTTCTGGAGGTTCCGGCCAACCAGCCGGCGGTAGTAGGAGTCGGCCTTCTCAAGGTGCCCCTGACGCAGTTCAAGGTCGGCCGCGTGGCCATGGCGGCCTCGTCATCCGGAGCCAGCGCGAGGGCCTTCTCGATCGCCGCACCGGCGCCGGGAAGGTCGTCGACGGCCAGCAGGCAGGTGGCTTTGAGGGCGTGCGCCACCGCCAGCCCCGGGGTGCGGGCGATGGCGGTTTCCAGGACCTCCACGGCTTTACGGTCAGCGCCCTGGACATGCAGCACCCGCGCCATTCCCAGCAGGGCCTGGGGGTTGGTCGCGTCCAGATCGAGGGCCTTGGCAAAGGCCTGCCAGGCCTCATCGGTGAGATCGCTATCCAGGCTCAGGCGCCCGAGTCCCAGTTGTGCCTCCATGGACGTTACGTCGCGCACTGCGGCATCGCGGAAGCGCTGCCGTGCCTCCGCCTTCTTGCCGGCACGCTCCAGGTCGTTCGCCTCGACCACGAACTGCACCGCCATCCCGGGGTCATTGCGCGTGGCCGGGCTCGCCGTCGGGCTGGCCTGAGTCTGCTGCTTGTGCTGCCCCGGCTGCGGTTGCTGCGCGTGCATCAACGACCCCAAGCGGGCGCGATAGCGCCAGGCCAGGGTCCCCGTCGGAAGGCCCCAGACGAGCGCCAGAACCACCCCCGTCAGCAGGTACCTGCCCCAGGTGGTCGGCGGCCGGCTGGACGAACCGGACCAGCAGAGATCGCGCTCGCCCTCGTTCTCGTCAGGGGTATGCCAGGCCAGGTCAGCACAGAGCAGACGCAGCAGGGCCTTGGTGCCGTACTTCGGCGCCAGCGAGCAATTCCGCAGGGCGTCGCCAGCATGCGTCTCGATCCAGCGGCCTTCACGCCGGCTCCGAAAAGGCTCCGGCGGGAGACCCGACAGCCGCGACGGCAGATTCCTCAGGCCCCAGCCGCTGACCACCAGGAAGTCCCAGGTCAGAAAGAGCACATCGAAGGGCATACGTAGCGCCTGCACGAGAACCAGAAGGAAGGCCCGGATCAGGCCGCGTTTCCGGGAAGCACTCTCAGCCATCGCACCATCCTCCTCAGGGCCCGTGCGTTCACCGTAGCGCCGAGCCACATAACGCCCCGCGCTGCCGGGAAATGCCGGCAGCGCGGGGAGTATAGCTCGACGCGAAGAGCAGAAACCAGAGCCTTAGCGACTGACGCGCTTCCGCCGCGTCGCCAGCCCCGCCAAGCCCAGCAGCAGCAGCCCGAGCGAGCCTGGCTCAGGGACCACACCAATCGAAATCGA
>CAILUI010000014.1 GCA_903837355.1 uncultured Victivallales bacterium
GTACCTCATGCGACTTCCAGGCGATCTCGCGCTAAAGTACCGGGAAGCGCTTGAGTCCATCGAAGGAGAACTCAGCATGCCGTATATCACTGATACAGAACAGCTGGCCAGGAGCGAAGGTCAGCTCCGGGGCCTACGCGAGGCGGTGCTCGACGCCCTTGAGGCGCGTTTCGGTGAGATTCCCTATCAGACGCGCGAGGCCATCGGCCGCATCGGCAGCGACGCGGCCCTGAGGAAGCTGCACCGCCTGGCGGTCACCGTCAAGAGCCTGGATGCGTTCAGCGTCTGACCCCGGCGGCCTACGCCCCCGCAGACGCACAGTGGGCCTGGTTCGTCTCCGTGTGAGATGATCCGGGTCTTGCGTTGTTGCCCAGGCCGCTGGATTCCCTCCCGCCTCCGCCGCCGCGCTCGGCCCGCTTGCGGGGCCCCGGGTGCGGGGCCACGGGTACACCCGTTCCCAAGCGCCCTCTCGGTGTCGGCCGCGGCCAATCCATCCGTGTCCGTGTCCCGCGTCTTGACGTCTCCGCCGTAAGAAAGCAATGCAGACTTACGGCATGGACCGCTTTCCGCATGAGACTGCCACCTCTTCAGCGCTTGCTTGTGCTGCCGGAACGGTCTTCTTCCAGTGGCCCGTTCGTACGGTCTGACTTCCGGCGCGTCAGGCGACCCCTGAACCGTGCGCATCGGCCCCCGGATCCGTTCCAAGACTTCGAGCTGCTGCACCCGCCGGCGCCGGGCGCAGACCTCCGTCTCCAGGCCGAGTTTCTCGGGATCCGCAGCCGGTAAGGCTGGCAGAGGATATCCGGGCGCTACGCCGGTGGGCGTCGGAGCGCCTCCGGAGTGCGGCTGGCGATTCGGCAGAAGCCCTCACGGCGCGGCGCATCGCTGCCTGAAGCGCGTCACCCGCCGATCGCTCCCTGCTCTGCCGGGTAACGCCGGCAGGGCGGGGGGATGTTCCCCATTCACAGGCCCGGACGTCCGTACCGGGATCACTTAACCGGCAGGTTCCCCTGCACCGGATACGACGTCTTCCTCGATGGACAGCAGTCCGTCACCTGACGGTGCAGTCGCACGTGCCTGCGTCAGGTGGCCGTTGCGCCTGGCGCCCTTACGAGTACGTCCGTCCCCGGGCCGGCAGTCGGGGAGATGGCTCGCCGACGCCGGGTTCAGCGAGTGCGACCAGATCGTCGTCCGCGCCATGGCCGGACGCCTCGTCATCGAGAAGCAGCAGCCACAGCTCCACCTGTCATGGACGCCGCCAGCGCCTGCAAAGGGAGTACACTTATGGCCATCTGTACCGCCTGCCGCCAGGAGATGTCAGACCCGGAAACCACGACCTGCCGGGGCAATGACTGCCTGCGCATCACCGCCCACAACTGGATCCCCACGGTGCGCTACGAGAGCGATACCGACAAACGCTGCCCGGACTGCAACGTCGCCGCGGGCGGCCACCATCACCCCGGCTGTGACCGGGAGAAGTGCCCGGTATGCCAGCGCCAGCGGATCACCTGCCGCTGTAGGGGCAAGCGTCGCCGCTGACCACCGGCCGCCAACGCAACTCCACCAAGGAGGGCAGCCCCTCCTCGAACATGGGAGGATTCCACCGATGGATGTCCTGGCCGAACTGAGGAAGCTGATCGGGAAGCGGATCACGGTCAGCGACTTGAGGCAGACGTTCCAGCTCGACGGCAAGCTGGGCTGGGACGGGTGTCAGTTCAGCGTCGACCGCCGGTACGGCAGCCTGCCGTTCCGCCCGGAGCAGGCCATCCGTTTCCATGCCTCCGCCAAACACCCGCGCTGGCTGTTCATCGAGAGGTCGTAGCCCCCTACCGAAAGGAACCCCGTACGATGCAGACCGACAGCACCTTCCTGGATGCCCTGACCCAGCGGGGTGTCCTGCTGAGCGTCAGCGTGCGCTACTGGCGTGCGCAGAAGAAGCTCAACCCTGAGGACCTGGGCCTGGCCAGGGAGCGGGTCAACGACCGCCTGATCTCGCTCGGGCACAAGCGCCTGGTGCCCAAAGAGAGCCTGCAACGCCTGGCCGTGCTCGAGAGCCGCGCCCATGCCATGGTCGAGGAGAACACGTTCCCCTTCCTGGGGGGCGTGGCGCACTACCTCCCCAACGAGAAGCTGGACGAAGTGACACAGCGTCTGCACCGCCTGCAGGCAGAGTTCGAGACCGAGACCCGCGCCTTCCTGGCAGGCTACGCTGACTTGCGTGACGCAGCGCTGGTGGAATGGCGGGAGGCAGCGCAGCGCCTGGGGGCAGATCCCCGGAAGCTCGTGGCTGCCGTCGAACAAGCGTTCCCGTCCAGCGAGCGCATGCCGCGCTCGTTCGGTTTCGAGGTGCGGCTCTTCAGCATCGCGGTCCCCGATGTACCGCAGGCGCAACTCATCGAGTTAGGCACGCGCCAGGAACTCCTGCAGGTACGCCGTGAGGCGGCCCAGCAGGCCCGGCATGAGATCGAGGACTTCTGCGAGCGCTTCGTCGGCGAGTGTGTGAGCGAAATGCGCCGGCAGACGGCGCAGCTCTGCAGTGAGATGCTGACCACCATCGACAGCACCGGCAGCGTCCATCAGAAGACCCTCAACCGGTTGGTGCACTTCATCGAGCGCTACAAGGCTCTCAACTTCGCCGGCGATCGCCAGATGACGCAGGAGCTCGATCGCGCCCGCGCCGAGCTCCTGAGCCGCAGTGCCGAGGAGTACCGCAGCGATAGCAAGGCTGAAGTGAGCCTGGTGCAGGGCCTGGAGCGCTTGCGTGTCAAGGCCCGTGAACTCGCGGCACAGGACACCTCGGACCTGGCTGCGAGCTTCGGGCGCATGGGCCAGCGGCGGTTTGCGCTGGCTTCGTGAGATGGGGCCATCGTCTGGCGGGGTCCGCATGGGTCACGAGCCCGTGCGGGCTCCGTTCTCGTCCCCGCTTCACCCGCACGGGACCGCATTGGGCAGTTCTCTGCGCAGCCAGTCGAAGACGTGCTGCGCGCACTGCCGGGCCTCGCGGGCATCCTCCATTGTCGGCGTGTCGCCGCCGTCATCGGGGTAACGTGCCGCCACGGCGTAGGGAGTCAGAATGGCCAGATCGTCGCGCAGCGTCTCGACCGATGGGATGGACGCGGCGATCCCATCCAGCAGGAGCGACAGCATGTGAGTCCGTGGCGGCGGCACGCCTCGGGCCGCCAGAACCGCCTTCAGGAGCTTCTCGGCAGCCTGCTGGCAGTGGAAGCACACCGTGTCGCAGGGCACGCGAGCGGCAGCGAGGTTGTTGTCGGCGTTCAGCAGATCACTCGCCCGCCTTCGCAACCCATGGGCGGGCGATCTCAAGCTCCGCGGACATACACCGTCTTCCCTTCCCGAAGAATCTGCGAGACGAAGGACGCGGGGGTCCGGCTGCCCCGGCGGACCTCCTCCGGGGTGTAGACGAGGATGTCCATGGCGAAATGTTGCGGACGGGTACGCCTATAGAGCTCCCGGCTGCGCTTGTGCCGTGGTTGGTCGCTCTCGGCGATGACCAGGAGATCCACGTCGCTCGAATCGGACGCGTGGCCGGTCGCGTGCGAGCCGAACAGCACGACCCGTTCTGCATCGGCGGCTTCGCCGATGTCACGGGCCACCTGCTCGATGTCAGCCTGCGCAACCATGCATTTGCTCCCGATACCGTCACCGCCGGCCGCTCTGTTCTGTACGCCTCCAGGCAGGGACGCCCGCAAGCCGGTCACACCCTCTAGGATGACGTGCGGAGGCCCTCAGTGCAAATCGCGGCGTATGGGGTTCTCCCAAGACCGCATGAGAGGACAGGCCCAGA
>CAILUI010000015.1 GCA_903837355.1 uncultured Victivallales bacterium
CCCTTGCCCTCCAGACATCGGCATGGCCCCGGGTTGGAGGGCGAGCACAGGGGCGGCTTCAGCGCCCCGGCGCGCTGCCGCTTCGGCAGGGGCACGGCGGCGGTTCGGCCCGTCGGCTGCCGGCCCTGCCCTTGCCCTCCAGACATCGGCATGGCCCCGGGTTGGCGAGCACAGGGGCGGCTTCAGCGCCCCGGCGCGCTGCCGCTTCGGCAGGGGTACGGCGGCGGTTCGGGCCGTCGGCTGACGGCCCTGCCCTTGCCCTCCAGGCATCGGCATGGCCCCGGGTTGGAGGGCGAGCACAGGGGCGGCTTCAGCGCCCCGGCGCGCTGCCGCTTCGGCAGGGGTACGGCGGCGGTTCGGCCCGTCGGCTGACGGCCCTGCCCTTGCCCTCCAGACATCGGCATGGCCCCGGGTTGGAGGGCGAGCACAGGGGCGGCTTCAGCGCCCCGGCGCGCTGCCGCTTCGGCGCCCTGGCGCTACGTGCCCAACAGTCGCCGTCCGGGGCCGCTGGGCGGGTGGACACCGTGGCGCATGCCGATGCGTCGGGCCAGCGCCTCGCCGTCGCGCCGGAGGTCATGGTTGACGCGCACGCCATGGCCGGCCCGTGTCTGCTTTCGGCGCGGGTGGCGGTCCTCAAAGTAGTCCTCCAAGGCCGGATCCTCGCGCCGGACCAGGGCCTGCACCTGGGGCGAGGTGCGGAGTTGCTCGTCGAGTAGGGCGCGGAAGCCCGCGACCATCCCCAGGGCGAAGTCACGCCGGCCATTGGCACCGAGGCGGACGCCAGGCTGGTAGGAGCGCCACTCGCTGGCGATGAGATGGGTGACGAAGTCGAAGGCGTAGTGTGCCAGTTGCACGTGCAGGCGGGTGCCGCAGACCTCGAGGGCGCGGCCGACCTTTCCGGCCGCGGGGACGGCCATGGGAATCCAGATCGTCTGCACCGAGTAGTGTTCGCGGATGAGTGACGCCAGGGCATGGACCTCGAGCCCGTGGCGCAACGAGGCCTCGCCCAGCACGATGTGCACGAAGTCGTCCGTCGTTGGCGGCGGCGCCGCGGGGTCCACCTGGTGTTTGGCCATCAGTTCGCGGGCCTTGGCCATGGCCACCTCAGCCTCGTGGCGGTTGGGGCTGCTCGAGAGGGCCAGGAGCTTGCGGATACGGGCCATGATGCGGTCGCCATCGCTGGGCTTCTCGGCCAGCACGGCCTCGTCCAGGGTCGGATAGGCGCCCGAAGCCTTGGGGTCGGCATGGAGGAAACAGCAGAGGTTGTGGAAGACGGTGCCGTGCGGCGGTTCCTCCTCGTGGTAGAGCTCGTCGGCGAGCTGGTGCGCGATCTCATGGCGGAGCACATCGACCACCGCGTACCAGGGGTGGTTCAGGACACAGGCTTCGCTGATCCGGATCTCCCGTACCGGTTCGCGCACCCACTGGCCCAGGACCTGGGTGGTGCGGATCAGGCTGAAGCCGGGGCGTCGCGCCGCGCGCTTCAGGTCGGCGGGGAACCAGGCGACGGCGAGATCCCATTCGAGTTCGAGGGCGCGCGCGATGCGACGGTGGAAGTCGGGGTCGTTGATGGGCGGCGGGGCGGCTGGCATGGGGTCACTTTCCGATACAGAAGCGCGCGAAGATGGTGTGCAGGAGATCGGGGTCGGCGGTCCGCCCGGTGATGCGGCCCAGGTCGGCGAGGGCAGCGCGGAGGGCGACCGCGGCGAGTTCCCAGTCCTGGGTGCCGACGCGCTCGCTGGCGTCCTGCAGCGCGGGCAGGGTGGCGGCGAGCAGCGCGGCATGGCGGGCGCTGACGGCGACCGCGCTGTCGCCCGCCTGGGGCCGGGTCCAGACCAGGCGCTCGACGGCGTCGAAGAGCAGTTCCAGCCCCGCGCCGGTTAGGGCGCTCACCAACAGCGCCCCCGCGGGCGGGGGCGGTGGCGCCGGCAGGCGGTCGGCGAGGTCCCGCTTGTTGCCCACGAGGAGCACGGCGGCTGGCGTCGGCAGTTCCGGCCAGGCTTGCGGCGCATAGGGCAGGGTGGCATCGAACACCCAGACCACGACGTGTGCCGTCTGCAGGCTCTCCCGCGAGCGCGCCATGCCGCACTGCTCGATGGGGTCCGGGCTGTCGTCGCGCAGTCCGGCCGTATCGATGAGTTGCAGCGGTAGGTCGCGGACGTGGGCCCATTCCTCCAGCGTATCGCGGGTGGTCCCCGGGAGTTCGGTCACGATCGCCCGGTCCCGACCGAGGATGGCGTTCAGCAGGCTCGACTTGCCGACGTTCGGTGGCCCGGCCAGCACCAGCCGTACGCCGTCACGCAGCACCTCCCCTTGGTGGCGTGAGGCCCAGAGCTGTTCGAGGCTGGCCCGGGTCTGCTCCAGACGCTCCCGAACCGCCGGCGCCGCTTCCCAGTCCAAGTCCTCCTCGGGGAAATCAAGGCGCGACTCCAGATCGGCGAGGTCGGTGGCGAGGGCATCGTAGAGGCCGTTGACCTGGCGCCCGAGGACGCCGGCCAACTGCCGGTTGGCCAGGTGCAGGGCCGCGGTGCTCTGGGCTGCGATGAGGTCGGCGACGGCCTCGGCCTGGGTCAGATCGAGTCGGCCGTTGAGGAAGGCACGCTGGGTGAACTCGCCGGGGGCGGCATGGCGGCAACCGCACTGCAGCAATTCCAGCAGCACCCGCCGTGCGGCCAGAGCGCCGCCGTGGCAGTGTAGTTCGACCACGTCATCGCCCGTGTAGCTGTGCGGTCCGGGCATGAAGACCGCCAGGACCTGGTTGTCGAGGGTCCCTTCCGCGGTCGCCACCTGTCCCAGGTGCAGGGTCCGGTAGGGCGGTTGGTCCAGGGGCTTTTGGCCGCGCCAGAGGGCTGCCGCCGTGGCCACAGCGCCTGGGCCCGACAGGCGGATGATGGCGATGGGACCACCGACCGCCGTCGCCAAAGCGGCGATGGTGTCGGCATCCGCAGCCGGTTCGGGGTCGTGCAGTGGGTCCATGGTGGTTGTGGTAACCGTCGGCGGGCGTCTGTCTCGAGGCGCTTGCCGAGGGCCCTAATGTAGCCTCGGAATGTGCCGTCGGCGGGCGGCGGTCCAATGCCCGTGGGTAGTACCTCGGCAATGGGCCTCTATGGTAGCCCTATGCCCCGGGATACCCACCAGGTCGAGGCGGCCTTTGTGCAGCGCTTGCAGGCTGGGGAGGAGCAGGCTTTCCGCGAGTTGCTGGTGCGCTGGCAGCGGCCCATCCTGAGCTTCGTCTACCGCATGACCGGCGATGCCGACACGGCCGCTGACCTGGCCCAGGAGGTCTTCGTCCGCGTCTTCCGCAAGATCGGCGAGTTCCGCCTGCGCCCCGGGCGGGCGAGTTTTTCGACCTGGTTGTTCCAGATTGCCCGCAACGCGGCGCTGGACCAGCAGCGCCAGCGGCGGCGGCATCCGAGCGAGTCGCTGGAGGTGTTGGAGGAGGCCGCCGGAGCG